>NZ_JBUBKD010000011.1:0-333891 GCF_054902215.1 Nitrospira sp. CMX1 | reverse complement strand
TGGGGGGGGGGGGAGTGGGGTAAGATGGCTGCGCCGGAAGAAAACGGTTTTTTGAGGCGCAACATCTTTTTGGGGTGGAAAATCCGGGCTCGTTCCCTCCTTTCTCCCGCGGCATTCCTGTGAACTTGTACATGAATAGAGTTGAGGAAGCGCAGGATGCCAGATGGTTGAGGAATCCCATGCGATGGGTGCATAAGTTCTCTCTAATACTTGTGATGGTCGTCTCCCTTACAGGGGCGAATGGGGTGCAGGCCGTCATGTTGCCGCCCGGTGGTGACGATGATGGATCCCTTCTCTCCGTTACCGAGGTCAGCGCGAGGAACGTTGAGAGGCGCATTTTAGAAGAAACCACGATCCAAGGAGTCACTCTTACGCCTTCAGATGCTGCGGATATGCTTCATGACGTCATGGTGTTGTGCTGCAACATAATTGCCGATGAGAAGAAGTTGTCCATGCAGGAGCGAAAGATTGAATGGTTCTCAACAAGTTTGTTCGGACTCACCCTCTCTCTTTTCGAGCGGACCCCGCCGTGGAGTGTGTGGTCGTCGGCTGTCGGAGGAGACGAATGGGGAAGTACGTCGCGCATGCAGCCGGTTTCGGCTTCTCCCCCATCGGCGATGCTCTTTGTACCTGCGGTCCTAGGGTTGCTCGGGGTGTTCTTCCGAGAACGGCCTTCCGGTGTGAGGTCGGAATGTGAGAGCAGCGCACAGCCGGACGAATCGTCGGCGGTCGTATCCACGTGCATGTTTCTCCTATCGCCGGATCTTGTATTCATCAATGGAATTCGAGAGTCATTGAATCGAGTCGGATGTACGATACGCTTCGTGATGACGGTTGAGGAAGCGCTGAGGCTCGCCGAGCATCAGTCGCCGACCGTCGTGTTGGTGGATCACCGTGTGAGTGCGTGGGATATGCTTCGCACACATCCTGCGCTCACGCACACTCCGATCATGACACTGATTCCGGTCGGCAGTGAGTATACCGATGAGCATGGCATCTCCGATCTTGAGCGTGGAGCCGACGGCATCCATGATTTTCGAGATGGGCAGAGACTCTTCACTGCCAAAGTCGGTGCCTATCTTCGACGAGCCGGGTACGCTGTCACCAGTCGCGCCGTGTACCAGGTGGGTGCCGTACATTTAGATGCCGATCACCACAAGGTGACCATTGCCGGACAGCAGCTTTTGCTCTCCGCGAAACCCTTCGCCATTCTCAAAATGCTGATGGAGGCGCCGTCGAGAGTGTTCAGCCGAAGCGAATTGGTCGATCGCGTATGGGGACCGCAATTTGCCATCGGGGAACACACATTGGATGTACACGTTCATGCGCTTCGACAACAGCTGGATCGCGATCCGGATCGGCGGTGCCAGCTCCTGACCATCAAGGGGGTCGGTTTCAAGCTCAAGTCGATGGAGCCCGGTGAGCCTTCATTCAAGGATGCGGTGGGCCGGACGGCCTATCCATTGGTTGCCGGGAGAACTGCAGGATTGCGATCCGCCGGTAACCTTCAATCGCAAAGCGACAATAATCCTCCGCAGTGCCAGCCGTCGTCACATCGAGTTTCCACCGTGAAGTCGATCGCACGTCGGCGTTCAGGCAGAATGTCACGAACACCGGAGACAGCGAGGCATTTCAGCCGTGCTGCGTTGGCCGGATAGAGCATCTCTGTAATTTCTCTCAATGGTCATAGCCTCCTGCATGATCCAAGTACGGATGCACCTCTTCTGGACCGGACTAAGGAGAAGACAACGGCGAATCAGCTTACTCAAGTCGTGAATCGAGTCAAGGGAGACGGGCGGCGCTGCCGTGCCCAGATCATGAAGTAGTGGAATGCCGGTGACATCGGTCAACTTGCACGCGGAGTGGTGCCTTTGATCAGGATCGAGAACAATGGAACCCCTGTTGCTACGTATTCAGGAAGCCGCCAAGGTGCTTCAAGTCAGTAAATGGACGATCTATCGGTGGATCGATGAGGGCCGATTGCGGGGCACCAAGATTGGCCAAGGAAGCCTGCGGGTGTTTCGCACCTCGGTGAACGAGCTGGTCGAAAGGGCCAAGGTAGAGCGAGAAGATACGCGGCGTTCTTTACGGAGCACTTCGACCGAACGACACCCAACGAAAAGAAAACTGCGCTCATGAGGTCTGATACCGGAAATCACCGGCTGATTCGTTTTACGGTGACTGAGGTTGTGTGAATTAATCCCATACTTTGCCTGGTTGACCATACCGACCACTGGTCCTCGCGTCTAGCAGAATCCCGCCGGTCAAATTGATCAGAAGCGCCTTCGATAGAAGGGCAA
The DNA here is from genome assembly GCF_054902215.1 of Nitrospira sp. CMX1. Classification (NCBI taxonomy): domain Bacteria; kingdom Pseudomonadati; phylum Nitrospirota; class Nitrospiria; order Nitrospirales; family Nitrospiraceae; genus Nitrospira; species Nitrospira sp. CMX1. The sequence continues at coordinate 331,591 of NZ_JBUBKD010000011.1, read as the reverse complement.
ACTAATAAGATGTGTGCAGGGCGGTTAAACGGCTACTCCCGGTTGCACAGGATCATCCGCGCTAGAGCGCTGAAGGTCTGGCGTTATCGGAAGCAGAGTTGCTCTATGCCGTACGGATTAGAGCCATACACGGATGTCGTCAAGACTTCAACAATGAACAAATGGTGTGAAAGGACAGCAAGATCTAGCGAGCTCTGGGCGCGTGGACTCTGCGCAGTTTTCGACTGCTGCAGACCTATGAAATCATATTGACATAACGGTTGATCGTGACGTAACCCACCATCGGCGGCGACGTTTGAGATCCGCAGCCTCAGGTTCCACCAAGTAAGCCTTGAGATGATTAAGCTACAAAGCTCCCGGGAGAATCATCATGCGTTCGTATCTGCTGTATCCATAAGCAGCCGTCAGTAGTTCAATGCTAGCGAATTCTGGTAAACATACGGCTTCGTAGGGTTATCGTTGTACCTACGTGCTTTGCCCCAGGCTGATCCGTAGCATCCGTGAGCAAGCATCAGTAGACAGCCCTCTTGGCAGTTTCATACAGTGGCTGAAACGTTTTCCAGTGGGTTGTTTCGTGTATAACGCGCTTCTCTTTATGCGGTCCCCTCGTCAGTCCAATCAGACATCTCGCCTGTTGGGCATCATGGCCTGCCTGCTCGTCGGTATTCACCTCGTGGCCGGGTATGTCTGCATGAGCTGCACATATCCGACTGAAGAGCCAACCGTACGATCCTTCCATCTTCATAACGGGGAGGATTACGATCCCTGCCATCATGGCAGGCCTGAGCCGAACCCGCTGACAGCATGGGCCTGTTCCGTGACTCAGGATGATGACGCGTTTGTCCTGCCGGATATTCCGCGCCTACCGCTCATCATATCGGTGTTCCTGCCGTACGCTGAGGTGCCGTCGCCCTCAAAAAGTACCTCCCTGATCGCCGCCGTCAGCCGCGGGCCTCCTCGCTTCCCTCTGTAGCATTCCCACAGACAGGTTCTAGCCAAACGACGAACCGACCCTACGGTCTCGATCTGCTTCTTTTTACAGAAGAACGGGACGGTGCCGTCGTCGTGGTGGGTGATCCGGACGTAATTATGAATGGTGAAAGGAGTGCAGTGGTCATGGGGATGTGGATCGATATGGTTTTGGCCAGTGTCAGATATGGGGTGATCAGCCTCATTATCTTCTGTTCAGTGGCAATCGGGCGAGCCGAAGAACCAAAGGTGCCGGACGCGATGGAGGGTCAACAAGTGGAGGAGTCACAAGAGCTGGCCGCTCCGGAAGTATTCGTCTCTGCGACGCGGGCGCCCTCGTCGCTCGGCAGCTTGAACCAATCGGTGACCGTTGTCACGGAGCAACAAATCCAACAGCAGATCGCGGTCTCGCCGGCGCGCAGCTTGGGACAGATTCTGCCGAAGCTGGTGCCCGGCATGTCGATGAACGACGGGTCGTTTGATTCACAAACGAGTCAGAAGATCCGGGGACGGGAGATCAACGTGTTGATCGATGGGGTTCCGCAACTGAGTAGCCCGACCGTGCAATTCGATCTGAACCACATCGATCCCGCCGCCATCGAGCGCATCGAAATCGTGCGCGGGGCGACGGCGATCTACGGCAACGGTGGAACCGGAGGACTCATCAATATCATCACCAAACAGCCGGGCGAGGGAAAGATGAATTTCTATACCGATATGCAAGGCAGCGCCAGCCTGACTCGCATTCTCCGGGGGTTAGGTGCGAACGTGACGCAGGGTATCCAGGGCCGCAAGGACTGGTTCGACTATAACGTCGTCGGCACCTTCAACTATCAAGGGGGCATGTTCGATGACGGCGGACACCGGACCATGCCGGGGACTAACGGGGTCGGTGGGTTTGCGGATACCAGGGGCTACAACATTTTGGGAAAGTTCGGGGCAACGTTCGGTGAACATCGACTTCAACTGAGCTTCAACAGGAAGGAGAGCGAACAGCACACCAACCATATGTCCGATCCATCGCTGGATGGGCGTCTCCCGACGACCGCCCGATTCATTTCCGGAATGGCGCTGAACGATCAACCTAGGCTGAAGAATACACAGATCAGCGTGGACTATAGCCATCCGCATCTCTTGCTCGACACCCGCGTGCATATCCAAGGGTACTATCGGAGGCAGGAGACCAGGTTCCCGACATTTGATGAGCGATCAGTTGGAGGGACGGAGGTCACTCAATCGTCACCGCAAACGGATGTTATCGGGACACGGGTCGATCTCACGACGCCGATTCCTATCTATGGAAAGCCACAAGTCACCTACGGCATGGACTTCTCAAGTCAGCATGGCGATTCGATGCAGAGCCTCTATGATCTCGGAGTCTTCGATACTTCAGGCGGACGAATCTTTCGCAAAATCGGTCAACGACCCACGGCGCCCTCACGGGTCTTTGATTCGCTTGCGGGATTCGCCCAAGGAGAGTGGACGCCGCTTTCTGCGCTCGTCGTGCGTGGAGGAGTCCGCTACGAGCGTCTTGAGATTGCGAGCAGCGACTTTACGAGGAGTGATGGAGAAGTTCTGCCAGCGAGTTTGCTTCGGTTCGATGCCACGGTCTTCAACGCCGGCTTCGTCTACCATGTCATCGAGCCGGTCGATGCATTCTTCAATTTCAGCCAAGGTTTCAATGTTCCGGTCGGCGCGATCGATTCGGCAATCAGGCCAGGTACGGTGACTCGGCTCACGGATTTACGACCGCAGCGTGTGACGAACTATGAGTTGGGGGTGCGTGGTAAGTGGAGCAAGGTGCAGGTCTCCATGTCCGGTTTTTACTCCAAGTCATCGCTGGGGGTCAACTTCGATCTGGATACGAACCAGCTCACGCGGGCGCCGCAGACCACCTACGGGGTCGAGGCCACGATCGATATACAACCATTTGACAATTGGCGCATGGGGGGCACCTACACGTTCGTGGAGGGTGACCAGACGATCGCCTTTAATCCCGACATCCGGGTGCCGATGAACGGATTCAGCATTCAACCACAGAAGATCACGGGTTATATCGAGCACATGACGGTGCCCCAGTGGCAATGGCGAAATCGGGTGCAGGTCCTATACTCTGGTGCCCGAAGCCGATCCTATGAGGCGTTTTTAACCGGTGCGGATCCCACCGCCGATGCCGCTCCGATGACGGACTATTTTCTCGTCGACCTTGTCAGCACCGTGAAAGTCGGGCCGGGCACGCTGCGAGTCGGTATCGAGAATCTCCTGAATCAGCGATATGTTGCGCCCTTCAATCAGCTCTCTCAGGGGGCCTTTAATAGTTTTTTCTGGGCCGGGAGAGGTGCCACGGCCACGATCGGATATTCGGTCGCCTATTGAGGCGACCAGGAACGAAACCTGCCGGTGTCGTCCGGCGGGTTGCCCGGTCGGACCGGTACCGATGTGGTGAAGGGGTAAGCAATGGGACGAAGCAACGCACATTTACGAAAAGTGTTCGTCAAGGTCCATCTGTATGTGGGGTGGGTGTTCGGGTTCGTGCTGTCGATTGCCGGGCTGACCGGCAGTCTCATCGTGTTCTGGCAGCCGATCGATGCGGCTTTGAACCCTGAACTGCTCGCACCCGAGGGCGCGTGCACAGAGGCGGAGTATCGATCTGTGGATGACCTCGACACCGCCGTTCGGGCGAAGATGCCGCCAAACGGTCGGCTCGTCTCGCTCAACTTTCCGGAACACGAGCGTCCCTTGCTGTCGGCATGGTACTGGATTCCGACTCATGGGGCTGATTGGGACGATATCTATACCCTATTCGTGAAGCCCTGCAGCGGAGAAGTCACAGGCTCTCGACTGTGGAATAGTCAGCAGCGACCGTGGGGAGGGCCGTTGATGAGCGCGCTCATTCAGCTTCATACATCTCTGTGGCTGAATGAAGGGAGTGTCCTGATTGGCAATCATCTACTGAGTTTCGGGAGTGTCCTGCTGTTGATATCGATCCTGATTGGCTACTATCTCTGGTGGCCAAACCAGGGTACCTGGCGATTGGCGTTCATGATCAGACGCGGTGCTCGTGGAAAGCGCCTCAACTACGAATTGCACAAAGTCGTTGGCGTGTATGCCGGTGGGTTTCTCGTCTTGTCGCTGTTCACCGCGATTCACCTGTATGAGCCATGGGTGCAGATCATCGACCAAGGCGTGAATGTGCTCTCTCCTGTGACAGATCTCGATGCAGCGCCACCCGCATCTCGACCGACAAGCGATGTGATACCCATCAGCGCGAAGAGGGCCGTTGAGATCGGAGTGGTGACGCTTCCCGGCTCGCGGCCCACGGCGATCGAGTTCCCTGCGGACGAGCACGGGGTTTACCTTGTCACCCTTGACACGGGCACCGTCTGGAAAAGCCAGGTCAGCATCGACCAGTACAGTGGAGCTGTGGTGCGCATCCAGGGACCGCAGGGGGCGAGTATGGGAGACCATGTGCTCGGCTGGCTCTTTCCGCTTCACACAGGGCAGGCCTTCGGTCTTCCAGGCCGCATCCTGATCTGCGTAGTCGGCCTTATCCCTTCCATGCTGTACGTCACCGGCATCCTTGTTTGGTTGGGCAGTCGCCGCCGTCGATAGCGAAGAGAGGTCGATAGACAATGGCAGATTCGCTTTCGTACAATAACACTCCTTTTCACTGGTGGCCCCGATGACTCGCGGATTTCAAGTCATGCGCCTTCGTGAGTTGATGGTGCGAATTCCTGCGATCTGGTGGGTTGCCTGTCTTCTGATCGTCATCCGTCTCGCCGCTGGATTTTTCTGTTATACATGTTTTTTGGACTTCGAAACGCCGCAGACGCGCAGTTTTCACCTGCATGCCGGGGGCGATCAAAATCCTTGCCATCATGGAAGGGTTGAAGCCACGCCTCTCATTCAATGGGCTTGCACGGTGACCCAGGATGATACGGCCTATATCCTTCCGGAGATTCCCCGCCTCCCGGTTCTCGTATGGCTCTTTGTCCCTGTCGTGTTCTTAGCCATCTCCTATGCGGATCGGTTGCCGATTATCGCCCATGGACGTGGGCCGCCTCGAATTTCCTCTTAATGTTATTTTCCAGCGTTGGATAGTCCTCTGACTGACAGCCCCTGAGGGCTGAATAAGGGTGACTTCAATGCTGCCTTCAGATGAGTGCGGTTCCTCATTCATGACCTTCTCAGTCGGTGATGGGTCGAGCCGCATGGTTCATGATGACATATCAGCTGGCTCGCATATTTTCTGAGCGAACCGAATGACACTCACAGTCTTCTCTGAGCCGAACGGTCGCGGGGTTGTTGACTGATTAAGGAGGAACGATGTCCACCCAACCGTCATCACAGGTGCCGGAATCGCATTCACGCAATGTGCGCGATGCTGATTTAGAAAGTCTGGCGATTCAGCGCCATCCAGCCCAACCCGCGCGATCCGGTGGAGGTCTCTTTCGATGGGTCGGGTTGATCGCAGTTCTGAGCCTGTTGGCCGCAGGCTGTTACTGGGCGGTCCTCGGATCGAAGCCGAAGGTCGAAGTAGGATCCCTAGTGCGCATGCCATCGAGCGGAGCGACGACGCTTGCCGCCACGGGGTATGTCGTGGCGCAACGACAGGCGTTGATCGCTTCCAAGGGGACGGGACGGCTGGAATATTTAGGTGTCAAGGTTGGAGACCGAGTGAATGAAGGGCAGGTCATTGCCCGTTTGGAGCATTCGGATATCGATGCATTGGTCTTGCAAATGAAGGCGAGAATCAAGGTTGCCCAGGCGCAGCTCGGCGCAGCCGAGCCCGAATTGCAGGACGCAACGGCAAACTACGAACGAGCACAGGCTTTGCTGGAGAAGTCCTTTGTTACCAAGGCCGAGTACGATATGGCTGAGGCAAGGCTTCGTCGGGCTCGAGCGGCCGTACGATCGGCAGAAGCGGCGGTGGGTGCCGCAGAGGCTGAACTGCGTGCTGCGGAAGTGCAAAGGGAGAATACGAATATCAGAGCGCCGTTCGACGGGATCGTTGTAAAGAAGTTGGCGGAAGTGGGCGAAGTGGTCTCGCCCATGACGGCGACGGTTCGATCCGGCGGGTCCGTGGCGACCATTGTCGATCCAACTTCCGTCGTGGTCGATGCCGAAGTGTCGGAATCCATGGTCTATCGAGTTCAAGCTGGACAGCCGGCCGAAATCCAGCTCGATTCCGTACCGGGACATCGGTACCGCGGAGAAGTGGTTCAGGTCATGCCCATCGCTGATAAGACCAAAGCGACGGTGTTAACCCGGGTGCGTCTTCTCGACCTTGATGAGCGAGTTCGTGTCGAGTTGAGCGCGAAGGTCATGTTCGATACCAGTTCCACTTCTCCGCGATTAGGTCCTGATGATTGGGGCGTTCCGGCAACCGCTGTCGTCACTCTGGACCAGCGCAAGGTGGTGCTGGTTGTGCGGAATGGTGTGGCCACGGAAATTCCGATACAAACCGGCCAAACGGTCGGCACACTCACGCATGTGCATGGCCAATTTTCGCCGACTGACGAAGTGATCGTCATGCCTCCGAACGATTTGCGTGCCGGAATGGCAGTCTCGGCTGTCAAGCTCGCGCTGTAGGAGCATCGGACGTGAACGAGCCAGTCGTAAGTTTTCAGCATATTACTAAGGCGTATTACCGCGCAGGGCAAGAGGTCTCCGTTCTGCAGGACTTGTCGTTTACGATCCCGACGGGGACGTTCCTTGCCGTCATGGGTCCATCAGGATCGGGGAAAAGCACGCTTTTGAATCTCATGGCGGGGATCGATCGGCCGACGAGCGGGACGGTGATGGTCGCGGGCACGGCACTGGACGGATTGTCGGACAGCGCGATGGCGCGATGGCGTGCTCGGCATATCGGCTATGTGTTTCAATCCTATAATCTCATTCCGGTGCTGACGGCTGCCGAGAATGTTGAACTTCCATTATTGCTCACGCATCTGTCGAGGAGGGAACGGGCCGAGCATGTCAAGACAGCCCTGCGACTCGTGGGTTTACAAGATCGCATGGACCACTATCCACGGCAGCTTTCCGGTGGCCAGGAACAGCGGGTGGGGTTGGCCCGCGCCATCGTCGCGGATCCGACGGTGATTTTGGCCGATGAGCCGACGGGAAATCTGGATCGCGATTCAGCCGAGAATATTCTGACCCTCTTCGGTCGCCTGCACGCAGAATTGAGGAAGACGATCGTGATGGTGACGCACGACCCTCGCGCAGCCGAGCGGGCGCAAACGGTGAGGCATTTAGAAAAAGGTGTGCTGGAATCTCCATCATGACATTGTGGCGCCTGATCGTCAGAAATACAAAGCGGCGACCCTTGCGAAGCAGTTTGGCGGTCGGGGGGTTGGCCATGGTGGTGTTGGCTTTTGGGCTGGTGTGTCTCACGCTCAGTCAATGGCAAGCTGCGACGAGTGAGACGACCAAGAACCGGCTGGTGACCGTGCATGCCATGGCAGAATCGCTCCGGTTGCCGCTTGCCTACAAAGATCGGATAGCCGTCTTGCCCGGCGTACAGTCGGTGCACTATGGCGTGTGGGTCGGTGGAATTTATAAAGATCCCAAGCAGACGTTCGGCACCTTCGCCGAACCGGCGGTGACGCTGTTGTCGACCTATCCGGAAATTGTCCTCTCGGAGGAGCATCGGTTGGCCTTCATTCGCGATCGACGAAGCTGCATCGTAGGAAACAAATTGGCGGAGCGCTATGGCTGGAAACTCGGGGATGTGATTCCGCTGACCGGCGTGGCTTATAGCGGGCAGTGGGAGTTCATCGTGCGTGGCATTTATGAGAGCACCAATACGAAGGTTTTCTCGGATCAAGAGATGTATTTCCACTGGGAATATCTCAACGAGCAGCTCAAGACGACGGAACCCGACCGCGCCGATCAAGTAGGTTGGTTTGTCATTCGTGCGGACTTGAAGAACGGAGCATCGATGGTAGCCACTGTCATCGATGCGGCATTTTCGAATTCTGTCGCTGAAACACGTACACAGCTCGAACAAGCCTACATAGCGGGCTGGATCGCACGATCCAGTGCTCTGTTGCATGGATTGGAAGCCGTCTCCGCATGCATGAATGTGATCGCCCTCCTTGTGTTGGCCAACGTCCTGACGATGTCCATACGTGAACGGACCAAAGAGTATGGTGTATTGAAGACGATCGGGTTCCGGACTCGACATTTCTGTGTGCTGATCCTCGGAGAATCTTTATTGCTGGCATTAGCGGGAGGTCTAGTCGGCTTGGGTCTGCTGGTCCCAGCATCGTACCTGTATGCGCTCATGGTGGGCTTTGACGGCTATGTGCCGACTTATGAGATCACCGGTGAAACGATTTGGCTCTGTTCCGGCATGATGGCCGCCGTGGGCATTCTCGCCTCGGTGTGGCCCATCATGAGGATCTCGCGAATGTCCGTGCTGAAAGGATTGCATCACATCGGTTAGCCTCGGGCAGGGTGCATGAATGATTTTGTCGGCTTCATACACGATGAAAAATCTGTGGGCTCGTCGTGTAACAGCGGGACTCACTGTCATTGGGTTGGGCCTGGTCGTATTTGTGTTTCTGGGCGTCTTGATGCTGGCCCACGGGTTGGAGCATACCCTTACCAGTACGGGCGATCCCAACAATGCGATTATTCTGAGAAAGGGGGCGCTTTCGGAAATCGACAGCCAGGTTTCACGCGAGCACACGAAGGTGCTCGCTTCAGAGCCGGAGGTACGTCTGGCCGACGATGGACGCACTCTGGCTGTGAACGAATTGGGGCTTCAGCTCACACTCGTGAAGCCGGGCACCAACAGTCTGGCCAGTCTTGTGTTGCGAGGAACGTCTCACGAGTCACTGCTCGTGAGACCAAAGGTCCGATTGACACACGGTCGTCTGTGGGCGCCCGGTACTACGGAGGTTATCGTCGGTAAGCAGGTCGCTGCGCAGTTTCCCATGGCAAGCCTCGGTCGGTCTCTTCGCTTTGGCCAGCGAGAATGGACAGTGGTCGGCATTTTTGAAGCCGATGGCAGCGGGTTCGAATCGGAAGTATGGGGCGATGTCGAGCAATTCATGATGACCTTCCATCGAACGGCATTCACCTCGATGACGGTCCGCCTGACAAACCCCACCTTGCTGGGTCCATTCAAGGGCCGCATCGAAGAGGATCCACGTTTTCGCGTGACGGTGAGGCGCGAACCGGAGTTCTATGAGGAAAAAGCCAAGACTCTCGCGCGGATGATCCGTGTCACCGGCCTTTTCCTCACGTCAGTGTTCAGTGTTGGTGCCGTCTTGGGGGCCACCATGACCATGTCGGCTTCCGTCGCCCAGCGGACGACGGAAATTGGCACCTTACGGACATTGGGGTTTACGCGGCGTGAAATTCTTCAGGCGTTTCTCACAGAATCTGCAGGGTTGGGTCTTATCGGTGGAGTGATCGGGGTGATCGCAGCCTCCGGGCTTCAGTTCGTGACGGTCTCCACCTTGAATATGGATTCCATGTCCGAACTCGCGTTTCGGTTTCGCTTGACGTCACTGATGATCGTGCAGGGGGTGGGATTTGCCTTGATCATGAGTGTGGTCGCAGGGTTTTTTCCAGCTGCTCGCGCGGCAAGTCTGGACATCGTGCAGGCATTGGGCGAACGCACTATCTAGTGGAGAAATTGTTTTGGCGTGGGGAATATGATGAAAGAGGGTGAAAGATTGTGTAGCAACCTGAGCATCCGTCGGTGGACGCAAAACAGGAAATCGCGTATGTATAGAGCGTGAAAAGAAATACTATGACGGCTCATCGGTTCGCTTATCCAGGCAGTTCGGTCGCGTGTTTGACGGTCGTTGTGTATCTGGCGCTGATTATGCTCGCCGCCGGCTGTGCCTCTATGCCAGTCCCGCAGCCTGGAGCCCATCACCATTCCACGGACTCCACGCATTCTCCTCTCTGTGCATTGTCCTGTCAGATGATCTCACAGAGCGGGCCAGCCACATCGGCGCCTACCGTGACGGTCAGTTTCATTGCCGTCTCGACGGCGGCATCTTTCATTCGTTCACACTCACCTTCTCCCTCCGTTTTACGACCCTCTCGCGCTCCACCCATATTCACGCTCGCGTGATTCAAGCAGGGAGCGTTCCTCGATGGTTGTCGTGCAGACTGCCGATCCATCGATTCCGCTCGTAGAGATTGTTTGACCGCATCCTGTCTGAATCATCCTGGTCCGTCTGTCCATGCATTGGAACAAGGAGTGATATTCCGAGAGCGGTGGCCCGCCACTCTCGGTCCGACCAGAGCGGGGGCTTCTTACTCCCATTCGAAGCCTCGCTCTGGTTCCCTATATCTGATTTGGGAAGGTGAAGTCATTCTGAATTCGTCGTGGTTACGTTCAGAGTTGTTGAGCTATTGATGTCCGGGTCGAGCTGCCCCTCACTCGGACCGACCCGGGGCGCAGGCACCTCCGTCAGCCTCCGCCCCGGCTCCTCCATCTCGAAAGTGGCGGAGCGAAATATGATCCGCCTGGAATAATCAGATGGGAGATGCGGACTGTCTCAGCCGAGAGGGGGTAGCTGGCTATCCAGATAACACGGAGCGAGAAACGATGAAGGAAACAGGCCCGGCAGTTGCGCACTCTTCTTCCGGACCTGCCTGGGGAGTCGGAGGTGGCCTCCTGCCGACTCCCTGGCCCTTCGGGGTACAGATAGAGCGGAGTCCCATGATAGACGATGTCCGTCGTACACCTAGGTGCCGCTAAGAAGCCTGAGTCAGCCTCGATCCTAGGAAGTTCTGAATACTGATGCATTTCTCGAAGGTGTAGACTCGCAAATACAACAAAGATTGATCCTACAAACAAGGAGGGGGTATGAGCAGAATGAACGGTGTCGTGGTTGCAGTTGCGGTATGTGGGTTGCTCGCGGGAGGGGGGGCGGGGTTAGTATTCGCGGGTGAAGGTGGGCATGTGAAGGAAGTGATTAAGCATGCCAAAGAGGGAATTGCGCACGAAAAGGAAGCCATCAAGCATTTGGAAGAAGCCATTCAGGTTAGTGACAATGTCCACGCCAAGGAAGCGCTTGAGCATGCGAAGGAATCGATGAAGCATGCTGAGGAATCGCTGGCACATGCCGAGGAAGCTCAGCATCATCCGGCGAAAAAGAAATAGGCCTACGAACCATACCGTCCCACGGAGCGAAGAACTGCGCTGAGCTGCAGTTCTTCGCTCCGTACTCCAGGCTTCTCTCGCTGTAGAAAACCAGATGGGCCATGTCGGTCACCCAAGACACAGGTTGCCCAATGCATTCCGTGTCCGATTGTCCACTATCACAGACATCCGCTGTGAGCTTAGCTGTTCTTGAGGTAGGCTCTTGCGAGCGCGTCTTTGATCGCGGCCCGGACGTTGTTGCTTCCCTCTTCGATATTGCTCTGCATCGCGGCCCGCGCACCGGGGCCATTGTGGGCCATGATCCGATCCACAATCTCCAGATGTTGACGGCAGGTCTGTTCCGCACGGGTTCGGTTCTCGAAATCAAGCAGCCGAAACAGGGTCAATCGTTCATTGATAGAGCGGAGGTTCCGCAGGAGAGACTTGTTTCCTAAGATGCGGGCCAAAGTATCATGAAAGAGTGTGTCGAGTATGGCGAACTCCTCCGGTCGTTTGGCTGGTTCGTTGAGGAGTTCCATCCAAGTGTGCCGGAGATCCTCCAGCTCGGTCTTGTGGTGTGTCGGCAAATCCTCGCCGGCTAAGCGTTCGACTGTATAGAGTTCCAGCGCCTGTCGTACGCCGTATAATTCCTCGACTTCTTCGACGGTGTGTTGCCTGACGACATAACTTCGATTAGGCAATCGTTTAAGGAAGCCTTCGGAGGCCAGGACTCGGAGGACTTCTCGAATGGGGCTCCGACTCACACGAAATCGTTTGCACAGTTCTTCTTCGGTCAGCCGATGTTCCGGCGGATAGTGCCAGTGGACGATTTCTTCTTTGATCGTCGCCACGATCGACGAACTGAGGTTGGAGGAGGCCGCTTTTTCTTTTGGATCTATCTTATGGATCATCTTCTTCATTGTCCGTTTATCACCGTTACGTAGACACAAGGGTGGGATCCTGGCGTTCAATGACCGATTGGGAACAGCGGTTCGCCTTTCTCACCTGCCACCCCTCTTCATTACCAATAATAAGGCCAAGGATGCCAATAGGGAGACCAGTAGGGTCCCCAAGAGGGGCCAGGGCCGAGAGGCCGGCGAATGCGCGGAGGCTCGTCATCCTGTTCGCTCCAGACACGCAGGCTGGTGACATGCACGAGCGGGTAAGTATATTCCATTTCATCGAGCGGCAACGCTACGGAACCAGCCATTTCACCCGTTACGGTGATGAACGTGCCGGCAGGGATTGTTGCGGGGTCAAGGAATTCCTCCCGTAGTGCGACAAACCGGCCTTGGGATGTGGTGAGATCAGGGGTTGGTTCCAGGGAGGCAGCCAATGGCAATTGGAGGATTTCAATTCTGGTCCCCTCTTTGAGTCGGCGCGCTCCGAGTACTTTACCACCGAATGTCACGGGTTGTCCGGTGTAAGCTTCGGGGGCGGCTTTCACTTGTCCAAAGGTCGGCGGAGGTGGGCCTGATGGGATGGTTTCGTTCTGACCTCCGGTCAGGGCACAGCCGGAGAGGATGAGCGCAGAACTTAGGCTTGCAGCGAGGAGTCGGTTCATAAAATCAATTATAACAAAGCACACAGAGGCTCTCCATCCGCTATAATGGTCCTCGCCTAGTTAATCTGAGAAAGGAGTAGGAAATGAAGAGTCGAATGATGTCGAGGTGGACGGCGGCGATCTGGGTGATGGGAGTGGTGGGACTGTTGCTTACTCCAGTCGTCGTACTGGCAACCAAGCCAGAGCTGAAGGGGAAATTCGAGATTCTCAAGGATGAGACGTCCACCCATCAACCGGGGAAAGTCAAAGTCATCGAGTTTGCGGATTTCTATTGCCCGCATTGCCATCACTTCGAAGAGACGGGGGTTCCCCTGCTCATGAAAGAATTCGGGAATAGGGTTGAAATTACAATGGTCGGGTTTCCGGTCATCCCGGGGAAGCTGCCGACTCCCTTTGATATGTACGAGCAGGCCAAGATGATGGGGAAAGGCGATCAGATGAAAGCCGTCTTGTTTCGCACCATTCACAAAGAAAAACTCGATGGGGTGTTGGATCGCTCGATCCGCTCCCTGTTGATCAAGGAAGTTGGTTTGGACGTGGAAACATTCGAAGCCGGGATGGAAAGCGGAAAGCCGGCCAGGTTGTTTGAAGCGGGGCGCCGGTGGGGTGAACGGGTCAAGGTGTCGTCGACGCCCTCAATCTTGTTGGACGGGAACATTAAGGTCGATGGAGCCAATATGACGCCGGAGAACGTCCTTACGATTATCCGAAGTATTCTCGAAGCGGATGCCAAGAAGTGATGGGTGATGACTTGTGATGGCGGAGGATAAAGCACACGAGATCATTCGACGCCTTCTGGAGCACGAATCAGCCTTCAGGCAGTTTGTCCGCCGTCGAGTCGGCGAGGAAGGTATCGCAGAAGATATCCTGCAACAAAGCTTTACCAGAGCGGTCGAACACGCTCACTCGTTGAATAACGAGCAAAGTGCGTTGGCCTGGTTCTATCAAATCCTCCGCCATACCGTGGCGGAATATTACCGGTCCCATGGAGCTGAGACTCGTCGGAATGAAGCCTTCCTACAGGAATTGACTGTTTCGGGCAATCATCAGGAGCCGCCACCGGATGAGGTCAAGACTACTGCGTGCGTCTGCCTTCATGATCTCCTTCCCGGTCTCCATCGAAATTATGCGGAACTCATCAAGCGCATCGATCTCGACGGCGAATCGCCGGCACAGGTTGCGAAAGCGCTGAAAATATCACGCAATAACCTCACGGTTCGCCTTCACAGAGCCCGCCAATCCTTACGGGTCTCCCTCGAAGCCGCGTGCGGGCTTTGTAGTAAACATGGCTGTCTTAACTGTGCCTGCAGCTAACAGGCTGTTGATAAAAGCCCGCCAGCGGCGTTCTCGCCTCACTCAGAGGCTCAATGTACGACGCAGAGTACGATTCGCCTCTTCATTCGCTGCGGCCTTGCTGAACAGCCTGCGGGCCACCGTGCTCCCGTTGGAAATCTCGAATGCCGTGCGTTTTCAGCATGGTCAATGTGTTTGTCAACACACTGCTAGTTACTCGCTTCTCTTGCACATCTTTTCTTGCTTGTCCCAGTAAATTGAGTAGTTGCGAGCCGTGCTTCTGGCTCTCGGGTTCTCTGTAATATTTGAGGACCTGGTCCGTCTGTAATCCTGAAGGCGACAATACGCCTCCATACCGGATAGAATGAAAGGAGTCTGAGACATGATTAATGAATTGTCGAACGCCTGTTGCGGGAGGTCGCAAGGAGGACATGACCGCATGAGTGAGATGAGACAAGATGCCATGAGTCATTCGCCCACTCACGTGAAGCCTGAGATCGATCCTATCTGTGGAATGACCGTCGATCCAGCCAGAGCGGCGGGTCAGTATGATTTTAAGGGGAAAACCTACTATTTTTGCGCAATTTCGTGCCTGGAACGATTTAAGGCTGATCCCGAGCAGGCGCTGGGTAAGAAACCACTGAACCTGATCACGATACCCACCTCACGGAAGCCACTGCCTATGATGCAGCCAGTCAGGCAGGGTGAGATCGATCCTGTCTGTGGGATGACGGTACAGCCGGACAGGGCAGCCGGTTCATACGAATATCAGGGGAAGGCCTATTATTTCTGCGCCACGCGGTGTCTTGAGAAGTTTCGAGCCGAGCCTGAGTATTATTTGCTCCCACCTGAGCAGCGTATCCCCAAGCCGGCTCCCGTTCCGGTGGGCAAGAGCGTCCAATATGTCTGCCCGATGGACCCGGAAGTGTCGGAATCCAAACCAGGGGCTTGTCCGATTTGTGGGATGGCGCTGGAGCCGGCTGACGTAACGGTTGTGCCGACTCGCACTGAATATACCTGTCCGATGCATCCGGAAATCGTGCAGTCGACACAGGGGGCCTGCTCGATCTGTGGGATGGCGTTGAAACCGCGCACGGTGACGGTAGAGGAGGCCAATCCCGAATTGATCGACATGACGCACCGGTTCTGGCAGAGCGTGGCCATCGGTTCGCCTATTCTTGCACTAATGATTTCCGACATGCTGCCGGGCCAGCCGTTGCAGCATCTCGTGTCCGGACGAGCCTTGATGTGGGTTCAACTCGCACTGGCAACGCCGGTCGTACTCTGGATCGGCCGTCCACTGTTCGAACGGGCCTGGGTGTCGATCGTCAATCGTCATCTCAACATGTTTACCTTGATCGGACTCGGCACCGGTGCAGCCTACTTCTACAGCGTCGTCGCGACCCTTGCGCCGGGGTTGTTCCCAGATTCGTTCCGAGGGCATGGCGGTGAGCTGGCTGTGTACTTTGAACCGGCGGTGGCCATCATTGCCCTAGTCTTATTGGGACAGGTCTTGGAGCTACGGGCGAGGAGTCGAACCAGCAGCGCATTGAAATCCCTATTAGGACTTGCACCAAAAACCGCGCGCATCATACGACCAGGTGGCCGTGAAGAGGATATCCCCTTGGACCAGGTCCAGATCGGTGATCGGTTACGTGTGCGGCCTGGTGAAAAAATTCCCGTGGACGGGGTGGTGCTGGAGGGCTCGACCGCTGTTGATGAGTCGATGGTGACCGGTGAGCCGATCCCTGCGGAAAAGCAGCCTGGCCAGAACGTTGTCGGGGCAACCGTCAATGGGACCGGTAGTGTGGTGATGCGGGCTGAGCGTGTCGGTCGAGAAACATTGCTGGCTCAGATTGTGCGGATGGTCAGTGAAGCCCAGCGCACCAGAGCGCCGATTCAACGGCTGGCCGACGTTGTAGCTGGCTATTTCGTGCCGAGCGTGATCCTTGTCGCTGCAGTCACCTTTGTACTGTGGGCGCTCTATGGCCCGGAGCCTCGTATGGCCTATGCATTGCTTAACGCGGTGGCTGTGTTGATCATTGCCTGTCCCTGCGCACTTGGGTTGGCGACGCCCATGTCGATCATGGTCGGGACGGGACGTGGTGCGACAGCCGGCGTGCTCATCCGCAATGCCGAGGCGCTGGAAACGTTGGCCAAGGTCGATATTCTTGTCGTGGATAAGACCGGCACGCTTACGGAAGGCAAGCCACGCCTGGTAACGGTTGCTCCGTTGTCTAGTTTCAGCGAGGCGGATCTGCTGCGACTGACCGCCGGTTTGGAGCAGAACAGCGAGCATCCCTTGGCGGCGGCGATCGTGTCCGGTGCGCAGGAGCGAGGAATCGCTCTGACCAAGGCAGGGGACTTTCGCTCGCGCACCGGTAAGGGAGTCACTGGTACGGTTGAGGGTTGTGTTGTGGCTGTTGGTACAGTACCGTTTCTCAACGAATTGAACGTTGAGACCGCACCATTGCTGGCCCAGGCTGAGCCCTTGCGGCAAGAAGGCCAGACGGTCATGTTCGTGGCTATCACCGGCAAGCCTGCTGGGTTGCTGGGGGTGGCCGATCCGGTAAAGTCCACCACGCCGGAAGCGATCGACTTGTTACACCGCGAAGGGCTTCGGCTTGTGATGCTGACCGGGGACAATCGAACGACAGCCGAGGCGGTGGCGCGCCGACTTCACATTGATGAAGTGCAGGCCGACGTCTTACCTGAGCAAAAGGCGGCAGTCGTCAAACGATTCCAATCAGAAGGGCATGTTGTAGCCATGGCCGGTGACGGCATCAACGACGCACCGGCACTGGCGCAAGCCCAGGTGGGTATCGCGATGGGAACAGGCACAGATGTCGCGATGGAAAGTGCTGGGGTCACCTTGGTCAAGGGTGACCTCCGAGCGATCGCCCGGGCGCGACGCTTGAGCCGAGGGACCATGCGCAATATCCGGCAGAATTTGTTCTTCGCCTTCGTCTATAACACTCTGGGGATTCCGATCGCTGCCGGTGTTCTGTATCCGTTTGCCGGCGTTCTGTTGAGTCCCATGATCGCGAGTGCGGCGATGACGTTCAGTTCCGTATCTGTGATTGCCAACGCCTTGCGGCTACGGAAACTCGCGCTATAGCAGTTATGCAATGGTCAGAATGTTTGACCGGCACATGCTTCCCTGGCGGGGATCCTGCCTGCAGTATCGAGAGGCGGTCGTGGTCAATTGCGAAAAGTCGGCAGCTTCGACCAGTACTTGTCGTTCAGGACGCAACAGGTCGAGCATTTGGGGACGAGCTTCTTGTTCCGTATCATCCTCCGGAAGCTACGGTAGGCATCGCCGTTCCAGAGATCCTCGAACGCGGTTTTTCTGATGTCGCCCAGCCTCACGTCAATCCAGCATGGATACATCTGACCCCAGGGGTCAATCCGTGTTGAGTACCAGGCGTAGAAGCACTTATTAGCCAAAGTGAAAGACTCGTTGGTGTACTGGAGCGCGATCTCCTCGGCGCTCAGGTCAGGGGAGAACTGGATGCGAGGCTTATATCTGTCCTTCTGCGCTTTGATTTCAGTCACTTGGGTTACTAAGTTTGCAGTGTTGACCTGCAGCACCGAGTCTGGAAGTACTGCTTTTTTTAGGTGTAAGGCCGAGCTAGGGCCTTGCTGGATCGTTTCCGCAGTGAGGAGATCGCGATGCTCGGTGCTGAAGTGTAGATAACCAAAGTTGAGGTCATCGATCTCGGAGTCCTTAAACAATTCGGCCAGATTCCCAAGATCGCGCTGGTTGAGGGCGGACACAGCACAGGTCACACCGATCCTGGGTTTGGGCCTCCCCGTGATCTTTTTCTCTTTGATGAGAGCGTCTATTGCTGCCTGGGTCTTGGCAAAGCTTCCAATCATACCGCGAATCTGATCGTGAACATGCTCCGTTCCGTCAACGGAGATCGTTATCGAGTCTAGACCGATGCGAACTAGTTCCGTGTAGATGTCAGGCTTGGCAGAGCCGTTACTGATCATGCTTAAATGCATCCCACCTCTCTTCACCGCATTGGCCAGCGTCAGAATGTCCTTTCTTAAGGCAGGCTCCCTTCCCGTCAACTTCACTGCTTTGACGCCTGCCTTGCTCATCTGCTGGATTAGCTTGAGGTATTCGTCGGTCGAAATCTCTTGCCGCAGACTGCCGTCGGGTTCGATCAACTCGGGGTTCTTTCTCTGTCCTGCCTTGGTGACCATCTCACCGGACACTAGGGAGCACATTTGGCACTTGAGGTTGCAGATGTAGGTTACCTCAAGCGACACGAACAGGGGACGCCAGGCTTTGCCGTTTCCGTATAGGTGGTACGGGATCCAGTAGTAAGGTGTGAGCATCTGCTTTTCCGTCAGACGTGTTACAGCCTGGACTTTTCGATAGATTGCCTTGATCAATTGTAAGCTCATGTCCCTTTCCCTTGAGCGATACTCGTAGTGCAGTGGTGAAGCCTGAACGCGATCGGGCAGCTTTGATTCTATGGACGCTTCAGTTCCACCGTCAAGGTGGACTTCCCAGGCTTTCACGGCACGGACACCTTAGGGTGTCGGTAGAACAAGGGGGACGACCAATGGGGCATCGATGGAAATCGCAGCATGTCCGACTGAAATACACGTTCATCAAAGCCCATTGCCGAGAGTTTGATACGGCACATGATGGGTTACCGACAGTACATACATGCACACATGGGAAGGCTGGCTCTATTTGGCCGCCGTGATGGACCTGGACTTTCGCCGCATTGTCGGCTGGTCTACCAAGCCCACGCTGGCTCAAGCTCTCATGCTGGACGTACTCCTCATGGCTGTACGTCGACGCAAGCCCCAGCATGGGTCGACGGGGTAATTACTGGGACAACGCGGTGGCTGAATCTTTTTTGGGCAGCTTGAAGAAGGAACGGATCAAGAAGCACATCTACATAACTCGAGCGATGGCGATGGCCGATAGCGACGAGTACATCGAGATCTTCTATAATCGCATCCGGCGACACAGCCATCTCAGCGGGGTCAGTCCGGAGGCATTTGAAGCAGTGTCGAACAGTGCTTAAGGCATTGTGTCCACGAAACCCTGGGAAGTCCACACATCAAAACACACTCCTGTAGTCGACGTATTAGGGGCTGTTGTCAATTAAGTTTCATGATTCAGAGGTGAGTCCCTCATGCTTCATGATTGCGAGGTAGCAGGATGGACTTCTTGTGGTACACGCGATATGCGTTGCGGGACGATCACTGGGAGAGGATAGAGTGCCTGCTGTCAGGCCATGAAGAGCCTGTAGGGTCAACCGAGAAGGACAACTGGAAATTTGTGGAGGCGGTGGTTTCCCGATATCATGCGGGATATTGCGGCGGGATTTACAAGAACGGTTCGGAGATATTTGGGTCATCCACACCTGCCATATATGCCAGAGTCAATGCGGTGTCTGAAGCGGGTATTTGAGCATCTTGCCGAGAATCTCAACCGTGAATATGCAATGATGGCTTTCATCATCACCCCTGGGTCTTTTGGCGATCATTCGAGTGGCTCGACAAATGCCACAGACTTTGGAATAACTGTGAACATACCTACAGATGAGCTTCAATATGGCAGCCATCGCATTCTTAATCCTATGCCCACATAGGCAATGAGCGGGCTCTAGGATATTGTGGGTACGGCTTGACATGCTCTTAGTGGATAGCTGTGATACATGACAAGATGGTATCTAGACGCCTCCTGTTGAAACGTACAGGTGCGTTGGGGCTGCTCGCCGCGGTGCAACCGCTTCTTCCATCCTGTGCGAATCACCCGTTGCTTCGTGCCGCTCATCCCGATCCTGATTCTTCGACGCTCGGTGGTGAGTTGATCGACCTGATGATCAGTGAACGGTCCTTCATCGTGGATGGGCGGATTGGGATGGCTACGACAATCAACGGCACTATCCCTGGTCCACTCATCCGTTTGAAAGAAGGCCAAGAGGTCACCATCCGAGTCACTAATCAGTTGATGGAGGCCTCGTCGATTCACTGGCACGGAATACTCTTGCCTTCACACATGGATGGAGTTCCTGGGGTGAGCTTCAACGGCATTGAGCCTGGAACCACCTTCACCTATCACTTTCCCGTCAAGCAAAGTGGGACCTATTGGTATCACAGCCACTCTGGGGGCCAGGAGTTGCAGGGCATGTACGCGCCATTGATTCTGGACCCGATCGAACCGGACCCGTTTCAGTATGATCGAGAGTATGTTGTGATGCTCTCGGAATGGAGTTTCGAGTCGTCTGAGGTCATGTTAGCGAACCTCAAGAAATCTTCTGGCTACTACAACTTCCAGAAGCGAGATGCCCTGGAGTTTCTTGCAGATTCAGCAAAGAGGGGGTGGTGGTCGGCGCTACAAGATTACATGATGTGGGACCAAATGCGGATGGACCCGACGGACTTTGCAGATGTGACAGGGGCGACGTTCATTTATCTTATGAACGGAGTGCCGTCCGTCGGCAATTGGACTGGACTGATTCGGCCAGGTGAGCGGGTCCGATTGCGGTTCATCAACGCGGCTGCAATGACTTTCTATGATGTGCGAATTCCTGGATTAACTATGATGGTCGTACAGGCGGATGGCCAGAATGTGCAGCCTGTGACAGTCGAAGAGTTTCGAGTCGGACCGGCAGAAACCTATGATGTCATCGTTTGGCCGACAGAGGATCGCGCGTACACGATCTTTGCCGAAACCATGGATCGGAGCGGCTTTGTCCGAGGCACGCTCGCACCTCGATTGGGGATGCAGGGAGAAGTCCCTGAGCGTCGGCGCCGCCCGCTTCGCACCATGGAAGACATGGGGATGGGTGCTCCTGGCCACGGCCATGCAAGTCATAGCGCTGAAACCACTCCGAAGTCACCTCATGCCGATCCAGCACATCACGGGATGACGCACGGAGACAGCGTGGAGTCCACAGCAGGATTGGTGACCGATGCTCGGCACGGGTCGCCGGTCCCTGGTGTACCACGGGTGAAACATGGTCCTGATCACCACGGAACCGGCAACCAAACGATCGCTGAGTATTCGCAAAACTGGATGCATGAACCGGGGAGAGGGCTCGAGCAGAGTTCCAGAAGGGTATTGGTGTACACCGACCTGAAAAGCATCGTTCCGTATCACGAGCACCGATCGCCGGAGCGGGAGATCGAGTTGCATCTCACCGGGCATATGCAACGCTACCTGTGGTCGTTCGACGGCAAAAAATATTCGGATGCGCCGGAACCGATTCATATTCGTTATGGAGAACGAGTGCGGTTTACCTTCGTCAATGACACGATGATGGAGCATCCGCTCCACCTGCACGGAATGTGGATGTATCTGGAAAACGGCTCGGATTCATATCTTCCCAGGAAGCATACCGTCGTGGTCAAACCGGCCGAACGATTGTCTGTCCTGGTCGGTGCAGACGCACCTGGACCATGGGCGTTTCACTGTCATCTCCTTTTGCACATGGAAGCAGGCATGTTTCGTATTGTCGAGGTTTCTGCATAACCGGTGAGTCGGCATAAGTGAATGCAGCGTTTCAGAACTTCCGGGTGATCCTCGCCGGTTATCTGCTGAGCGCCGGAATCGGTGCGACAAGTACCTTGGCCGAATCTGTACACATGGACCATGCGAGCGTCTCAGGCGGTCACTTGAGCGTCGGGCCTCAATTCGACCCGATTCAGGCCAAGATGAACACCGTGCTGAAACAAGCGTGGGACAGCCCTGTCATGGATCAGGAGCGCCGGTTGTTCACGCTCGTCGACGTTCTTGAATATCGTCCTCGTATGGGGGGAACTGGAAGCAACAGCGACTACCGGTGGGATGTCGAAGGGTGGTATGGAGGCGATTACAATCGGCTGTGGTTCAAGAGTGAGGGGCAACAGGACACAGCCTTCAAACCTGACTATGATATGGACTTCCAATTGCTCTATGGCCGCTTCCTCGGGAAATACTATGACTTCCAAGTCGGCGGGCGAATGGAAACGCAATCGTTTCGTGGTAGCAATGTCACGCGTGGACTTGGGGTGATCGGTCTCCAAGGTATCGTGCCATACAATTATGAATTTGAATCGGCATTATTCATCGCCCAGAACGGTGCCGTCTCTGCTCGCCTCTCCTACACCAAGGATTTCTTGCTCACCCAGCGACTGATCTTACAGGGACGGTTTCAAACCAATCTGGCGATTCAGCGCGTCGAAGAGTTTACAACTGGTTCAGGGTTGAACAATCTGGAATTTGGTATGCGGCTGCGCTACGAGTTTCATCGAAAGCTCGCTCCATATGTTGGCCTGTCGTTCGACCGCAGTTTTGGCGAGACTGCGACACTGGTACGTCGGCAAGGTGGAGATCCAAGTCAAATTCGACTTCTAGTCGGTGTAAGGATGTGGTTCTGAAGTTGTGGCGGATCTTGCAGTTATAGGGTCTCAGGAATGGCTGTATGATCAACGAATGCCGAGGACAACTTACCATGGCGTGATCGGTACTCTGCGTCAAAGGGGGCGACGTCAAAGATCAGATATACTGCCCGCGCTCGCTTAAACAGCCGGCGTTCACAATGTCCGTCACCTCTCTTGCTATGCTCTGCTTCTCCTACATGGCTTGACTGCACGGATGAGAACGAGCGTTCCGAACGCTGTCGTGATGAGTTTCCACCATCGAAAATGAGATGGGGAGAATGAGCCCGCAAAGGCTTGATCCAGGCGGAAAATACCAATAGGTAATGAATATCATGACGAATGCTTCCCAGCGGTTCACAATAGAAACACCTCTGACTTCGCCCCCAAAGATCAAATTTAACCTCGGACGAGCGACTCTGTCTTGCCGCTAAGTAAGATTGAGAACATGGTACATATGTTCTTGAGATGTGACGGTCTTGCGGGACCAGTTACAGCGTCTTCCCCAGTTCTTTCCCAATTGCATCCTTCCGTCTCCCTAATGCTAGGATCTCTCTCCACGGAGACAACGCACGACCTCACGAATCGTGCGGCGGCGTGACCCTGCACGCTGCGCCTCCGCTCCTCCACAGCAGGACTCCGACAGGGACGGGGGCTAGAAATAGAATTGGGAGTCTTTGTCGAGAATAGCTGATGTAACCGCTTTGCCTGGCAAGATCTCGTTAGCTTCGCAATTCTGTAAGGAATTTACGCCGGCCCGAAACTCTAGGGATGCGCTACCCGCCAGTTTTTGCCAACACCCAGGTCCACCTTGAGCGGGACTGATAAGCCCAACTGTTTGCCGACTCCTTCCATCTCCTGTTTCACCAGCCGTTTGGCCTCTTCCAGGTCATGGTCCGGCACTTCGAAGATCAATTCATCGTGGACTTGGAGGATCATCTTTACGTGGGGGAGTTCAGTATGAAGCTTTTTATGGACATTGATCATGGCGACCTTGATCAAGTCTGCTGCTGAACCTTGGATGGGGCTGTTCACGGCCATGCGCTCACCAAAGCCCCGTTGTGTGGGATCGCCACTCTGCAGTTCAAGAATCGGTCGTCGGCGGCCAAGGATGGTGGTGGTGTAGCCCTTCTCTCGCCCTTCGGAGATGTTTCGATCCATCAGTGCCCGCACTGCAGCGAACCGCTCAAAGAACGTCTCGATATATTTCTTCGCCTCGGGTTGCGGTACTCCTAAATTCTGGGAGAGACCGAATGGACTGATGCCATAGACGATGCCGAAGACGACCGTTTTGGCTGCACGGCGCATGTCTCTCGTGATCTGGCTGGAGGGGAGCCCGAAGATTTCCATGGCGGTGGCCATATGGATGTCTTCCTCCTTGGCAAAGACCGAGAGTAATCTCGGATCTTGTGACAGATGGGCAAGGATGCGGGGCTCGATCTGGCTGTAGTCGGCGCAGAGCAGTTCATGGCCTTTGGGCACGATGAATGCTTCACGAATGCGCAGGCCATAGTCCCCTTTGACGGGGATGTTTTGCAGGTTAGGATCAGTCGACGAAAGCCGTCCAGTAGCGGCAACGGTCTGGTTCAACGACGTGTGGAGCCGCTTCGTCTCCGGCCTGACCAGTTCTGGTAAGGCGTCCACATAGGTTGACTTGAGTTTGCTGAGGCTGCGGTAGTTCAGAATCTGCGCTGGCAGGTCATGTTGCGATGCGAGCTGTGTCAGCGTATCTTCGTCAGTGGAATATCCCGTCTTAGTTTTCCGCAGGGGCTTGAGGCCGAGTTTCTCAAACAGGACCGTGGCCAGCTGTTTGGGTGAATTAATATTGAACTCGCCCCCGGCTAGTCCAGCAATCGTTTCCATCATACGGTCGAGTTCTCGTTCGAGCTCCTTACCTAAGGCGTGCAACCCTTCAACATCGAGTAAGAATCCGTTTCGCTCGATGTCTGCCAGGACAGGAACGAGTGGCATCTCGACATCGGTAAAGAGGGTCAGGCTTCCCTGTTCCGTCAATTGATTCGCCAGGATGGGTTGGAGCTTTACCAAGCATGAAGCGGCTTCTGTCGCTTGATCTCGGGACCCGGTATCGACGTCAAAGAGCGACTTGGATTGAGCCTGGCTCTGCTTGTCCGATCCAAACCGCTCGCCCAACCGCTCCATGGCGATCGTTTCAAGGCCATGGTCTCGTCGATTGGGATTGAGTAGATAATCCGCGACCATGGCGTCGACATAGGGTGGTGCCAGGGTCACGCCAATCCGATGAAAGGCGAGGAGGGTCG
The DNA here is from genome assembly GCF_054902215.1 of Nitrospira sp. CMX1. NCBI lineage: Bacteria > Pseudomonadati > Nitrospirota > Nitrospiria > Nitrospirales > Nitrospiraceae > Nitrospira > Nitrospira sp. CMX1. The sequence continues at coordinate 306,978 of NZ_JBUBKD010000011.1, read as the reverse complement.
ACTTGAGATCATGCACCACTTTGGTTCTCTGTGGATCGTGAAGGAGGGGCATGATCGGTCGCATATAAGCGTGGATGTCGATCGGGATGAAGGCGGTGTGGCCGTCGCTCGAGAGGGCAAGACCTCTCAGATCGGCATGAACTCCTGGTTGTCCGGCGAAGAGGCAGTGCACTGCGAGGGGTGCGTTCTTCGGCAAGCTGTCAGCGAACCGCTGTGCGGCTGCTTCATCCTCAATGGCGACTGAGACGAGGGGCTTCGCCGCTGTCTGCTTGGATGATGGCTGAAGACTCTTCAGCAGCGACGTGAACTCGAGTTCGCGCAGGAGGTCAGCCAATTGTTCGTCGTGCGGTGGCTTGATCCGATAGGATTCAGGATGGAATTCCACTGGACTCTGGGTGTCGATGGTCGCGAGTTTCCGACTCAGCCGTGCATTGTCCGCCTGTTCCGTCAGGAGTGTCTTGATGCGGGCAGGCGTGACTTCGTCGAGACGGTTGAGGAGTTCGTCGATCGTCCCAAACTGTGTAATCAACTTCATCGCAGTTTTTTCGCCGATGCCCTTTACCCCGGGGATATTGTCACTGCTGTCGCCCATCAATCCCATGACTTCGACGACACGCCCTGGTTCGACGCCGAACTTGGCGACGCATTCTGCATCGCTGGACCATTTATCTTTGACCGGATCATAGATCCGCACGTGAGGGGTGATGAGCTGGAGCATGTCTTTATCACCCGTGACGATGACGACATCGTGGCCAGCTTGCTCCGCTTGGCTGGCTAGGGTCCCGATCAGATCATCTGCTTCGTAGCCGGCTTGCTTTACGGCCGGGATATTCAATGCCTCTACCACGCGATGAATGTATGGGATCTGGGCCTTCATCCCGTCCGGCATCGGCGGACGCTGCGCTTTGTACTCCTTGAATTCCTCGTGCCGGAGTGTCGGACCCTTCTCATCGAATGCCACGACCAGACCATCTGGCCCATGTTCCCGTATGATCTTGAGGAGCGTGGTCATGAATCCATAGACGGCGTTGGTCTGGAGGCCTTTGGAATTGTTGAGGGCCGGCAGGGCAAAAAAGGCACGATAAATATAGGCACTGCCGTCAATCAAATACAGAGTGGGGCGCTTGTCGGTTTGTGGCGATGGCATAAGCGTTCGTATGAAGTGCTGAGGATTGAGTGACGGATTCGTTTTCAGAGAAGCCTCAGCACGTTCGTCCTGCTTCAGCTAGGGATCTGGCGCGATCGTGAGCGGCGGCTTCCCGAACTTCTCACGCATGCCATTGATCGTGCTCAGGACGGTTGGTTGGCCGATCATCTTGGCTTCAAGTCTGCGTTTGCCGGGAAAGTCCAGCATCGTGATCCCGATCAACATGGTGAGAATACCCTGACCCGGTAGGAAGAGCATCAAGAATCCGGCGAACAGGAAAATCGCGCCAACCACATTCTTTGCGAGATGGCCAAGGAGCCGAAGCACCGGGTGGTGATTTTCCATCCAGCGTCTTGGTACGCGGGTATCAAAAAAATCTGTCGGCAACCTGACCAGGATGAAGGGGATGGCGATCAGCGATCCGACAAAAAAGACGATCGAGAGAGCTGTCAGCGTGACGAGTGTTTCGGTGGAGATGTACTGCTCAACCGTTGAAAGAAGTTCGTTCATCGGGCGGCATCCTAACACGGGCTCCTGTGTCCCTCAAGGTAAACGAGATTGCTCTCCCTGGTTTACGGAGTCGCCCCGGCTCGCTATAATCGCTCCGTATGGAGTCATCGTCGTGGTGTGGTGTAAAGGTGAATCTCATCGTACAAGGCGTTTCATCCTCATTGCGGTTGTCGCCGGATGTGTATTGTTCGCAAGCGGGGCCTGGTCTTCGGCGGAAACAGGCGATGCGCTTCAGATTGAGATCACGAGAAGGGGAGCCGGCAAACAGGTGGTGATGTCCCAAGGAGCCAAGGAATGGTTTATGTTGATCGAGGTGACACCTGAGAACGCGGTTATTCTCAAGCAGGAAAAAGATCATGATCGTTATCTTGTCGACGAGAGTGAGACACATGATCGTCCGATGACAGCCGGTGACATTGATGCTGCGATCACGGATTACGTCAACAGTGTGAAAGCCAGGACACAGAAGAAGTAAGCCATGTCGACCAAACCCAAGTTTGTTATTTTTGCCCACAATGCCACCTACGATAAATTGCACCAGGTCGCAACGCTCGGTATGACGGCGGCCGCTATGGGGAAAGACGTGATCGTGGTGTTGCTGTTCTGGACCATCAAGAAGCTGGCTGAGGGCAAGATCGATCAGATTGATTTTCCACCGGAGTATGCGGGATCCGCGGAAGAAGTAGCCCGACTCCTCAAAGAGAAAAACGTGCCCAAGATTTCAGAAATGTTTCAGGATGCCAAGCACGTCGGGACGCTTCGGCTGATCGCCTGCAGTGCCGGTCTGGAGTATATGGGGGTAGATGCCGGCGCGGTCGAACGGAACGTCGATGAAGTGCTGGGGCTGCCTGCGATTCTGTCTTTAACGGCTGAGGCAGAGACAAAACTGTTCATCTAGATCGGTAAGGGGGGGAAGGGTGAGAGGTAAGCGGAACTTAACAGCCTCGCATCTTCCATCACCTCACCCCGCACTGTTTACTACTAACGTGACTTTGTAACTCCTATGCGATCGCATAGGTGGGCCAGTTTGCACTGACTGCAAAACGGCGAGACGGGGACACACAGGTTTTGTCCATAGGGGACGAGAAGGTCGTTGTAGATGATCCAATACTGTTTTGGTAGTTTGCGACGGAGGGCGTTTTCCGATTCTTCTGGTGTCTTGGTCTTGATGTAGCCCCAGCGATTACTGATGCGGTGCACGTGAATATCGACACAGATTCCAGGTTTTCCAAACCCAATCGTGACCACGAGATTTGCGGTTTTCCGCCCGACTCCCGGTAAGCTAACCAGTTCATCGATGGAGTCCGGGACTGCTCCGCCATAGTGGTCGATCAGCCGGTGGCAGATTTCATGGATCGATTTCGCCTTGGTCCGATAGAACCCAACTGGATAAATCGCCTGTTCGATCTTCTTTAATGGTACCTGCAGCATCGTGGCGGGAATACGCGCCAAGGCAAAGAGCCGGTCGCCTGCTTCTCTAGTTGTCTTATCCTTGGTTCTTAAACTGAGAAGAGTGGAAAGAAGAATCAGGAAAGGATCGTGGTCCGATTCCTTGGCGACCACGCCGACGACCGGCTCCTGCCAACGGCGAATCTCCCGTTTGACGATGCGGACGGCGGCATGGATCTGCTCCTGACGCATAGGGGGATGGCGCGAAGGGGGAGGAGGTGCTGAAGAGGTCGGAAGAACCCTGAGGGCGTCTCTAGTCAGGCTTCCGCTTCGACAGCCACTTCTGACGGCGTCGTTGGGCTTCGCGTTGCTTCGCTTTTTTCCTCACGCTTGGCTTCTCATAAAACCGGCGACGCTTGAGCTCACGAAACAGACCTTCGCCTGCGAGCTTCTTCTTGGCAACTTTCAGTGCTTTTTCAACGTTGTTGTTGAAGACCTTGATTTCCATCCGGCTAACTACCGACTTTCTCAGGCCAATTCAGCCTGTTGGTGATGGTTTGTCACAATGCAGCCGTGGAGTCTAGCACAACCTCCTCAGCTCCTCAAGACTTTCGCGTATCTTTAGGATTTTTGCTTGCACGGATTCTACAACTAACTGATTTGTTGCAAGTTTTACATTTGTTTGCGCTGTAAAAAGACCTGCGTCAGCTGTCGCTATGGCCAGGATTATCCCCACGGAAAGGTCTGAATGGACTGTCGGCTTGACCACCTGTCGCAAGCCATGAAGGACCCGTGCAACTTCACAAGCCCGTTCTGCAATTTCAAGAGGGACTTCTGTAGCCTTGAGGAGCGCGTTCGAAACGGTAGTGGGACGATCTGGTTGGTCCTTCGGAATTTTATGGGCCTTCAACAAGGCCTCATAGGCGAACGCATCTTCTTGAACAAGTTCGTACAGCCGCCGACTCAATCGCAGAAGGGTTGTTTCTCGGTCTGATTGTTTGACAAGGCGGGCGCCCATGACTCCCAATGAAGCCGCTAACGTGCCGACAAGCGCTGCGACGCTTCCACCCGCAGGAATCGGTTTGGTATCGGAGACCGCGTTCATAAAATCAGATATGGTCTGATCGAATAGGTTCTTTCCCTCCATGGCCTCGGCAATGCTCCTTTCCAGGATGTGAGATGGATCGAATCGTTCCAACTCAAGCGAAGCCACTGCAACGTGCTCTAATGCCGCCTGCGGGATCAATCCGATCAACTCACTCCCAGCTATTGAAATGCCATGCTTTTCCGCTTCAGTTTTGACAGCCTGAAACGCGGACTCGACTGGTGTCAGTTGATAATCGGTCAGGTTCATGGAAACCTGGACCATACTGCGGCTGGCCAGTTCGACACCGATCGCCTTTACATGGGGCAAGCCTCCATGTGATTGCCGGATGGTCCTGGCGATAGAACGGGCGACCTCAATTTTCTGAGAGCGGAGGTTCACATTGAAGGCGATGAGCGGAGGTCGAGCACCGACTGCGATGGCTCCGGCACTCCGATGGAGTCGAGACGGGCCGAAATCGGGTGTCCATTCCGAATCGGATGCCATTCGAAACGCCAACCCTTCGAGGCCGCCACGTCTGATCGCTTCCAAGGGGGCACGATTGGGTCGAGTGGCGGCCCGTTCATACAAAAAGACGGGAATTTCCAATTCACGTCCAACTTGTTCTCCGAGTTGCCTGGCAAGCCGGACACAATCGTCCATCGTTGTACCCTTGATTGGAATAAATGGGACGACATCTGTCGCACCCACGCGAGGATGCACGCCGGTGTGGTTGCGCAAATCGATGCGGTTGGTTGCAGCACAGATGGTACGGAAAGCCGCCTCGACGACCGCCTCCGGGGTCCCGCAGAAGGTCAGGACGGCTCGATGGTGGTCAGGGTCCATCGAATGGTCCAAACATACGACACCGGGTGTCAAGGTCACAGCGTCGAGTAAGGCTTGAACGGTGGTCTGATTCCGACCTTCACTGAAGTTGGGCACACATTCAACGATTCGGTCCATGTCACCGGTCTCAGCGCAAACGAAAAAGCCGGAGGACTTCGCCTGGTCCTTCCGGCTTCTGCTCTGATCGATCTCAAAAAAGATCTAATTATTTCATTTTCTTGACGAAGGCCTTATAAATCCGTCCCGACTTTGCCTGTTCCTCTTCCAGTCCCACCATTTGATGGCCTGTGGTTTCACACCAAGCCGGCATGTCCTTCTTGATGCCTTCATCATCGGAGACGACCTCCAGCACCTGACCTAAGACCAGCTCTTTAATCTTCTTTGACGTCAGGATAATCGGCATGGGACAAAAGTACCCTAAAGTGTCGAGTTTGACATCGGCCTGCATCATGAAGATATCCCTCGCTATCAGCTGATACGTGTCAGCTTAAATGAAAAGATTCACGCTTCCCTGTTTCGCTTCCGCAAGATACGTCGTGACCCCGGCGAATTGATCGATTCCGTCGATTAAGGTGTCTTTGGTAATCCCCATGAGGCCCATGGTCGTCGTGCACGCGATAAAATGTACGCCGAGATCCAGAGCCGTCTGCATCAATTCCGGTACGTCGGGCATGCGGTTCTGCTTCATGACCCGCTGCATCATCATGGTTCCGAGTCCGCCGAAATGGAATCGAGACAGCGGAAGTGTTGATGCGCCACCACGGTTTAACAATCCAAACATTCGGCGAAGCCAGTCTTTGGCCGAACTGGTGGCGCCCCTTCTGCGGATAGTGTTCAGCCCCCAAAAGGTAAAGAACATCGTCACCTTCATTCCCATCGCGGCTGCGCCTGTGGCAATGATGAAAGCGGCCATGGCGCGATCCATGTCTCCGCTCAGCAGTACGATCGTGACACTCTCGGGTTTGGATTCTTGGAGCTGCGCCAACGTCGCCGTCGGCTCGATTTGCGTGGCAATCATTTTGTCACCTCACACTCTACACAAGGCTCAGTGTACTGGGCAGTTAATGAGGATAGTATGTGATCCTTTGGAGTGTCAAGGAACCGGTGTCCTACTGGTTCGTTGCTTGACCTAATCCTTGCCCACCGTTATAGTCTTGAGTTGATTGTGCAGCGCTTTCTTACGACCCTCCTGTTCAGCAATGATCCAACCACCATCACCCGAGATACAATCTTCCAGAGGTGCGCCTCTCTTCGGCTTCTGGTATCCAGCCGTTCCTAGCCATCGGCTCCGTCCGGGGACGATGACGGGGTTGCAGATGTTGGACCTCCCGATTCTTCTCTGCCGTGATCGAACAGGTATGCTGGCGGCGATGCGTGATCTCTGCCCTCATCGCGGGATGCCGATGTCGTTCGGTCGGTTCGATGGCGAACGGGTGGAATGCCCGTATCATGGGTGGCAATTTGATACGAAGGGTCGCTGTCGGCGTATTCCTGCCCTTCCTGAAGGGGGGAGTTTCCAGTCCGATAAGATCGGCGTCTCGACCTATCCGGCACAAGAAATGGACGGGATGATTTGGTTGTATCTGGCCGATGAACGTGGAAACATTGATCCGTTACCGCCGGTTCCGCGTATGCCGCTTCCGTCGGAACCCCGACAATCCTTCCATATTTCGCTGACCTATACGTGCACGCCTGATGATGGGGTCATCGGTCTCATCGATCCTGTCCATGGACCCTATGTTCATTCGTGGTGGCGCAGTGATGCGCGCATGCACGAGAAGACGAAAGTCTTTGAGCCGATTCCACATGGTTTTCGGATGACGGCTCACCGTCCGGCAAAGAACAGCGGACCGTTTCATTGGATCGAGCGCATCTATGGAGGACCGTTGAGCACCACCATCGACTTTTTACTTCCGAACCAGCGAGTCGAACTGATGCAATGTGGCAGAGCGTGGCTCGCCAACCGGTTGATGGCCACACCAGTCTCCGACATGGAATGTCGCATTGATTTTTCCGCCTATTGGCGCGGGCTGCATTGGCTGCCCTTTGGCAATTTGATTTTTCGCACGCTGACCAAGATGTTTCTGGGCCAGGATGAACGGGCGATGAAGCATCTTGCCGTGGGTCTCCGTCACAAGCCCTCGTCGATGTTTCTGGGGGATGCCGATATGCCGGCTAGATGGTACTACAAGCTGAAGGCTGCCCATCTCGAATCGGTTCAGACCGGGTGTCCCTTCGATCACCCGCTCAAAGAACGAGTCACGCTTCGCTGGCGAAGCTGAACCTTTTTCGTAGAACGCTCAAGACAACAAAATAGGACGTTATCGGTCAGGTTGATCCGTGAGGATGAATGCCATCGCGCGTCGAATCTCCTCGCGCGATCCGAGCAGAACCACAATATCGCCGGCTAAGAGTTTAGATTTGTCCGACGGGTTCGATTCGGTTACCCCGCCTCTGGTCAAGGCAATGATCGAGGCTCCGGTCCGCGGGCGCAGCGCCAGCTGGGCGAGCGTTTTTCCTGCTGCCGGCGCGGTTTCCTCAATTCGGCAGGTTTCCACTTCCACATCAGTGAGGGTGCCACCGCGCAGGTGGTGCGCCAGTTCAGGGAGTTCACTTCGGCGGAGGAGTGCGTATCCCTCGCGACGTACCTGTTCCGCCTTGCGTATGACGAAGTCTTGCGGCATCTGATAGGTGCGGAGGACGAGCGCAAAGATCTCGATCGACGTTTCAAATTCCTCCGGGACCACATCGTCGGCGCCGAGCTGATGGAGCTCTTCCAATTCACGCAAATAGCGAGTTCTGACGACGATATGGATCTTTGGATTCAAACCTCGAGCGACCTGCACGGTCCGGCGCGCCATGAAGGGATCGGAAATGGCCACGACCAGGACTCGAGCTTGTTCGATCTTGACATGCCGCAACACGGTCGGATTGGTGGCGTCTCCATAGTAGAGTGGTAATCCATGTGCCGCTTCGCGGCGCACGGTTTCACCGTCCAAATCCAACGCAATATAGGGAACTTCGGTCTCGCCCAAGACTCGGGAAAGGTTGCGGCCGTTCAACCCATATCCCACGATAATGACATGGTCCTTGATGCGGAGGTGCCGCCCCTCGGCTTCCAGGACATGCGCTGTGGTTTGTCCAGGGAACCAACGGTTGAGCCGCTGGACGGCCTCCACTCGTCGGCCAAGATGCGGTGAGAGCTGGATGAGAAACGGGGTAATGATCATCGAACAGACCGAGACCGCCAGAAAAATCTGATACTGCGTTCCGGACAGGAGCTGATTCTCCTGGCCGACTTGTGCCAGGATAAAACTAAACTCTCCTACTTGTGCGAGCGCGATGCCGGTCATGACTGCGGAGCGGGGCAGCATGGAGACGGCAAGGACGGCCCCGGCTCCGGCGAAGAATTTCACCAAAAGGACAATCAGCAGCAGGCCGGTTACGACGAATGGGTACTCCAGCAGGATATGCCAATCTATCAGGATGCCGATAGAAACGAAGAAGAGACTATTGAAGCTATCTCGGAAAGGCAGTACTTCGGCGATGGCTTGGTGACTGTACTCTGACTCAGAGATCACGAGGCCGGCGATGAAGGCGCCGAGCGCCAGCGAGAGCCCGCCGAGAGAAGTCAGCCAGGCGATGCCCAGGCAGAGGACAATAATGGTCAATAAGAACAGTTCTCGACTTCGGCTGCGGACGATGTGCTCGAGCAAGACTGGGACTGCATACCATGAGCCAGCCAGAATACAGGCCACCACGACCAGAGATTTCCCCAGAGAGAGCAACACTGGTGCAAGCGCCCCATCGCCGGGGCTGGCGAGAATGGGCGTGAGCAAGATCATAGGTACGACCGCGATGTCTTGGAAGACCAAGATACCGATCGTCGCTCGCCCGTGTGGTGAATCGCTTGCTTCGCTGGCAGTCAATGCTTTGAGCACAATGGCTGTGCTGCTGAGTGAGAGCAAAAACCCCCAAAAGATTGCCTGAGAGGTTGGTAATCCCGCAAGAGTGCCGCCGAGCCATGTAATGGCGATGACCCCTCCCACTTGGATCGGGGCTGCAATCAGCAGCAGGCGTTGAAGGGAGGCGAGCTGGACCAACGAGAATTCAATGCCGATGGTGAAGAGGAGGAGGACGATGCCGATTTCCGCCAAGACCTGCACGGTTGCGATATCGGAAATGAGATTGAGCCCATGGGGGCCGATCAGCGCACCGGCGACTAAAAATCCGGCGATCGAGGGAAGCCGGAACTGAAGAAACAGAAACACCACCGCGATCGATACGGTGTAGATGAAGAGCAGATTCGTGAGGACATTATAGTCGGTCATACGGTGCTGTCATCGATCCTACGTCGTCTATTGATGAATCAGGCTAGGGGTTGCTGGTGATACGAGATTACAAATCTGCTCGGTGTTATCCAACAGCCTATCGAGGTTATGATGGGCAGGATACCTGAGGTTCCTATGCCGGACAAGGTAATGTAGGCTGTGCGACAGGAGGAGGGAATCTGAAGAGTTAGCCTGTCGGGTATCCGTCACGAAAACTCTTGGAATAGGCGACGGGTGATATCGGTGATATCAAGGTATAATTGTCATTCGGTCCAAGGCCCCGCAGGCTGTAGTTCCCCCCTCTAAAGCTGCATAGACGAAAAACATGTCATTGAGTAGGGTGTGCGCACCAACTATGAAAGTAACCACGGGCGCTCACGCCCCGCGCGTCTGAGCTACATGATCTGGAGGTGTCCTATGAGGCTGGTTCAAGGAACGTTCCTCTCTACGACCATCCTGGTGGCGCTGTCCACAGGAGTAGCTTGGGGTGATACGGGAGCTGGTCCGACGACCTGGAAATGTCTCGAAGCAGACGGGAGCTCCATGTACACGAACAAGGAGCGGGCTGGGTGCGAAGCGATGGATCTGAAGCCGCTCTCTGTTGTGCCTGATTTGGTCAATATGCCGACCGTTCCTCGAACGCAGCCCACGAGGGATTCACAGTTTGACCTGTTCCCTGCTCGAGATCGCGAACCAGTGGGTGCGGGACGGCAAGTGCCGGATTGGGCACGTGACTGGTATGCGAGTAACACGTCTTCCGGCTCAGTTCAGGCGGAAGTCTGCACCTTGTATATGGAGTGGATGCACCTTGTGCAGAAGACCAGGGGCGGGATGTTCTTCGGCTCTGATCCGTCCTATGGGGGGGACATCACCGGGAGGACTCAGCGAGGAGCCAGCCATTCGTTTTACGACAATGCGCGCTACATTGCGTTGTCGAGACTCTTTGGAACTGGGTTCGTGCCGGTGGGGTGCTTCTAACAGGGTTCTGAGAAATCGTCCAGCGTCGGTTTCTCCTCACTCAGAGGCTCAACATGCCGAAGCGTATGTTTCGCCTCCTCACTCACGGCGGCCTTTTTGAGCATCCTGAAGTTCTGCTCGTGAGAGTACCGATTGACACAGTTCAGTCATATCGGTGATCTCAACCGCGTTTTTCGCCGCCGACTGGGTTGTCCAGCCCATTCCTCACACTCCGTAAAACTCTCGGTACCACTTCACGAAACGAGGAATGCCTACCTCAATCGGGGTGTTTGGTCTGAAGCCAACGTCATTGGTGAGATCGTCGATGTCGGCATAGGTTGCTGGTACGTCGCCGGGCTGTATTGGCAAGAGCCGCTTTTCGGCCTTTTTCCCCAACGCTTGTTCCAGGACCCCGATGAAATGTAGCAACTCCACCGGCTGATGGTTGCCGATGTTGTAGATGCGGGCCGGAGCGGAGCTGGTTCCTGGATCCGGTTGCTCCCCTGACCAGGATGGATTGGCTGTTGCTGGGCGATCGAGTGTCCGAATGATGCCTTCAACGATATCATCGACATAGGTGAAGTCGCGTTTCATCTTGCCCTGATTGAAGACGTCGATCGACTTGCCCTCCAGAATGGCCTTGGTAAAGATGAAGAGGGCCATATCAGGACGTCCCCAGGGCCCATACACGGTAAAAAAGCGCAGGCCCGTGCAGGGTAGCCGGTACAAATGGGCATAGCAGTGCGCCATGAGCTCATTGGCCTTTTTACTGGCGGCATAGAGCGAGACGGGATGGTCCACATTGTCATGGATCGAGAACGGCATGTGGGTATTGCCACCATAGACGGAACTCGAAGACGCATAGACCAAGTGTTCAATCTGGTTATGCCGGCAACCTTCCAGGATATTCAAGAACCCTTCAATGTTACTTTCGGTATAGGCGTGTGGATTGACCAGTGAATAGCGAACCCCGGCCTGCGCGGCCAAGTGCACCACTCGCCGGATTGATCGATCGCCAAAGAGGTCTTTCATGCCTGGTCGATTGGCGAGGTCCAGTTTGACGAACGTGAATCGTTCACGAGGCTTCAGTTGTGCCAAGCGAGCTTCCTTCAGTCGGACGTCGTAGTAATCGTTGATGTTGTCGAGGCCGATGACTTGATCGCCTCGATCCAGGAGGCGCATCGCCACATGGAATCCGATAAATCCCGCAGTTCCGGTGACAAGAATCGTCGCTGGTCTTTCGCTCATAGCTGCTCCTTAAAATAAGAACGGCCTATCGCCGCTGCTGTGCGCCTTTCATAAACGGTGGATTGCCGTGATCCACTCGATAGAGAGTGAGAGGGGCTAGTGATTCTCCTGTCGAATGAACACTGAGTGCTCCTTCATTCGTGGGTCGATAAATGTCCAGGGCGTGGGCCTGATGATAGCAACATCCCTGTGAAGCAAGAAGGTCTTTTAACTGCTCCGCCGGTTCCCAGTGCGCGGTCAAGAGCGTGGTCCTGGAAGGGTTGCGTCGACTGAACATAAAGGAGAGATGGTCTGGATACCAGTCGGCTCCGCCGGTGGCGTACGACACAAACAGCCGCGCGCGGGCGGCCGTGCAGAGCTCAGCAAGATAGGCGTTCGTGAGATAGCCGTTCTCACCGATGTCCAGCCATTTGCCGGGGTGAGAGAGCGGTGCGTGGGCGGCATGTGTACGGATCTCAAGCAGTTGTTGCTGTGACGCCAGGACGAGGAGAATCGGTCCATACTTGCTGACTAACTGCTGAATGATAGAGTCTTTGAGGGCCGACCGTCCGTCGTTGGTCGGGCCGCTGTCCGCATGAATCAGGACATTGTGCCCGCGATCGGAAATCAGGTAGCAATTTCTCGGCATATTGAGGTCACAGGGATCCTCACCGTAGAATGGGACCGAAACGACGGCGCCTCCTTCGAACGGCCAGCTCTCACCATGAGCCAGCTCAATAACCTGTTCAAATCCCAGCTCTGCCAGGAGCGAACGATAGTCAAAAAACAGCTGTGTGCGATTGCGCCGGCTTGGGACGATGATAGGGATCTCTTTGGGGAGATGGAGTAAGGTGCGGGGATCCACATGGTCATCGTGATCGTGTGTGAGAAAGACCGCGGCGGGTTTGGGGACAAGCCCTCCCCAGAGTGACGGTAGGGGTGATTCCGCGAACCAGGGCAACAGCCAGGGATCAAAGAGCAACACCGTGTCACGTTGTCGGTAGAGCACGGCCGCATGGCCAAGGTGAACGGTATCTTGGTCCTGTACGATATCGAACCAATGGTGGCGCAGTGACGCGCTGCTCGATGTGGCTAGGCAGCCATGCCGCTGCAAGAGTTCCATGAATGTGGTCAACAGACTCTGGGAGTCACGGGGCATGGACGAGACAATCGTGTCGATTTCGTCGGCTGTACGGGTGCCATCGAGGAGACCGAGCAGTTTGCCGATTGCCGGGCCTAGGCGGCGGTTGTTGAATCCGAATGGAAGGGCCTGGTGGTTGATCGCATGAAACATCCGGAGGCCGCCGTTCGTGACGGTTGCGGATTGCGTCGGATCAGTCGGGAATTCCCAGTGAAAGGTGCCGTCCGGTCGACGGCCACAGCGAATGTGTCGCTGAAGATAGGGGCGGGTGTTGATTAGCTCGGTATAGGCGTCTTCGAGCCGTCGCCGCCGTTCGGGCTCGTCCAGTGGCGCCCGCTTTGAGAAGACATCGCTGATCGCGGTATCGATCGCGCTGGACAAGAGGCTGTGAGCCTCCTGGAGGCTGGCCACGGCGTCAGAGGCCACACCGCCGATGAACGGAAAGGGACCCGGTGGCTCGGCACTTTCCAGTTGGGCCCAACACCAAGGGACGAGACTGACATAATGGTGGTGAGGGAAGTTGTTCCAGATGCTCATAGCTTGTTAGGGGTGAGGGGTAAGGTGTCAGGGGTAGGGTATAGGGAAACTTGTCGGGTCATTACAGGTTTCACTCACCCCTTACTGGTCACCCACATCAATCCGCTGATCGTCGGTTCGTACAACGCTTGAATCACATTGCCGTCGGGATCGGAAAAATAGAACGAATAGCTGCCGTCACGATGCAGTTTCGGCTCTTTGGTGATTCGTCCGCCCAGCGACTCAATTGAGAGCACAATCTCACGGTACATCTGGTCGACGGCCTGCGGACTCTCAAGAATCACGCCCATGTGGTCAAGCAGTTGGGTTTTCGAGGGATCATAGGAGTCCGATTCTTGCTTCGAGATCTGATGCAGTGCCAGGTTGTCGACACCGGAGCTGAAATAGACGTTCTCGGGATCCGGTTCCCAGACGACCTGCATGCCGAGTATCTGCTCATAGAACCGACGCGATCGAGGAAGATCCAAAACGCGAAGTGCCAGGTGCCGAAGACCGCGATGAAGGGGCATTGCCATACGGGTATCACGCAAGTATTGAACAAGATGACGTCCGTATAGTAGGGAGACTAGCGATCTGTCGTCAACGGAAAACCGGCTCTCCCTCGCGTGGGTGAGTGTAGTATGATTGAGCCGTAATTGATGGGAGTATTCGAGTCTATGACATTTAATGGAATGACTGTGGTGGGGTTCGAAAGTCGGATGGAATCGGAGTTGGCCCGTTTGATTGAACGGTATGAAGGTCGCCCGATCATGGCTCCCGCCCTGCGAGAAATCCCGCTGGAGAGCAACATTGCGGCCTATGAATTCGGAGCGCGTCTCATGGCAGGACAGATCGATATGCTCGTCCTGCTCACCGGCGTCGGCACTGAGGCGCTTTTTGAGATCCTGAAAACGCGGTATCCTTGGCCGTCGATCGTCCAGGCGTTACAAGAGATCGTCACCACCGCCCGGGGCGCGAAAACGGTTGCGGCTCTCAAAGCCGTGGGGCTCGTCCCAACGGTGACGGTGCCGGAGCCCAATACCTGGATCGATTTGGTTTCTGCTCTGGATGAGTACAGCCTCGAGCCGGGCGTGCGAATTGCGGTGCAGGAGTACGGCATTCCCAACAACGCGCTGGTGAAGGCGTTGGAGCAGCGTGGGGCAGACGTCTTCCCTGTGCCGATCTACCGATGGGCCTTACCGGAGGATCTTGGGCCAATGCGTGCCGCCTGCGAGCATATCGTTGCCGGGCAGGTGGAGGTGATGCTGATTACCAACGCCATGCAGATCGATCACGTCATGCAGGTATTGGAACAGGACGGAAACGTCATCCCGTTTCATGACGCGGTGCAGAAGCTGGTCGTAGCCTCCATCGGTCCGGCCGCCAGTGAACGGCTGCGCCACTTCGACTGGCCGGTCGACTTTGAGCCGTCGCATTCCAAGCTGGGTATCTTGGTGAAGGAAGTATCGGAGCAAGCGGCGAACATTCTTGGGAGAAAACGGTAGGAACTCCCTTCGCCTCTATTCCATCTCCGAGGGGAGGCCTTTCGTGCCGTCAGTCCTTCAAACATTGTAATTCGATGTGGACCGTCTGCGTCCCAGCAGCGATCCAGAGATGCCCGTCTTGAATCGTCCATTGGAGCTGCATGGCGGGTCGCGTCATCTCCGTTAGGGCACGAACGCCTTCCATTGGAAGCAGCGTCACGGAGAGATTCTTCAGTCCGTCGAGCAACGGACGCTGGTTTGCCCACCACACTCCGGAACTACGGGCTCCATAGACATAAACGATGACCTGTTTAGAGCGGCCGCAGGCCTGACGCAGGGTTTTCTCGTCTGGCTGGCCGATTTCGATCCAAAGGTCGATGGATCCGGTCTCGTTTCGTTGCCACAAGGCCGGTTCATCTTCGGTACCGACCCCACGGCCGAATGACAAGGCCTCATCTGCATGGAGTGCGAAGGCGAGCACCCGTACCATCAGGCGCTCCTCGGTCTCGGACGGATGGCGTGCGAGTGTGAGCGTATGATCTTGAAAGTACTGACGATCCAGATCGGCGATCTGCAGCACGGCCTTATAGATGGTTGCGTTCGAAGCCATACATTCACCCTGGATGCGAGGGGAGCTCTGTCACAAACATCTGTTCAATGCGCTTGCGCGCCCACGGCGTCTTGCGTAGGAACGTCAGACTCGACCGGATCGTCGGATGATGGCGAAAACAGCGAATGGGTACACGTGCGCCCAGTGTCGCCCATCCGTGCCGTGCGACCAAGGTCGTGACAATGGTTTCCAAGGTAATCCCGTGCAAAGGATCGCGAGGATGAGCCATAGTATGCGATTGGTTCATTGATGAATGAGGCATGAGGCGGCGCGTCCGCTCACAGCGCAAGCGCGTTTCGAAATTTCTGCTTGCTTGAGTGCCTCGCTGGGAGTCTTTCCAAACGCCGAACAGGCATCGAGGTCGGGAATATCGGCGATGGACCCTTTGTCTACATCGCTGGAGAAGATGTTGATATGGTAGTCTTTCATGATGGTTCCTCTGTATCTCATTGCATGGTGAGCACTGCCGCACCTTGAAAGTTTCCTGCTTTCAATTCTTGTAGCGCGCGGTTGGCTTCTTTCAGTGAGAAGCGGACTGTGCGGGGTTTGATGGGGATCGCCGCGGCTTCGCGCAAGAGATCGATGCCGTCCTGTCTCGTGTTGGCTGTCACGCTGCGGATGACGCGTTCGCCGAACACGTCACGGTCGTAGTCCAGTGAAGGAATCGGTGACATGTGGATGCCGGCTAAGGCGAGCGTGCCGCCTCGGTCGAGCGCGCGCAATGCCGGAGGAACGAGTTCGCCGGCTGGGGCAAAGATGATGGAGCTGTGCAGCTTATCTGGCGGCATCTCTGTGGCTCCGCCGACCCAGACTGCTCCCAGCTGTTTGGCCAGTTCCTGATGCTCTTGCTTGAGTGAACTCACGTAGACCTGACAGCCCCAGTGGCGTGCGATCTGGATGGCAATGTGCGCTGACGCGCCGAATCCATAGAGCCCCAGTCTCTGGCCCGGCTTGATACCGCTGAGTCGTAGAGCCCGATAGCCGATGATACCAGCACAGAGTAAGGGAGAGGCTTCATCGTCAGAAAAGATCTGAGGGATTGGATAGGCAAATCGTGCGAGCACCACGGCGTATTCCGCATAGCCGCCATCCACCTGATAGCCAGTGAATTTAGCGTGTAAGCAGAGATTTTCGCGTCCGCTCGTACAGAATTCACATTGGCCGCATGTACCCTGAAGCCAAGCGATTCCGACTCGATCGCCCTCCTTGATTTCCGAGACATCGGCGCCAAGCTGCATCACTGTGCCGACGGCTTGATGGCCCGGAATGATCGGCAAGGCCACGTCCGGTAGTTCCCCTTCCACCACATGGAGATCGGTTCGACAGACGCCGCAGACATGAATCTTGACGAGAAGTTGATTTGGCTGTGGAGCAGGAACCGGACGATCCTCGAGGTGGAGTGGGGAGCTGGACACGTCGCTCGTACGAGCGAGCACCATGGCTTTCATAGTTGCTTGGACAAGGAGTTTCGCGTTTTGGGTTTCTGGTTTCGAGTTCTCAATCCGAAGCTCAAGGTTTCGAGTGACGAGTCTTGGATTTCGTGTTTTTGGACTAGAAACCCGCAACCAGAAACTCGAGACTTTGCATGCCGTTTACGGCTGTTTTGCCTTAATGCACTCAATGTCCAGATGAATGTGGACGTCGTCTCCGACGACCAATCCTCCGGTATCGAGGGTTTTGTTCCACACCATGCCGAAGTCCTTGCGATTTAGTTTGCCCTCAGCGGTGAATCCGGCTCGTGTATTCCCCCAAGGATCCTTCGTGATGCCGTTCAGCGTTCCGGTGAGGGGCACTTCCTTCGTCACGCCGTGCAACGTGAGATTGCCAATGACCTTGTAGCTCTCTCCGTCTTTCTGTGCGGTTTTCATCGTGTAGGTGATGGTCGGGAACTGTTTGACATCCAGGAAGTCGGCGTTGCGCAGGTGTCCGTCGCGTTTCTCATGGTTCGTATTGATTGAGTCGGCATTGATGGTCGCTTCGATTGCTTTGATGGTTCTTGCATCCACGTCCATCTCGACGAATCCGCGATAGTCGAGAAACCGCCCCGAGGTCTTCGATATCACCATGTGCGCCACGCGGAACTCAATCAACGAGTGATCAGGATCGATATTCCAGCGAGCCGTCTCGGCGTGGACGTTGAGTGAGCACAACGCCAAGAAGCCCATCACGATGATGCTCTGTGTCCAGACTCGGCTCCTGTTCATAATCATCCCCTTTCAGCCTGTCCGCATGAGGCACGTTTCCTCTCGAGTGACCCAATTCTCTCGGGTGGTATCCTATCCGTCACCGGAAGGTGGTGCAACGTGTTTCTTTCGTTGAAACATGGATGTCCACTGGAGATGTTGGTATAGAATGAACCCATGAAAGCACTCGTCAAAACTGTTGCAGGACCAGGTCTCACCCTCACTGATTGGGCGGACCCAACCCCGGGGCCACACGATGCTGTGATCAAGGTCGCAGCGACCTCGCTCTGTGGAACCGACGCCCATATCTATCGCTGGGACGAATGGGCGCAGCGGCGAATCCACCCGCCCCGGGTGATCGGCCATGAGTTGTGCGGCCACGTCGTGGAGGTGGGGCGCGAGGTGTCCCTCGTCAAGATCGGCGACTATGTTGCCGCGGAATCGCACCTGACTTGTGGAATCTGTTTTCAGTGCCGGACAGGATTGGCGCATGTGTGTAAGAATTACCAGATCCTCGGAGTCGACCGAGACGGATCCTACGCGCAGTATGTCGTCTTACCCGAAAGCGTCCTGTGGAAGACGGATCCGAGCATTCCTCCTGAGTTGGCCTGTCTGCAGGAGCCAATCGGCAATGCCGTTGATGCCGCATTGGCTGAAGACTTGACCGGCCAGACGGTGTTGATCACCGGATGTGGCCCGACCGGCTTGTTTGCTGCGGCGGTCGCACGAACCGCCGGTGCGGCGACCATTATCGCATCAGACGTCAGTGACTACCGGCTGAGTTTAGCGAAGCAAGTTGGTGCTGATCATACTCTCAATGCCAAAACGAATTCCCCAGACCAACTTGCGGCGACGATCCTCGACATCACCGTCGGTGAAGGGGTTGATGCTTCGTTGGAGATGTCGGGAAACCCGGAGGCCTTGCACCAGGCCTTTCGGGCAGTGAAGAACGGTGGGCGGGTCACGCTCTTCGGCATTCCCACCGGCCCTGTAACCTTTGATCTCCCAAACGAAATGATCTTCAAGGGGATTCGTGTGTATGGAATTACGGGTCGGCGTTTGTTTGGAACCTGGTACCGGCTGGCCGGTCTCTTCAAAGCCGGTCTCAACATCCGGCCGGTCATCACCCATTCGTTTCCACTAACCGAGTTCGCGACCGGGTTTGCGTTGATCCAGTCTGGGCAATGCGGGAAAGTAGTCTTGATCCCGTAAGGAGTGAGGGGTGAGGTGTGAAATGAACGAATGCGATTGCGAGATTTTCCTCAAGCCCCTCACCCCTTACCGTTTACCCTTCACCAACTGATTATGGCTTACGATTCCCTTAAACAGATTCTCGATACTCAACTCACCGACATTCGCGCCAAGGGCCTGTATAAAGCAGAGCGGCGTATTCTCGGCCCACAAGGTTCGGACATCCGGGTCTCTCAAGGCTCGGTGTTGAATCTCTGCGCCAATAATTATCTGGGACTCGCGAATCATCCGGCCATTGTCCAGGCTACGAAGACAGGGCTGGACACACACGGCTATGGCATGGCCTCGGTGCGGTTTATTTGCGGCACGCAAGATCTGCACCAACAACTGGAACAAGCTATCAGTACATTTCTCGGTACCGAGGACACAATCCTCTACAGCTCCTGCTTTGATGCAAACGGAGGACTGTTTGAAGTGTTGCTGGATGAGCGCGATGCCGTCATCAGCGATGCGTTGAACCATGCGAGTCTGATCGACGGCATCCGGCTCTGCAAAGCCAAACGATTTCGGTACGCCCATTCCGACATGACGGATCTCGAGGCGCGGCTGCAGGAAGCTGCTGGGTGTCGTCTCCGATTAATTGTCACGGACGGTGTCTTCTCGATGGATGGTGACCTGGCCAAGCTTGATCGAATTACCGGACTGGCGGAACGATACGACGCGGCCGTCATTGTCGATGACAGCCATGCCACCGGGGTGCTTGGTCCGCAGGGGAGGGGCACCCCGGCTCACTTTGGTGTGGCCGACCGCATCGAGATCGTGACGAGTACCCTGGGAAAGACACTCGGGGGTGCGACGGGTGGATTCACATCTGGCAGGACGGAGATTGTCGAGTTGCTGCGCCAACGGTCGCGGCCCTATCTGTTTTCCAACTCCCTTCCTCCGCCGATTGCGGCCGGGGCATTCTGTGCACTCGGTCTCGTGGCGCAGGGCGATCATCTTCGGCAACAGCTTCGTGCCAATGCTGCCTTCTTCAGAGATGAGCTGATGAAGCTTGGGTTTCGGCTCGTTCCGGGCGAGCATCCCATCATTCCGGTGATGTTGGGTGACGCCGCCCTCGCCACTTCGATGGCGGAGGCTTTACTCAAAGAAGGAGTCTACGTCGTCGGATTCAGCTATCCAGTCGTTCCGCAGGGGCAGGCAAGGATTCGGACCCAAATGTCGGCGGCCCATACCCCTGCTCAGTTACAACGGGCTGTGACGGCGTTTGCCAAGGTGGGTCGCGCTCTCGGGGTCATTCCATAGGCGTCCTCACTCGTATCCATCCGAATTGACATTTCGCAGCCAGCTCAGTATTCTCTGGGACTTTATTATGTGAAGGAGTAGGGCTATGAAAGTTATTCTTCAAGAAACCCTGGAAGGGGTAGGTCATCTCGGCGATCTCATCAACGTTGCCGATGGATTTGCGAGAAACTACTTGCTGCCTCGGCGGAAGGCCGTCGAAGCCGACAGTCGGAGCATCAAGGCTTTCGAGCATGCCAAACGAGTAGCGGCTGAGAAGGCCAAGAAAGAAAAGCTGGAAATCGAGGTCCATGCCAAGAAAGTCTCGGCGGTGTCGCTGACGATCGAGATGCAGGCGGGCAAGGACGATAAGCTGTTCGGCTCCGTCACCACGAAAGACATCGCAGAAGGCTTGGCGGCGCAGGGTGTCACGGTGGATCGGCGAAAGATTCAATTGGCACAGCCGATCAAAGAACTCGGTACGGTGGTTGTTCCGATCAAGATGCCGAGGGATGTGGTGGCCACGGTGAAAGTTCATGTGGTGAAGAAGCAAGACGCACAAGAAGCTGAAGCGCCGACCACATCAGCATAGGGATTCGACGATGGATACGATGAACAGCTATGCACTCGGTTCCTGGGATGCCCTGAAGTCAGCAGATCCTGAGGTTTGTTCGGCGATTGAGGCTGAGGAAATTCGGCAACGCGAAAAGTTGTTGCTGATTGCTTCGGAGAACTTCGCCAGTCCTGCGGTCTTGGCGGCGCAAGGCTCGTTGCTCACCAACAAGTATGCCGAAGGCTATCCTGGGAAGCGGTACTACGGTGGGTGTCAGCATGCGGATGAAGTTGAGGATTTGGCCATCCAGCGCTGTAAGCAAATCTTTGGGGCTGAGCATGTCAATGTACAGCCGCACTCCGGCTCGCAGGCCAACATGGCGGCGTATCTGTCCGTCCTTAAAGCAGGCGATACGATTTTGGGGATGGATCTTGCTCAGGGTGGCCACCTCACGCACGGAAGCAAAGTCAATTTCTCCGGAATTCTCTTCCGTGTCTTTTCCTATGGAGTCGATCGCCAGACCGAGACCATTGATTACGATGCCGTTCAGAAGGTTGCGGAAGAGTGCCGTCCACGTATGATCGTGGTCGGAGCCAGTGCCTATGCCAGGATCTTGGATTTCCCTCGCTTCCAGCAGATCGCCAAATCCGTCGGGGCCTATTTGTTGGTGGATATCGCCCACATTGCCGGGCTCATTGCTGCGGGACTTCATCCGAACCCGGTTCCCTATGCAGACTTCGTGACGACGACGACTCATAAGACGCTGCGTGGGCCTCGTGGCGGGGTGACGATGTGTCGAGCAGAATATGCCAAGGCCGTCGACAAATTGGTGTTTCCGGGGCTGCAGGGTGGCCCGTTGATGCATGTCATCGCGGCCAAGGCTGTGGCCTTCAAGGAGGCCTTGTCCCCGGGGTTCAAGCGTTATCAACAACAAGTTTTAGCCAATGCGAAAGTGTTGGCACAGGGATTCGTAGATCGCGGCTATAAGATCGTTTCGGGTGGCACCGATACCCATCTCATGCTGCTGAATCTCTCGAACAAGGAGATTACCGGGAAAGAGGCGGACGCGGCGCTCGATGCTGCAGGAATTATCGTCAACAAGAATGCCGTGCCGTACGATGAAAAACCGCCGGCGGTGGCGAGCGGTATCCGCTTAGGGTCGCCCATCGTATCGACACGCGGGATGCGTGAGCCGGAGATGAAACAGATTGTCGGCTTAGTCGACCGTGTCCTCCAGCACCGACAGGACCAGACGATCTTGGAAGAGGTTCGTGAGCAGGCCAAAGTTTTGTGCGGCCGGTTCCCAATCTTTCATCCCTACTAGTCAGCCGATAGCCAGAGAGCAGGTCGCCCGCAGTGAAATGTCCCTTCTGCGATGAACTTGAAGACAAGGTAGTCGATTCCCGCATGGCCAAAGAAGGCGAGGTCATCCGTCGCCGTCGCGAATGCCTTGGGTGTAAACGCCGCTATACGACCTACGAGCGTGTCGAAGAGATTCTCCCGGTTGTCGTGAAAAAGGACGGCCGGCGTGAATCGTTCGATCGCAATAAGATTCTCGTGGGCTTAAAAAAAGCCTGCGAAAAACGGCCGATCAGTATCAGCACTATTGAGGCTGTGACCGACCGCATTGAAAAACATATTCAAGAGATGGGCGAGACGGAGATCGAAAGCCGGATCGTGGGGGAAGAAGTGATGAAGGAACTGCATCAACTGGACCAGGTCGCCTATGTCCGATTTGCGTCGGTGTATCGGGAATTCAAGGACATTGACCAATTCATGGACGAGTTGAAGACCTTGGCGCAGGAACGTAGCGAGCCTTGACCCTCGATCACTGTTGCCCCATCTCTCCTCTCAACATGGTTCTGTCTAGGGTATTCATATCCTGCATGGTGGTCAGGCCAGCGATTTGAGTATGAGCAGGATAGTGAGCATGTCCTCCCGAATTGTTCAGGCCACCCTTTTAGAATCTCCATGCCGATGATCAAGCCGCTGTCTCAGCGTGGGAAGCGAAACCAATCGACCTCTGCGGCAACCAGCGTCGCTATCATTGGTGCCGGTCGCGGCGGCACCGCACTGATTGAGATCTTTGCGAACGACCCGTTGGTGCAGATCGTCGGCGTCGCGGAGATCAATCCTGAGGCACCGGGACTTGCATTGGCCAAACAATTGAAAATCCCGGTGACCCAAGACTATCAGCACTTACTCACGATGGAGCGTGTCGACCTGATCATTGATGTGTCGGGGGACCCAGATGTGTGGCAATTTCTCCAAGATTTTCACCGGATGGGTGTGACTGTCATTGGAGGAGTCAGTGCAAAATTCATGTGGGAGCTGATCGAAGCCAGAATTCGGGCGACGGCGGAGATCGAGAAAACCCTGAACAAGTATCAATCCCTCTATCGATTGTATGTGAAGGAAACCGGTGCAGCGGTGACGGATGAACGGACCAGAATTGCCTGCGAGATTCATGATGGATTCGTGCAGATCTTGGCAGGGGTCAACTTCAAGCTCGATCTATGCCAGCAGCTGCTTCGAAAGAATCCACGCGCAAGTTTGGCTACCCTCAAGGAGAGCAAGGCTCAGCTGAAACTGGCGATTCAGGAGGCCCGTCAGGTCATCTTCAATTTGCGTCCCCTGCACTATGACAAGATGGAATTGATTCCGGCGCTGACCAACTATTTCAAGTCCTATCAAACTCAGACGCATATCACCACCAAGTTTGCCTTCTCCGGGGACGAGCAAATTCTGTTTCCTCGGACGAAGATGTTTCTCTTTCGCATCATCCAAGAAGCGTTGGGCAATGTTGAAAAACATGCCAAGGCAGACCGTGTGACGATCAAGTTGGATATCGACATCGATCTCTTGCGGGTGACGATCACCGATAACGGAATTGGATTCGATATGGACACCGTATTGCGGGACCCTGAAAAGTGGGACCATTTTGGGATTAAGGGGATTTTGGAACGATCGCGATTGGTCGGAGGGGAGGGGCGAGTCGAATCCAAACCGGGGAAAGGCACACGTATCGTCGTTGAAGTGCCGTTGGGTCAGAAGGAGGAACGACAGCATGGAAAAGATTAAGGTCCTCATCGCCGACGATCATCGGGTCGTCCGAGAAGGGTTGGCTGCCATCCTGAAAACGAAGGAAGACATTCATGTTATCGGGGAGGCGCAGGATGGGATGGAAGCGGTGGAGAAAGCTCGAGCATTGCTTCCGGACGTCATCCTGATGGACGTGAGTATGCCGCGGATGGGTGGCGTCGAGGCGACCAGACAGATCAAGCGCGAGTTCCCGCACATCGGTGTCGTTGCGTTGACCATGTATGAGGAGCAGCAATACATCTTTGATCTGGTCCGCGCAGGTGCGACGGGATACTTGCTGAAAGATTCCGAATCGTCGCAGATTG
Source organism: Nitrospira sp. CMX1 (assembly GCF_054902215.1). NCBI lineage: Bacteria > Pseudomonadati > Nitrospirota > Nitrospiria > Nitrospirales > Nitrospiraceae > Nitrospira > Nitrospira sp. CMX1. The sequence goes on along the minus strand of NZ_JBUBKD010000011.1, from coordinate 283,121 downwards.
TGGCGGCCATTCGTGCGATCTATCGCGGAGAATCGTTGATCCACCCGTCGGTCGCCAGCAAGATTCTGGCGGAGTTTTCGCTCATGGCCCAGAAAAAGGGGAAAAAGCCGGCATGGGCCGAACATGATTTAACGGAACGAGAGATTACCGTGTTGCGGTTGGTTGCCGATGGAAAGACCAATAAGGAAATCGCCAACAGCCTGGATTTGAGTGAAAAGACGGTAAAGAATCATGTCCGGAACATCTTTCACAAACTGCAAGTCTATGACCGTACACAGGCGGCCATTCTCGCCATCCGCAAAGGTCTGATCGAGCTGGATCCGAAGCGGTAGATTTCGGCGGATACGGCTCGCTTGCCTGTCACCAGAGGCGTGTGTGCTTCCGTTGAGAGGTGGGAGCAGGGGTGAGTCGCAAGCGAGACCGGAGATAGGCTCCAAGTCCTGAGTGAGGAAGGGGCTAGAAACGTCTTGAGCGAGATGACCTGCTAGAACAGCCCTCGAACTACGGTAATTGTGTACGTGGAGCTGTTGACTCCATCCTCTGCCCTCACATCAATGTTGACGGGTGTCCCGATCCCAAACCCCGGTGTGACAGTCACCTGGCCGGTTGGGGTACCGGGTGAGGCGATCACCGAACCGAGCGCAGACATTGTGGCGTTTGGATCGGATTTTGTCGCCGTGAGGGTGACGCTGCCGATGAGGAGTCCGACCTTCACTTCATAGTTCTTCCTGTCCGGAGTAAAGATCGGTGGATCGAAGGATCCGGCATTTGTCGTCAAGGCGGCCAGACTCGCATTGTTTGAAGGGAGTGGTCGTTTGACGATGAGACGGTATTCTCGTGGAACGACACTAGGGTCCGGCGCGGCGACGGTAATGGCCAGAGGTAGCTCTGATCCTGGTGCCCCTAACTGGAAAGTCCCGGTACCAGTCTCGAGCCCCGCACCAGCTGTTATGTTCCCAGACATTGCTGCAAGCCGATCAGACTTGGTGGCCGTGACGGTCACCTGTTCAGCCGTGGTCGGTGCTGTCACGGTGTAGGCTGTGGTTGCTGGATCAAACGGACGATCGAAGGTGCCTGGTATGACGGACAACTCCCTTAGCGTATTGTTGCCAGATAGTCGGGTGACGGTGATCTGGTAAGTTTTCTTGCTGCCGTTTGGTGCGGTCAGCTCGAGCGACACGAGGGTGGACGTTCCTGGCCCACCAAGTGTGATCGGCAATTGTCCTGGATTGATCCCTGGTCCGATGGTCACGGAGCTCAGCCCTGAACTCATCAGCATCGTAGCATTCTGGTCGGATTTGGTTGCCTCGACTGTGACCTGCTCAATGGTGTTGGAAACATTGGCTGTGTAGTCAAGGGTATTCGCATCAATTCCCGGTGCCAACGGTTGAGCGACGTTGTTGGCTGTTACCTTCAAGGCCGATACGCTATTGTCGTTCGATAGTCGTGTGACCGCGACACGGTACTTGCTTTCGATCCCATTTTGCGAGGAAGCGACTACCTCGATGGGTGTGGTCGACCCTGGCTGGCCAAGTGACACAGGGTGACCTTGTCCTGCAGGGGTACTCGTTCCGTTAATGAGGATCGTTGTTGTGGTGTCTTTGGGACTGGCCGTCACTGTAATACTGGTCACAACGGTGGGCACGATGGCGGTATAGCTCGTGATATTGCTGGAAAACGCCGGTTGGAGCGTACCGGGAGGGGTGATCACCAAGCTAGAAAGAGGAACTTCTACTGTGTTCTCTGAAGTCGATACGCTGTCTCTGCAACCAGAAGCGCTAAGGCAGAGGGTAACGAGAAAGACAGCAGTGATCTGGTAGCGTGCGGAAACGAGCAGGTTTCTCATGGACACATGGTCACTTTCTCAGCACCCGAGAAGATGGTCTGTCTGATTTTGACGAATAGAGCAAGTGTATAGAGATGCTATGGGCTGATTGAGGATCTGCATGCCATTACCAAGCATGCGTGCCAATATATGACACCTATAGCGAATCTACGTGGTCGGGTCAATCGAGAGGGCCGACGAATTTCACGTTTTCATCATAGAGGCCGGCTTCTAAAAGAGTCCTCGGATCGCAGTAATCGAATAGGTCGTTGTGTTGATTCCGTCCTGCGCGATCACAGTCATGTCTACTTTTGTGCCAACCCCAAATCCCGGAGAGACCGTCACCTGACCGGTTGGGGTACCGGGTGAGGCGATCACCGAGCCAAGCGCAGACATCGTGGCACTTGGATCAGTCTTGGTCGCTGTGATGGTGACGCTGCCGACGAGAAGGCCGACCGTCACGGTATAGGTCAGGCTGTTGGAGACGAAGGGAGGATCCAATGAGCCGGCACTCGCGTTTAAGGCCGACAGACTACTGTCGTTCGAGGGGCGTCGGTTGACAGTGATGGAATAGGTTTTGGAAGTGCCACTGGGCGCAGTGACGGTAAGTGACACCTGTGTCGGAGACCCTGGGCTACTGAGTGAAATGGGTGCATGTCCTGTGGCAACACCCGTTCCGGTTGATACCGAACCAGACATCACGGCATCCGGGTCGGCTTTGGTCGCAGAGACGTCGACACTGGTGACATGGGTCGCCACATCGACGGTATAGGTCAACTGTTCGGAGGTGAAGGCGGGATTCAGAGTACCGGGTGCCACGCCGAGAGCTGACAAGTTGTTGTTGCTTGAAGGGGCGGCTCGTTTGACCGTGATGGTGTAAGTTTTTACGCTGCCATCTTGAGCCGCCACATGAATGGAGACATCTTTTTGTGTTCCCTGTCCATCCAGTTGGATGGTAGCCCGTCCTTCATTGGGAACGTCACCCGAAATCACGGCGTTCGAATCCGCCTTGGTTGCCACGATGGCGACATTGGTCACCTTGGTACCCACCTCCACCTTGTAGGCCAACGTCCCTGCAGCAAAGGAGGGACTCAAGGAGCCTGGCGTCACGCTCAAGGCCGACAAACTGTTGTTGCTCGATGCCGCGCGGTTGATGGTAATGCGGTAGGTCTTGTTGGTTTGATTTGGAGCCGTCACGGTGATGGCAATAGTCTTACTGGTTCCAGGTCCATCGAGTTGGATGGTGGCCGTTCCCTCGTTGGTCAGATTGCCTGAGATTACGGCCTCAGGATCAGACTTGTTTGCGGTAACAGTGACACTGGTTACAGTGGTGGCCACATCGACGGTATAGGTCGAATGGTCTGACTTGAAGGCTGGGCTCAGTGGGCCTGGCGTGACGGTCAATGTCTTGAGGTTGTGATCACTTGAGAGCAGTCGTGTCACATGGACTGCATAGGTACTCTCCGAGCCGGTCTGTGTTGTCAAAACGATGGGGATCGTTTTAGTCGACCCAGGCTGATCGAGGGCAATGGAACGCTGTGTGGTGACGGCCCCATCGATTGATACCGTCACTGTGCTGTCCGCTGGAGTAGCTGTGACCATGATGCTGGTAGCGGCTGTTGGGGCCTCAGCCGTGTAGTTCGTGGTATCGCTTGAAAACGCTGGCTGGAGGGTTGCAGGCGTGATGCTGAGACTGGCGAGTGGGACAGCGGGTTTATCCGAAACCGACGACGAGTCTTTACAACCGTAAGGAGTCAAACAGAGCCCAATGAGGTAAAGGGCAATCCAATCGGCTCTCGCTATAGTCAAAATGTCTTTCATGTTGGTTCCAGAGATGGTCTGTTGCTGCACGAAGTAATGGATTCATCTGTTCTGGTCAGCGCAGACCGTCAGAGGCGAAACATACCGAAGAGTTCAGCCTGGTTCTCACGATTTTTGCAACTCGAACAGCGAATGATAGTTGATATAGCGGATCTGACTGGTCGGGTCAATGGACTGACTAGGAGGGAGGAGTGGCTTGGTGTGTACGAACCTCAGCTCAGTGATTCAGACGCATCGTTGCATATAAGCCGGCTATGGACGATGGGCTCCGTGCCAGCTTCCACTGTCTATCTGCGAGACCTGATGACGGTGATGGTGTAGGACTGTGTTGTCATACCATCCTGTGCGGTGACGGTCAGGTCCACCTCAGTACGTCTTGCAGTTAGTGGGATAGAGATGTGTCCCGTCGGGGTCCCTGTCGCCGCGATCACGGAGCCAAGAGCGGACATCATAGCATTGGGATCGGATTTTGTCGCAGAGATGGTCACGCTGTCCACGTCATTAGGTACGGTTACTCGGTAGCTCAGGATGTTCAAAGCGAAATCAGGATCCAAGGAGCCAGGACTGACCGTCAAGGCAGAGAGAGTATCATCACTGGACGTCAGGGCTCGGTTGACGGTGACAGTGTAGGTTTTTGAGATTCCATTCGATGCCGTGACGACAATCGAGACAATCTTGGTTGTTCCTGGCCCGTCTAGTTTGATCGTTGCGTGCCCTTCGTTCGGCACATCACCCGAGATCACGGCATTGGGATCAGACTTGGTTGCCGAGACAGTGACTTCGGCGGTAGTGCCGGCCACGTTTACCGTGTAGGCTTGAGTGCCTGCAGAAAAGGTAGGAGATAAGGTTCCTGGTGACAGGGTCAAACTCTTGAGGCTGTTGTCTCCACCGCGGGTGCTTATCCTGAGGGTAATGGTGTAGATCTTGGCTCGTCCATCGGAGGACGTGACGGTCAAGGAGACGTCTTTGCTTGATCCGGGACTGGGGGCTTGAATCGTGGTTTGGCCAGTGGCTTGCCCTGCCGGGGCAGTGATGGCACCGGACAACACATCCTTCGGTTCAGACTTGGTTGCCAAGATGGTGACGTCAGGCTGGTCGCTGGGAAGATCGACGCTGTAGCCGGTTGTTTCGCTTGCGAACGGAGGTTGAAGTGATGCGCCGGAAACGGAGAGGCTGGCCAGCTCGGGCCCCGGATCAATCCCCCCTGTGTCTTTGCAGCCGTAGACACCGAATCCGATGGCGCCTAAGAGAAGAGTGAGAACAAGATATTGTGCTGGGCCGGTGAAGCGATGTTTCATAATAGACCCACAGTATTTGCCGTGATTCGCCGTGCTGGAAATTCTGTTGGGCTCAGCTACCCATGTGAATCAAGATGGGAGGTGCAGATATTACGGAAGGGTTTCCTGGACGGTCTATCCCTACTTGTGTATGGACAAACAGGGTACGTGAAGAGGCGTCCCGAACTGGTGGGGCAACGCTTCAAGCAGGAGCATGCTGATAGGGGATGCCTGTAATTATGGCCAAGCGGATAATCATTGATAGGCCTTCACGAGCTGATTGATTGACGTGGTTTCCTGATATTCCAGGCGTTGCTTGAGCACGGCGAAGTCGTGCTCGAGGGAGTTGAGGTCTGGGGAATACGGTGGCAACAACAGCGTGGCCCCGGTGTGCTGGATGAGCTCCGCCGTTTCCGGGGGTTTGTGAAAGGCCGCGTAGTCCCTGATGACCAGGTGCACGCAGGTCAGACGTGGGCACAGCCGTACCTTGAGCCAGGCGTTGAACATCTCGGCATCGCACGTGCCGTCGAAGAGGACCGGTTCTGCAAGCTCTGGCCCGATGCGCGCGGCAATGAGCGAGGTGCGAGGTCTTCTAGGCCCGGACGTCAGGCCGTACACGCGGTGTCCCTTGTGGGCATACCCCTAGCGGCGTGTGACGGAAGGCGCGAAGCCGCACTCATCGACAGGCACGAGCTGCAGGCCGCGACGTCGGTCCCGCTCCCGAAGACGCAGCAACGTTCTTCGTTGCAGCGGGCTGCGCTCTGTGTAGCCGGTCGGTTTTCCCCGGGTCCCCCCATCTTGTGGAGGGCGGTCCAGATGCAATGGCGTGAGCCCCCGACATGCCGAGCCGCTTGCGCCTGTGTCAGGTCGGCATGCGTGGTGACATGACGCCGCAAGGCCTCCCCATCCAGTGCGTGAGCGGTTTTAGGCCCAGGGCGCTGGTGTGTCAGCCCACCGTGGTTGAGCCACCGGCACACGCTGGCCTCGCCCACTTTGAACCGCCGAGCCGCCTCCACCTTGCTGTCACCACTCCGGACAACATCCACCACTCGTTGGCGCAAATCTCCTGAGCATCTCATGCGCACTCTATGTCTATCAGTACCTGTGGGCTTCGCTATAAACTGGAAGAAAAACATCTGGACCGGGCTGATGGGTTTACCTTCTTTCAACTCGTTCGGACCGTTCTCAGCGAGCCGACGTGCGGCCTCAGGTGAAGAAAGTCCGGAGACTGTGGAGCCGAGTTGGGCCAATATGTCCTCAGCCGATCGGCTATGCCAGGCGTTGCCTTTCGGTTGTTCAACAGTGGAAGGTGTTGTGGTCATCAATGGGGGCTTCTTTCGAATCGTGTCATTGTCAGCAGATACCACGGAATCGTTGCCTTATTGCATCGCGTGTGTTCCTATGCTGGCGCCCGATGAGACGATGGTTATCTGAGTTCAGCCCGACTAGCGCAGCCTTATGCTTCCTTCTTTTCAGGTCTTTCGGCTGAAATCTTCGCTGCTGCCTGCGCGCTGCTGAACCGTGTCTGAAACTGGGTCCGGCCCATGCGAGAAGCGGGCTGGTTGCCCTTCCGCCGAACCTCAGCTAGAAAGCATCGTGTTTCCCATCATGGAATGACTGGTTTCTGTTCTCGATGTAGCTTGGCGAGAGTCTCCGCTTCTTCGGCGGCTTTCATGTAATAGTGCATAAAGTCGCGGCAATGAGCGATCAGATCTACTCTGGTTTCTTTTGGAGTAAGATGTGGAGCAGAAAATGCGGCATACCGGTCAATCATCTGTTGCATCTCCTCTGCTTTCCCTTTCAGACGTAGACTCTCCTGCTCATACCACGCCGCCAATCCACTGTGATCGTTGCGGTCAATCAGTTCGCGGGGTGGAGCAGTCGAACAGGCGGTGAAGACCACGCTGAACAACAATACGATCCATGCCAAGTGCCGTGAGATCTTCATGGATTTCTCCTTCTTCTTAATGTTGGATGTTCGCGCGCACGAGACGTCAATGAGTGTTGCAGATGATGGTCATCTTTCAGAAATTCGCGTTCGCAGGGTAACTGTTCCCTACATTTCTTGCCCGGTCTTCCTCGCATATCCGTTCCTGCTCTCGCTCCACCACCGCCACATGACATAGACCGGAGGAATCACGAACAGCGTCAGAATCATGGCCGAGAAGACGCCGCCGACTTGTGGCGCGGCAATCCGCTTCATCACATCTGCTCCGGTCCCCGTGGCCCACATGACCGGGATCAACCCGATGACGTCGACCAAGCCGATCATCGCCATGGGCCTGATACGTTCGACCGCCCCAAGCTGGACGGTGTCGATCAGATCTTGTAACGTCGTGAGGCCGCCGACCGCTTTGCGTCTGGCACAGGCCTCATCCAAATAGGCCAGCATGACTGCGCTGGTTTCCGCCGCGGTCCCCACGACGGTGATCAGTCCCATCCACACGGCAATACTCATGTTGTAGTCGAGGATCGACAGGTACCAGACAGCCCCGACCAACGAGAGCGGCACCCCGACCATCACCATGAAGGTCTTCGCCACCGACTCGAATGAGAAGTAGAATGTGACGAAGATGATCACGAGCGTCAGCGGGAGAACCAACTTCAGCCGTTCCTTGACCCGCTGCATGAACTCATACTGACCGGACCAGACGATGGTATAACCGGACGGCAACTGGATCTTGTCCGCCACGGCCTTCTTAAGTTCCTCCACATAGCTCCCGACATCACGGCCCGTCATATCAAGGAAGACGTAGCCGGCGAGCAGGCCGTTTTCATCACGGATCATGGGAGGGCCGTTGACGAATCGCAGCGTCGCGAGTTGGGCCAGCGGTACTTGGGCGCCCGTCGGTGTGTCCACGATGACTCGTTGGAGCTTCTGAGGATCGTCCCGCAATTCCCGAAGATAGCGCACGTTGATCGGATAGCGCTCACGCCCTTCGATCGTCGTCGCGATGTTTTCACCACCGATGGCCGATTCGATGATCCGGCCAACATCCATGAGTTTGAGTCCGTAGCGGGCGATCTCCTCACGGTTGATTTCGAAATCGAGGAAATAGCCGCCGGATACCCGTTCCGCATAGGCGCTCCTGGTGCCGGGAACATCTTTCAAGACCATCTCCAAATGTTTCCCGATCTCCTCGATCTGCTTCAGGTCCGGCCCGAAGATTTTGATCCCCACGGGAGTGCGGACGCCGGTCGTGAGCATATCGATCCGCGATTTGATCGGCATGGTCCAGGCATTTGTCACTCCGGGGAATTGCATGGCCCGGTCCATTTCATCCACCAAGCTTTCATAACTGAGCCTCGGCCGCCATCGGTCTTTCGGTTTCAGTTCGACGACGACTTCCATCATGCTGAAGGGCGCGGGATCGGTGGAGGTTTCTGCTCGTCCGGCTTTACCGAACACATGGTCCACTTCGGGGAAGGAACGGAGTTTCTGGTCCATGATCTGCAACATGCGCCCGGCTTCCGTGATGGAGAGGCCCGGCAAGGTCGTCGGCATGTAGAGAATCGTCCCTTCGTAGAGCGGCGGCATGAATTCCGAGCCCATCTTCTGATACAGCGGGACGATGCTGCCCATCAGCGCGAGCGCTCCGATGACGACGGTCTTCCGGTAACAGAGGGCCAGGCGTAGGACGGGTGCGTAGAGCCATTGCAGAGAACGACTGACGGGATGTTTCTGTTCCGGAAAGATCTTGCCGCGAATAAAGGTCGGCAGACAGGCCGGGACCAATGTGATGGCCAAGACCGCGCACATAGCGATGGCCAGGTTATTGGTCCAGGCCAGCGGTTTGAACATCCGGCCTTCTTGCGCTTCCAGCACGAAGACCGGAATGAAGGAGATGGCAATGACCAACACCGACGCGAAAATCGGCGGCCCCACCTCCTTGGCCGAATCGATGAGGATTTGAAGCCGCTCACTGACTCGTCCGTCCCGCTCCCACTCCTCCAGGCGCTTATGGGCATTATCGACCATGACAATCGCCGCATCCACCATGTCGCCGATGGCAACGATGATGCCGCCGAGCGACATGATGTTGATGCCGATTTCCATGAGATACATAGGGATGAAGGCCAACAGCACGGCGATGGGTAGAGTAAGGATGGGGACGACAGCGGAGCGGACATGAAGTAAGAACGCAATAATCAACACCCCGGTCACGAGCAATTCTTCCAGGAGACTTTCGTTAGCCGTGGCGATAGATTCGTGGATCAAGTCGCTGCGATCATAGACAGGGACGATCTTGACGCCTTTCGGCAGAGAGGGCTCGAGTTCCTTGAGCTTGGCTTTCACCCGCTCGATGACCGTGAGCGCGTTCTCTCCGAAGCGCATGATCACGATGCCACCTGCCACTTCACCTTGGCCGTTCAATTCCACGAGGCCTCGCCGCATATCAGGCCCCAGCCGGACGGTCGCGACATCGCGCAAGAGAATCGGCGTCCCGTTTTCGTTGACGCCGACTGCGATCTTTTCGATGTCTTCCGCCTTCTTGAGATAGCCACGTCCTCGGATGACATATTCGATGCCGGAAAATTCCACGATGCGCCCACCGACATCGTTGTTGCTTTCGCGAATCGTTTCGACGATGGAAGGAAGGGACAACCGATAGGCCAGGACTTTGGTCGGATCGAGATTGACCTGGTATTGCCGGACAAAGCCTCCGATGCTTGCCACTTCGGCGACACCTTCGACGGATCGTAACCAATACTGAAGATACCAGTCCTGGAAGCTGCGCAGCGAGGCGAGGTCTTGCTGCCCTGATTCATCAACCAAGGCATATTGAAAGATCCAGCCTACGCCGGTCGCGTCCGGGCCGAGTTGCGGTGCCACACCCTCGGGCATCCGCCCCGACAGTTGATTAAGACGCTCGAGAACCCGCGAGCGCGCCCAATAGATGTCCGTGCCGTCCTTGAACAAAATGTAGACATAGGAATAGCCGAAGTCCGAGAAGCCACGGACGACTGTGACGTTGGGAGCCGACAGGAGCGCTGTGACAATCGGATAGGTAATTTGGTCTTCGACGAGATCAGGCGAACGGCCTTGCCAGGTCGTATAGACGATGACTTGTGTGTCGGAGATATCGGGCAGTGCGTCGATCGGCGTCTGCCACATGGCCCAGAGCCCCACGGCGGACAGCGAGAAGACTAAGAGGAAGACGATGAAGCGGTTTCTTGCACTGTAGTCGATAATCCGTTCAACCATGATCGGTCACTCGCTCATCTTCATGCCCGGCATTCCGCCCATGCCCTCGATGACCGATTTCAGACGGCTTTCGCTGTCGATCAGGAAGTTGGCCGAGGTGACGATGTGCTCGCCTTCGTTCAGGCCCGTCAGCACTTCAGACCACTCGCCGGTCTTCACTCCGGTTTTGATCAGGCGCGGCTCGAGCTTCCCGCCGCCCAGATGGAGAAAGACGACTTGCTTTTGGCCGGATTCGATGATGGCTTCTTGCGGGATCGCCAGACGAGTGCCCAAATTCACCCGCAACTCCACGTTGGCATACATGTCCGGTTTGAGTTTCTCCTTCGGATTGGCTAATTCGAACCGCACCTTGGCCGTGCGGGTCTTCGGGTCCAATGTCGGATAAATGAAACCCAACTGTCCGGTCAGGACCGTGCTCGGATCATAGGAGAGAGTGACGGCGGCTTTTTGCCCGGCCTTCACGAAGGAGAGTTCGTATTCATAGATGTCCGCGAGGATCCAGATGCGGGACAGATCGACGATGGTGTACAGTTCTTGGCCCGGTTCAACATGGGTGCCTTGCACGACTTCCTTACGAATGACGGTCCCGGCAATCGGTGAATGAATCGGTAAGGTCTTCCTCACCTGCTTCGTCCGTTCCAAGTCGCGGATGTGTTCCTCGGAAATATCCCAGAGGTGCAAGCGATGCCGCGTGGCTTCCAGCAGTTCTTGGGAGCTGCCGGCCACTTCCGGGAATTCGCTCTCGCCGAGCTGCTTCCGGCTTTGAAGCGCCAGTAAATATTCTTCCTGGGTTGCGACTAAATCGGGGCTGTAGATCGTAAACAGCCTCTGTCCCTTCTTCACATGGTCCCCGAGCGCGCTGACGAACAGCTCCTCGATCCACCCGTGAAACTTGATGGTGACCTTGGCAAGCCGGCGCTCATCCACGGCCACGCGTCCCACGGTTCGGATCGTTTTCTCTAAGGGACGGCGGGTTACTTGCCCGTACTTCACGCCGATCGTTTGCAGCCGTTCCGGCGGAATGGTGATCGTACCAGCTTCGGGCGTGAGGCGTGAGGCGTCAGGGGTACGGGACTGTTCCATCCCCGGCATGTCCATCCCAGCCATCTCGTCTTGTTTGGATTCCGCCGGTAGGAGCATCGCGGGGTGTGATATCGGCCATGCCAAACCGACTATCGTGAGGATCAGGAGTGAACCCTTTCCGATATGCCGACGGCGACTCATGATTTCGGTTTCCTTTCCGATCCATCCAACGGTCCGCCGGTGACGGCTTCAAGGCGGGCCAGCGCTTTTTCGTGATTGACCATCTCGCTGTGCAATTCGAGCTGGCTGTCCTGCAACGTCAAGAGACTGTTGAGCAGCGTGAGAAAGTCCACTTTGCCCACGGCATAGCCCGCTTGAGCCGCCTGCAAGCCCAGCGTGGCCTGGGGAATAATGGCATCGCGCAGAATCGTGATCAGCCGTTCAGCTCGCTGCGCTTGGACGAAGCCGTCCTTGACTTGAAACAACAGATCCTGTCTGGCGGCGGCAAAGTCTTCGCGGGCACTTTCGAGATTCGCGACGGCCTCGCGCACGCCTTGCTTCTGTTTCGTTCCATAAAACAGGGGGATCTTGATGCCCACCATGATCTGATACCCGTTGTCATTGATCTTGTCGTTGCGGATACCGAGCGCCGTCACGTCAAAATCAGGGTAGAACTGTCGCCTCGCCAGCGAGACAGCCTGTTCAGAACGATCAATGCCTTTTGCCGTCGCGAGCAGGGCAGGTGAGAATTCATTCGCCCGCCTGTTGAGTTCTTGGAGCGGGAGTGTCAGCAGGGTACTGTGTACTTCTTCCGGAGTGCCCAGAGGGCCGTCCGGTGGACGATTCAGGAGCCGATTGATCGCTGCATGAAGGCTCTCCTTCTGCTGATCGAGGACGGCCAGCCGATCCAGGACGCGTGAAATTTCGACCTGGGCTCGGAACACATCCTGTTGGGCGGCTTGTCCTACGCTGTATCGAGCCTTCGCCGTCTTCTCAAATTGCGTCAGCAGCGCCTTGTTTCTTTCCACGATATCGATGCTTTTATGGATGAAGTGCAGGTCGTAATAGACTTGCTTGAGCGCGGCAACGAGCCTCAGGCGGGTCGCGTTGTATTCCTGCTCCAACCGTTCGGCGTCACGTTGCGCCACTTCACCCTTCAGCTTGAGTTTGCCTGGGAAAGGGATCTCTTGACCGACCCCATACATCACTCCTTCCACCACGGGAGGTACCATCGGCATGCGTTGATAGCCGAGTTGGAGACGAGGATCCGGTAAGGTCTGTACTTGCGGCACGACCGCCTGGCCTGCTTCCCAGCGCTCTTGCGCCGCCTTGAGCTCCGGACTGTGGGCAGCTAGCTCCTCGATAAGGACAGAGAGGGAGAGTTGGCTTTCGTCTGCCAGAGCGGAGCCCGTGGCGCTCAGCAGAAGGGAAGCAAGGCTCAAAAACGAAGCAGTCAGGATACGGCGCAGCCTTTCAGAAAATTGGCGGAATGATGGGTTCACGATGACACCTCCAGATGATGTCGAATGAATGGATCACTGCCGCCTCCGCACACATGCGGAGTGGCAGTGAACGAACTGGAGGCGTAAAATTAAATTCGACGAACCGACGAGGAGGCTATGGAGATGGGGACAATGGAAGAAGCACTGCTCCAAGACCACGGCCTCGAGATGGAGACAGCGATGACAACTGCTGTAGAGCCGATCGATACCAGTGTCTGGTCCGGGTCGCTGGTTGCCGCATGTTTGAGTTGTCGTGCCGGCGACGAGCTAGCGGATGGTGGACACATGATCGTGCCGTCCATCGGGCAGGTCATGTGACTCATCTCTTCAGCCAGCTTCGCGACGTCGTCCGCCAGCGTCAGATCCGGCACCGCACACATGGTTCCGATGACCTGGCAGAACGCAAAGAACAGCAGGAGAGCTATTCCACGCACTCTAGTCTGGTGCATCATAACAAGTGCTCGCTGGCGTTGACTTTGTCGTATCCGTGGGGCGTTAGTCAAGCTCTTTGATCTCACTACAACAGAAAGCATTTACCATACCAAATAAACAGTACTGCAAATTCAGTGATATACGTAATCCTTCACATCTTGTGGGAGCATGTAACGACCGGTGTCGCTCTTCTTCCGATTACAGCACAATTGGAGGTCAGGGAGTGCTCACGGTTCGAGCAACCGTTGGACGCACAGTCAGGCCGAATATCGCCAGCCCACAGAAAACCGCGCCGGCGTAGAAGGTGACCGACGCCCCCAGTCGATCCCACAGAAGCCCCGCCAGAATGCTGGCGACGAGCATAGCAAGTCCGCTCGCGAGGTTGAACAATCCGTATGCAGTTCCACGCAGATCAACCGGAGCTGTGTCGGCGATCATCGTGGAGAGTAAGCCCTGTGTGATACCCATGTGCAGGCCCCACAGGCATACACCCAGCAGAACGACACCCCAATGATCGGGCATGGCCAACACCAGGTCAGCCCCGATCAAGACGATCAGCCCAAGCACGAGCAATTTCTTGTGGCACATGCGGTCAGCAAGTTTGCCGAATGGGTAGGCCGCGCCGGCATAGATGATATTCATCGCGACCATGATGAGCGGGGTCAATGCGAGGGGGATACCTACCTGGTGGGCACGAAGTACAAGAAAGGCTTCACTGAATCGGGCAAGGGTGAAGACGGTTCCAATCCCAACCACCCACCAATAGGCAGCTCCTAAGCGGGATAGATTCTCCCATCGGATTGGATTCACGCGGTTGTGATCCTGTTGAGTTGTGGGCTCCTGAACACCGTAGAGCAAGAGCGCGACCGACAAGAGACCGGGAAGTATTGCAACCCAGAAGACCGCCCGAAAGTCATCAATCCAGAGCACCATCAACCCGGCGGCCAATAGTGGGCCAAGGAAGGCTCCGACCGTGTCCAGCGCTTGTCGCAGACCAAAGGCCGCACCGCGAAGATGAAGAGGCGTAATATCGGTGAGCAACGCGTCTCGTGGCGCGCCACGGACACCCTTACCGATCCGGTCTAGGAGACGGGCTGTCAGGACGAGGTCAAGGCTGGAGGCCAGGGCAAACAGCGGCTTCGTCATGGCTCCTAAGGCATAGCCAAAGACGGCCAGTACCTTTCTTTTTCCGAGATAGTCACTGAGGGTGCCGGAAAAGACTTTCACGATCAGCGCCAGGGACTCGGCCGAGCCTTCGACGATGCCCACGGCGGTGGCACTTGTCCCGAGGACTGTGACCATGAACAGAGGGAGCAGGCTATGGATCATCTCTGACGAGACGTCCATCAAGAGACTGACGAATCCGAGGACCCAGATTTCAGTCGGGAGGTGTTGGTTGGTTCGGTCCGGCGACAGAGGAGGAGGCATGCGGTTTCTCCTAAAAGGGTAGCTGGAGACATTACCTCGAATGTGTCGGACAAGCAAAAGCTCCTCAATTGATGGTCACGGACAACTGTGCTAGCCTTAATAGAGAATGAAATCGAATAGTCCATTACTCAGTGGTTTTCGCAAAGCCGTCCTGATCTGGGTGTCCCTGTGGATGCTGGTGGTTCCCTTGTTCCATGTGCATCCAGACGCCGACCATCTTCATGGACAAGCTGGTCATCTCCATGGCGGCACAGTGCATACGGTCATGTCGCCAGATCTCGAGTGCGAGACCGAGAGGCATTCATCGTTTGCAACCGATTCGCACGATGCCGGCGAGGCTGTGGCCGGATTGGGTCATCGGCATATCGAGATCGATTTCTCACTGCTGACTGATTCAGATCGTAAGTCGTTCAATCCTTTCTTGAGCCAGACCCATACTCTCGTGTCTGCCGTGACATTGACTCTTGAGCCCGGCGTTTTGCAAGAGTCAGAGGCCGTCGCTCTGTTTTCTCCTGCACAGTTACTTCACGATCATTCCTTCCGTGGTCCGCCTCCTCTTTCCGTGTAGCGCTCCGGTCCGTTCATATTACCTTGCGATAGTTTCGAGCGCCCCTTGGACAACACGTCATCGGCGACAGGAGAATGGTTATGATCTCTTCCTGGAAGTCTCTCACACCAGGATATACAGCACGTCTCGTCGTATCTTTTGCGGCGGTTCTCTCGGCTGTGTCCTGTCAACCATCACAAGATGAGGCACAGAAACGACCTCCTCACGCAACACAGTCAGCAGCTCAAGCCGGTATGATCGAGTTGCCGGATGGGAGTTCAATGCTCTCACAGATTCAGACGGAGCGGGTGGGGTACCGTTCCATGCGAATGTCGCTGAAGGCGCAGGGAGGAAAGATTTTGCCCAATGAGAACCGGCTGGCCCATCTGGGCCCACGAGTGCCGGGGCGCATCGTGGCTGTCTATGCCAATCTTGGCGATCGAGTGGAATCTAGTCAGCGGCTACTGTTGCTCGATAGTCCGGCGTTTGGTGAGGCTCAGCTGGAGTATCGCAAGAGACGCACGGCCATGAGGGTGTCGGAAAAGGCTTTTGAACGGGCCAAGGCGCTTTCCGCCGAAGGTGCGATCGGGATCAGCGAATATCAGCGTCGTGAAGCCGAGTATGAAAATGCCAAGGCCGAACTCTACGAAGCGGAAGAGAAGCTCCATCTACTCGGGATGGCGGAACGGGAAATTCAGCGGCTGTCTACCGAACAGTTGCCGCATGCCGAGGTGGCCCAGGTGTTTTTGCGAGCTCCCTTTTCCGGAGAAATCATCGAGAGGAATGCGACGGTCGGCGAAGTCGTTGACTCAAGTAAGACGCTCTTCACCGTGGCGGATCTCTCCACTGTATGGGTCAGGGCGGACTTTCCGGAACAGCAAATCGGGATGCTGAAAACAGGCCTGGTCGTGGAGGTGCGGGTCTCGGCCTATCCGGAGACGGTATTTCAGGGCACCATTACCTATATCGGTGCCATGATCGATCCGGCCACCAGGACGATTACGGCCCGATCGCAGATTCCCAACTCAGATCGACGGTTACGCCCAGAAATGTTCGCCGAGGTGACGGTACGGACTCAGGAACAATCGCTCTTGGCCGTACCGCGTGCCGCCCTGCAGCAGGTCGGCAACCGCACCATGGTATTCGTCACACGAGGCTTGCGACGGTTTGAATGGCTCGAAGTAACAACCGGGGAGTCGTCGAACGAATACGTCCAGATCAAGGCCGGGTTGAAGGAAGGCGAAGAGATCGTCACGGAAGGTAGTTACGCACTGAAGTCCGAAGCGCTTCGCGGGCAGATGTCGATGGGAGGTCCGCTGTGATCGAATGGCTGATCCGCACATCGCTGGAGCAGCGGGTCATCGTGCTGCTGGTGACGCTCGGACTGAGTATCGGCGGAGTGGTCGCGTTCCGTTATGTGCCGATCGATGCCTTCCCAGATGTGACGCCGGTTCAAGTTCAAGTGATTACTCGTGCGCCTGCTCTGGCGCCTCCGGAAATTGAGCGTCTCGTGACGTTTCCGCTTGAGATTGAGTTGATCAACTTGCCTGGAAAAACGGAACTACGATCGGTCTCGCGGTTCGGGATTTCAGTGATTACCGTGGTATTTGAGGATACGGTCGATAACTATTTCGCACGGCAGCTGGTTTTAGAGCGGCTGGTTCAGGTCCGCTCACAGTTGCCGTCGGGGGCCGAGCCGGTCCTCGGGCCTGTGAGCACGGGACTCAGCGAGGTCTTCATGTATCTTGTGGACGGTCCATCACAAAGTCTTCATGAGCTCCGGACGCTCCATGATTGGGTGATTCGTCCGATGCTGCGGGCCGTACCAGGGCTGGCGGATGTCGATACCTTGGGGGGATTGTCGAAGCAGTACCATGTGCTTGTAGACCCCAATCGATTGACCAGCTTGGGTCTCACCCTGCGGCAAGTTCAATCGGCAGTGACGGAGAATAATCAGAATGCCGGCGGCAGTTACATCGAACGAGGCGGCGATAAGTTGGTGATCTATGGCCAGGGTTTGGCCCGTTCCGCCGAAGATTTGGCCCGCATTGTCGTGACGGCACGTCAAGGAACACCGATCTATCTACGGGATGTGGCGGAGGTGCGGCAGGGGCATGCCGTTCGATTGGGAGGCGTCACACGGGATGGAACCGGCGAAGTCATGGAAGGCATTGCCGTCATGCTCCGTGGTGGGAACAGCCGACAGATTGTTTCCGCCGTGAAGGAGAAAGTGGGCGTGATTAATCGGCTGTTGCCGGATGGCGTCACAATCACGGCGTTCTATGACCGGATTGAACTCGTGACCAGGGCGCTTGAAACCGTTGAGCGGGCCTTGCTGGAGGGCGCCGTCGTTGTGGTTCTCGTGCTCTATCTGTTCCTGAGAAATCTACGCGGTGCCTTGGTCGTCGCCCTGACGTTACCGCTCGCCACGCTGACCACATTTTTGATCATGCAGCGGGTCGGGCTCTCGGCGAATCTCATGTCGTTGGGAGGATTGGCCATTTCTCTAGGAATGATCGTCGACGCCGCAATCGTGCAGGTGGAAAATGTCGAGCGGCATTTGAGCGAACGGTTCGAAGGCGGGACCTCCTCCACCACTGTATCGGAGCGGCTTCCTCTGGTTCTTCGTGCCGTATTGGAGGTCAGACGGCCGAGCCTGTTCGGAGAGTTGATCATCGCACTCACCTTCGTTCCCTTGCTCACGCTTCAAGGGATCGAAGGGAAGATGTTTATCCCGCTGGCCCTGACGGTGGTGATTGTCCTCCTCAGCTCACTGGCGCTCTCAATGACGGTCATCCCGGTGTTGGCGGTCTTACTCATGAAGCCTCGATCCTCAGGGGAAGAAGGAACGGCCTTGGCGACAGGGCGGAGGCTGTATCGGCAACTTCTGGAGAGGAGCATTCGTCGGACGTCCGTGGTGGTGACGGCGGCGGCGATGGTGTTGGTCGGAGGCATCGCGCTCGTTCCTTTGATCGGACGGGAGTTCGTGCCGATCATGGACGAAGGATCGATTGTGGTGAATTTGGTGCGGCTGCCGAGCATTGGTCTCACTGAATCACTCAAGATCTCCGGACAGGTCGAACGACTGTTGTTGGAGCTCCCGGATGTGCGTTCGGTGGTGACCCGCACCGGTGCCAATGAGTTAGGGACGGATCCGATGGGAATGGAACTCAGCGACATGTATGTCTTGCTCAAGCCAGAATCCGAGTGGAAGGCACATAGCAAACATGAAATTGAAGAGCAGGTCCGTCAGCGATTGAGGCAGGTGCCAGGCATTGCCTTCGGGTTATCGCAGCCGATCGCGATGCGTGTGGATGAGCTGGTATCTGGAGTCCGTTCACAGGTGGCGGTCAAGCTTTTCGGAGACGACCTCGACATCTTGCGGACAAAGGCAGAGGAGATCGCACGTCTGCTGCAACAGGTGAAGGGTATTTCTGATCTTCGCGTCGAGCAAGTCTCGGGGTTGTATTACTTGAAACTTGATGTCGATCGATCCAAGGTGGCACGTCATGGAATCAATGTGTCCAACATCACGGAAGTGATCGAGGCCGTCGGTGCCGGGATTCGTGCAGGGGACGTCTTTGAAGGGCAACGGCGATTTCCGATCGTGGTGCGGTTTCCGGACGACCGACGGGGCGATATCGAGTCGATCAAGGCCCTTTGGGTGACAGCGCAGGACGGCGCTCGCATTCCTCTGCGGGAACTTGCTGATATCCAAATCGTGGAAGGTCCGGCACAGATCAGTCGGGAACAGGCCAGCCGGCGAGTGGTCATCGAGGCGAACGTGGTTGGGAGAGATCTGGTCGGGGCCGTGGAGGAGGCTCAGGGGGCCGTGGCCGGTCTGGTGCGATTGCCGCCTGGCTATTATGTCACCTGGGGAGGGCAATTCGAAAATCAGCAACGGGCGATGGCTCGCCTGGCAATCGTGGTTCCGGTGGTCATCGGCCTAATTTTTCTGCTCTTGTTCCTGACATTCGGGAATCTCAGGCAGGCGACGTTGATTCTCTTGGCAATCCCCTTTGCGATGGTCGGGGGTCTTGTCGCGTTGTTGATCGGGGGGCTCTATCTGTCAGTGCCGGCCTCTGTCGGGTTCATTGCACTGTTCGGTGTCGCGGTACTCAACGGAGTGGTGAAGATCGCCTATATCAACCAATTGCGACAGCAGGGTCAGCCTTTGGATGAGGCGGTGGTGACCGGAATGGTCTTACGGCTTCGTCCGATCTTGATGACGGCCCTGGTGGCGGCGCTGGGGCTGATGCCACTGTTGTTGGCAAGCGGGCCTGGATCGGAAATTCAACGACCGCTGGCGACGGTGGTGATCGGCGGATTGATTTCATCGACCCTGTTGACGTTGATTGTCTTGCCGGTGTTGTATCGGTGGATCGAGGAACGTGTCGAGAAAAAGGTTCGAGGTGCCACCCCTTCATGATGCCCGACAGGGCTTGTTTGTGGATATAAACACTGATGGCGAAGGAGATAGCTGTGTCTCTTCCTATGTCACTCGGGCTTTTTGTCCTTGCTGGTTTGTGTGAAATCGGGGGCGGGTATTTGATATGGCTTGCGATCAGAGAGCACCGGCACTGGATGTATGGGCTTGTGGGCGCGATGCTGCTGATTGGCTACGGACTGATTCCAACCTTACAGCCGGCTCACTTTGGTCGTGTCTATGCGGCATACGGCGGCATGTTTATCCTGTTGTCCTTACTCTGGGGATGGGGCATCGACGGAGTTCGACCGGACCGCTACGACCTAGTAGGCGCCGGGTTTTGTTTAGTTGGAATGCTTATCATTATGTATGCTCCTCGCGCATGAAGTCACTCAGGGCATTGTAGACACCATATCGAATTGTGAATGCTTGTGCCCATCGTGCGTGATAAGCTGGCGCTCGATATTTTGACGACAGTAGAACACTGGACTGCATAGAAGGCCTATCGGTGAAAAGAAGCCTGAGAAGTGTCGTGCATGGCGTAGTGTACGGAATCCTTGTCGGTCTGGCGGTTCCGGGTTTGGGACAGGCTGGGACGCAACAGATCCCTGCAACGAGCGGTCACGACCTACAAGGGCAAGTCAAGGCGACCGCGAATAAGGTGATCCCCGCCGTAGTCAGCATTGCCTCCACCGTCATGGTGCGTGATCAGTCGTTCAGCGACGAGGCGCTACCGTTCGGTCTCTTCAAGGAGCCCACGGCACGCCGGCAGTACGGGCAAGGGTCGGGCGTGATCGTGTCGCCGGATGGCTACATTGTGACGAACAACCACGTCGTGGCCGACGCCGTCGATGTCGAAGTGATTTTAGCGGATCGTCGCCAATACAAGGGGAAGGTCGTTGCAACGGACCCGAAGACCGACGTGGCGGTGGTGAAGATCCATGCGTCGAATCTGCCGACTGCAGCATGGGGAGATTCGAGCCAACTGGCCGTCGGCGACTTTGTGCTTGCGATCGGGAATCCATTGGGATTGAGCCGTACCGTTACCTTTGGCATTGTGAGTGCGGTCGGGCGGGCCGACGTCGGTGTGGCGGATTTTGAGGACTTTATCCAGACGGATGCGCCGATCAACCCGGGCAATTCAGGCGGAGCTCTGGTCAATACGCATGGTGAGCTTGTCGGTATCAATACGGCGATTGCGAGTCCTACCGGCGGCAGCGTCGGCGTCGGGTTTGCGATCCCCAGCAACATGGCTCGTGCTGCCATGCAGAGCCTCATCAAAACGGGCCGCGTGGTGCGAGGGTTTCTGGGCGCGTCGACACAGGATGTGAGCTCTCCGTTAGGAAAGATCTTTCGCCTCCCGGACGTCAAGGGAGCGATCGTGACGGATGTGCAAGCCAAGGGATCTGCCGAACGAGCCGGTTTGAAACGCGGCGATGTCGTGGTGCGTTTTGACGGACGAGAAGTTATGGATAGCGGCCAGTTACGGAACCTGGTGGCGCAGGCGCCGATCGGGAGCAAGCATCGATTAGATCTCATTCGGGAAGGAAAGCAGTATCAAGCTGATTTAGTCATTCAGGAAGCCCCACGTGAACGGCCAAAGAAGAGTCAGACAGCGTCCGCCACAGCTTCGACCGTGCACCCGCTTGCTGGGGTGGTCTTTGATGATGTGACGCCGCCCCTGGCACGCCAAATGGATTTGCCGGTAAACAATGGCGTCGTTGTGACAGACATCGAAGAAGGGAGCCTCGCCGAAGCCTCAGGTCTACAACCCGGTGACGTGGTGGTGGAGCTAAACCGACAGCATGTCACTACTTTTTCGGCACTGCAACGATTTGCTGAGCCCTTAAAGCCCACCGACTTGGCGCTCCTCCTCGTCAACCGCCAGGGCAATGTGATGTACGTCCCGATTCAGGGAGAGTAGGGGAAGACCATCCGGTTCGTACCTTCCGGGTTTCAGCCAAGCATTTCATTCTGTGGAGAGGAGCTGATGAGCATGAGGCAGCCGTCGTCGGAAGACGTGTCGGATGTTCCGTGCCGGCCTCAGTGCGATGATCGTCTCCCGCAGCCAACTCCTGGCCGCTGCAGAACCACCCGCCTTCCAAAACATAGAGCCCTTCCGGTCCGGCGTGTCGATGGGGAGCATAGATCAAACCCGGGACCATCCGCACGAGTGCCGTGCTCGGCGAGAAACAGGGGCAAAGTGCAAAATCTTAGCCGTCACGCTGCCGCCAGACCTGGACGTAGATGCCCAGCGTCACTTCTTCCGCTGCTTCGCGATTTCTCAGAATCTTAACGATGAGGCCGTACACCCGTTGGGCTTGGGCAGTCATAGAGCGTGGCGAGGGAGAATCAGGGGAACCTGAACCGACTGCCGGGAGAACGGAGGTCGCGAGACTTGAATCCTCTACAGACTTGGAGAAATCCTTTAAAGACTGCCTGCCCAGCTGTTCCTGAGAAGTGCGAGTCGTCAGTGATCCACTGCTGCAAGGCATTGGAATCTTAATTGAAGGCAGCGGATGTTACGAGTAATGATCAATCGCATACGTGGCAAGCACCGACAAAGTTGTGCGGTCATCCGACGGAGTGATGCACTCTAGCGCCTGAAGTCCGGCTGACAGGTAGCGGTTCTGAGTGACCTTGATACGGTCCCAAATACCCTCTGCCTTTAGTAAGGCGGCCAATTGTCCCAGCCTACCGGCGTCTGTTCGTAGAATCCGACGATATTCCAAACGAGCGGTCAGGGAGCCGTACTGCTCAAGGTAAATCAAGGGCAAGAGGAGTTGCTTCCGGATTAACCCCGACTAAAGCCTCATCACCGTTCGAAGGCGCTCGTTGTCGCTTGTGCTCATGGTTGGGCGACCGCCGCTCTGAGGATCGTGCGTAACTGGTGCCGGGCTCGATGCGCGCGTACTTTGACGTTGATCACACTCCACCCCAACAACCCTGCCGCTTCGCGGACAGAATAGCCGTCGAGATGCACCAAGGTCACGACCATGCGATTTTCCGGTGTGAGTTGGGCCAACGCCAACTGTAAGACCTCCCTGGCTTCCTCCTGGCGAGCTCGTTCGGCAAAACCCTCGTATGACTGAGCCGCCCGTACCTGGTCGATCCAGCGTTGATGCTCGGTCGTAAGCGCGCTCACCGGTACGTCCGCTGCCCGCTGTGCCCGCCAAAAGTCATAGCAGGTGCGGACGGCGATCGTGGTCAGCCAGTGAGAAAAGGGTTCTTCAAACCGATACGTTCCGAGTCCGGTATAGGCCTTCACAAAGATCTCGTGCGTAAGCTCCGCTACTTTCTCGGGCGGGACATGCCCACACACAATTCGGCAGACATGATCCCGATGGCGGAGCATCAAGTTTTCGAAGCATTCGGTTTCACCTGCGACGACGCGTTTGACTAGGTCTGCATCCTCGCCGTCAGATTGAGCCCATACATCTCTTGGCCATACCCCAATAACCCTGCCTCGCGCGGGGGAGAGGTGAGTGGCCGTTTGCGCCACCAAATTGAGTGTCATTCTTGCCGCAACAGCCATGTCGTGCTTCCCTTCTTTTCACTGTTACCGGCTCGTCGCTTCACTGCGCGACTGTTCCAAATATATCGATGATCAAGAAGACCTGATATGACGTAAGGTCGGCACATCGTACTACCGCCTTATCCATTACAGCCTTCGGAGAACGGATGATGATCACCGGCTCCCGATGACAGGTGTCGGACCGTAGCGGTGTCGCTCATCCATGAACCGGGGCACCGCTGTATCCAACTCCACATATTGTGCAGGCCGTGTACCACGTCCATGATGCAGAGCAGATTCTCCGCAGGAGGGGCACGTGGTGGTCAGTTATGAGCAGAGAAGGAGAATCGCTGGTATTGCCCCTCTATCTCTGTCTGGATATGGAACATCGCGACAATTCAGCTCGAATCGAGGTGGAGACATGGGACCAGCTGGGCTGGAGCAGGAGAGACGAGGAATACTTTCCTGAGCCAGGTTCTATACCGAGGGCAGTTCTGAGAAGAATACCGTGGAAGATGTATGGTGTAATCGTGTGAAATCGCACGGCATCACCGTGCGAAACCGTGATCATTTCTTGCATCCCGTTCGAGTGCGGTCAGCTGTGCTTCTTTCACGCGGATCATTCCAACTGAGGCTGACGGCTGATGTCTCGACAGGCGATGAATCTCTTGCATCACGCTCTTGGCCCACCCCACGTCCCACAGCGGCGCACGTCGAACCCGGTGGGCCTCAAGAAGAGCTTGTTCCAATTTCCGGAGATGCTCATCGCCCGAGGTACTCATCGTGTCGGTACTTCCTCCATCAGGATTGTGCGCAGGAGCTCCGGGGGCCGATGCGCATGCACTCTGACGCTGATGACACTTCCGCGAGTGGGGAGGCTCTGTCCATGTCTTAAGACGGGGGTGCTGGTTGAAAGGTTACAGGTCTTTCTTCAGGAACATCAGACTTTTCCCGATGACCTCCATCAGCGAAGACCCGTGGTTGTAACCTTTTTATCGTCCACGCCGTCATATTATATGAGGTAGAGCAAAAGAGAGGCGTCGATGAGTAGAGAACACAAGGACGCTGGCTCTATCGCCGAGAAGGAGTGGGGTTGGAGGCCGGGATTTCACTCCGTACTGTCAAGATATTTGGCTGACCGTTGACCGGGAGGGAATCTTACGGACATGGATGAAGCAACGTGAGAGCGCACGGAGGGTGCCTTTGAACAGGACGGTATTATTGGGTGGATGGATCACAGCAGTCGGCGCTGCTCTTGGATGATGACCGAATGGGGACGACAGGATATGACGTAACAGCCGACTAGATCGGATTACGTTGAGGGTCATGGCCTGAGCCTTGAACCTTCCGGCTCGGACCAGAGGGTGGGGTACCCTCCTATCACCTCCACCCCGCCATCCCATTGCGGTCCTTCGTAGTGTGGCTGACGAAGGGAGAGCAGGATGACGGTACATCGCACATGTGTGTTAG
The DNA here is from genome assembly GCF_054902215.1 of Nitrospira sp. CMX1. Taxonomy (NCBI): domain Bacteria; kingdom Pseudomonadati; phylum Nitrospirota; class Nitrospiria; order Nitrospirales; family Nitrospiraceae; genus Nitrospira; species Nitrospira sp. CMX1. Next base: position 258,650 of record NZ_JBUBKD010000011.1, on the reverse strand, counting down.
TCGTCGATGATGAGGAGACGGTGCGCCGTCTCATTGGTGAGTATCTTGAACAGCACGCGATTACCGTGGTGGCAGTGGAGGATGGATTGCAAGCCTTGAGGGTACTCCACGAACGTTCGTTCGATGCCGTGATTACAGATCTCTATGTGCCGTACCTTGATGGCTTTGATCTCCTCTGCCAATGTCGTCTTGTATGGCCTCAACTGCCCGTCATTCTTATGCTCGGTAGCCTCGTCGATGAGATCGTTCAGCTGGCGCTGATTGAAGGAGCTGCCGCCTGTCTACCTAAACCAATCAACACGAGGAAGCTGATCGAGGTCCTGCGTGAGGTTATCATGCGCCCCGGCTCTCTCGTGGAGACGACAAGGATGATCTGATCGTTAGATGAACGGTCTCGAACTACGATCGCCTCCAAGACCTCTCTCCCATCTCTTGGAGAAAGGAGCGTTACCCATGCGTATCACTGAATTGATCGTGCTAGGTGTGTGGTTGGGGGCATGCTCAGCCACCCCGATGTTTCCTCCCGCGGTGACGAAAGACGTCGAAGCCAATACGTTTGACGCCAAGGCTTGGGAGCAAGAGGCCTATCAGCTCTCGCGCACTACCTTTGTCCCGCACAAGGTGGAGTTGGCCGGTGAGATCATACGAGTCATACATCAATCGGAGCGTCTGGTCATTCTGGCCGAAGAGAGACCTCTGGATACTCGACTTGCGTCGAGCCCAACGAGCGACCAACAGGACGGCGCACCCTGGTTCGCCGTCACCTTCCAGGGGCCTGTGGAGCCAAGAATGTTGCAGGCAGGGAATCGGCTCTTTGTGATCGGCACCACGTACCAAGCCGGCCCAGAAATGTTCGGCGGCGCGCCACGGATGTTGCCCCATCTGAGAGCGCAATGCCTTCACATTTGGGATACTGAAGGAGTGAAGAACAAGTATTGGATTTCCAGTTCAGGCTCGGTCCAATACCCTCCGGAAGAACGCACCATCTGTCTTGAGGCCAAGCCGTCCGGGTCATCGCCCGTGGGGAGTGACGATGAGAAGACGGTCTCTGGTGGCTCGTAGCAAAGGCTGGTTTTGATGCGACAACTGGAAGGCATATACGCAACTAGGAGAACGTATGCACAGGGGCTCACCGCGTTGCAGCAACAGGGAATGCGATATCGTCTGGACGAGATAGAGCGGCTCTGTCCGGATCCGACGTGCACTCAGGTACTTCTCGCAGTCGATTACCTTGTCCGAAGTGATCAGGCATGTCTGACGTTGGATTCCAACAGGACGTACTGGGTAAACGTGTAGCCCTGAGGGGGGGGGTATAGTTATTTTGTCGGCTGATGTGCAGAGTCAGGAGCGAGCAACGTGACTTCCACCGGTTCCCCGGTTACGATTTAGGAAATGAGACAGTAACGAGTCTTGCCGGATGATGTCATGCAGAATACACCCATCGGGAAGGACACCTATGGGGCCATCGCCGGTTCTTCCGCGATGGGTGAATTTCCTAACCCATCGTCTGCATCGTCCCATGACGGTCTCTCGGTGACGACGGAGGTGACGTTATGAGGCACCCAGCATTCCGTTCCCTCATGCTTCTCGTCATCCTTCCCCTTCTGCTGAGTTGCACTGGCGCACCCATGGTTCCGTTGGAGATGACGACGCTCAATCCAGGTGACGATCACGAGACGATTGCGCACCACTACCGCCATGAGGCGGTGCGTGCACGTCAGCAAGCCGACGAACTGGCCAATCAGGCCGTGGTGTATGAACAACTGTTTGGACCAGAGTCCGATTGGGTATCGGGCGCCAGACTCTTAGTCAAGTTTTATGAAGAAGTTGCACGAGAACAAGCTCGACTCGCCGAGCAACACCTCAAGCTCGGCAGAGGGCGTTCTTCAGAGCAACCTGCACCATCGCGAGATCACTAACCCGCCACAGCTGGCGTGGTTGCATCAGGAGGCACCTATGATACGGATCACCATGAGGAGTTTCGCCGTCGCACTATTGTTGCTGACGACGGCCTGCGGAACCACCATCCAGCCTGGCCAACGGGGACTGTTCTGGCATCCACTCACCCAAGGGCTTTCCCAAGAGCCTCTGAAAGACGGCTATTACTGGCGTGCACCATGGAATGACGTGTTTGTCTATGACGTTCGATGGCAAAGCCACACCGAGGAGATCGATGCCTTGAGCGCGGATGATCTGCAGGTGCTCATCAAGGCGGCGATCATTCTTCGGCCCATCGCGGACGAGCTGTATTTTCTCAACCAAGAAGTGGGTGCTGATTACTATGTCCGTGTTGTGAGACCGCAGTTCATGGCCGCCGTGAGGAGCGTTGTTTCCGGCTATAACATGGTATCGGTACCGGAAAAGAGCACGGAGATCGCCGGCAAAGTTCGAGCGGTCGTGGTGGAAAACCTCAAAGGTCGGCACTTAGAAGTTCAGAACATTGCCTTGTCCGATGTCGATTTTCCACAACTCGTGTTGCGGGCCATTGAGCAGAAACAAGCGAAGGAACAGGAGAAAGAACAAAAAGAGTTTGAGCTCACCATCGCTGCGAAGGATGCCGAGATCGCGCGTACCAGAGCGAAAGGTGAGGGGGATGCGATCCGGATCCGAGCCGACGGTGAGGCCGAGGGACTCCGAATTCGGGCTGTGGGCCAGGCTCAGGCGCAGGAGACCATTACTAAAACCCTGACGCCGGCCTATCTCCAGTACAAATTGTATGACAGCTCGAATGCCAAGGTCATCATCTTGCCGGAGCATATGAAGACGCCGCTGATCATCAATCCGGGAGAGGCCACGATGTCGGGGAGATGAGTTCTTGCTGTTGGGCGTATGCTGGAAGTCTTTAGTTTGGAGCGGCATTTCTAAGCACGAGGGGTATGCCGATCATAGTAATAACTGCGAAGTGGATCTGCAGAGGGCCTTGTGGGATGGAGAAGGCGGAAAGGCCGCATCTGGCTTATCCGTTGAACCAGCTTCCTACGCGGTATTCCCCGACCCCAATCTGTATTAACTGAGGGGATATGTCCAAGGACAAGCCACGTGTCGTAATTCTCGGGGGAGGGTTTGGTGGGATGTATGCCGCGTTGGAATTGGAACAAGCGCTGGATCGAGGATCCAACTTGGATGTGACTCTCGTCAACCACGACAACTTTTTTCTCTTCACCCCGATGCTCCATGAGGTTGCAGCAAGTGACCTCGATATCACCAACATCGTGAGCCCGATCCGCAAGTTGCTGCGGAGGGTCACATTCTTTCATGGCGAGGTCGAAGCCATCGACCTCGTGCAGCAACGAGTGGGAGTGTCGCATGGACATGAGAGCCATTGCCATGTACTGCCTTACGATCACCTGGTATTGGCACTTGGGTCCACGACGAACTTCTTTGAGATCCCCGGCTTAGCCGAGCGTGCCTTCACCATGAAGTCACTGAGTGACGCAATCGTGTTGCGTAACCATCTCATTGCGAACCTGGAAGAAGCCGATTTTGAGTGCGGGGCCTCCCTCAGGGCAGGCCTCCTGAATTTCGTGGTGGCCGGCAGCGGCTTTGCGGGAGTCGAAACCGTTGCGGCCATGAACGACTTTCTCCGGGAGGCGATCCGTTTCTTTCCTCATCTGCGGGAAGACATGCTGCGCATCATTCTGGTCAGTTCGGGGCGGATCATTTTGCCAGAACTGGGAGAGAAGCTTGGGACCTATGCCCAGCGCAAACTGATCGAGCAGCGGGTCGAAATCCACACCAACTGTAAAGTCACGGCGGTGACGGATCACGACATTACCCTCAGCGATGGGACGACGGTGACGACTAATACACTGGTCTGGACTGCTGGTATCAAGCCGCATACCCTCTTGAACACCCTACCTTGTCAACGGGAGAAAGGCCGAGTGCTCGTGAACGAATATCTGGAAGTTCCCGGGTGGCCGGGTGTCTGGGCCTTGGGCGATTGTGCTCTTGTACCGGATCGTCGGACCGGCGCATTCCATCCTTCGACTGCGCAACACGCGCTGCGTGAAGGACGGATCGCGGCGCAGAATATTCTCGCCACTGTGCGAAAGGGGTGGAAGAAGCCGTTTGTCTACTCCACGATCGGGCTCTTGGCCCCGATTGGGAAACGCACCGGCGTCGCGAACATCCTCGGCGTGAACTTTTCCGGTTTCATCGCTTGGTGGCTCTGGCGCACGATCTACTTGCTGAAACTCCCTCGTTTCGAGAAGAAAGTCCTTGTTGCCCTGGACTGGACCCTTGATGTCCTCTTTTCCAAAGATCTGGTTCACTTCAGAACGACTCGCCCCTTATCACCACGATCGGCAGCAGACGTGAAGAAACCGGCATGAATTCTGCGCCACTCGCTGAGAGTGAACTGTCGTTCTAAAGTCTCCACGAGACTCTCTATGAATCGCTCAACATGCTGGGCAGTATTTATGGTAGTCAGGTGCAATGCTGCTAGAGAGGAAACAACTGAATGTCGAAGGCCCGCGCGGTGAACCAGACGAGGGCGATAGCGATTACCGCGAGCGAGCCGCCGGTGAGGACCAGTCGAGGATAGGACCAGGAATGGCGGATCAGATAGGCCAAGGGTAAGAACGCCGCGACGATGGCGAGTTGACCGACTTCCACGCCGACGTTAAAGCTCACTAGACTGAGTAACAATGAATCCTGAGGTAATCCGAGATCAGTGAGCACTGCCGCAAACCCGAATCCGTGGATCAGCCCAAAGCCGAAGGCAATCATCCAGCGGCGAGTCGTCATCGCAGGATATAAGTTGCCAAGTCCTGCGAGCACAACCGAGGCGGCGATTGTTGATTCTACCAGACGTGACGGCAACCGGACGACGTCAAGCGCGGCTAGGCTCAACGTCAGAGAATGGGCTAGGGTGAATGCGGTGACGATACTCGCGACGTTCCAGCAGACTGATGGGAAATTACCTGCTGCTTGCCAGCGGCTGTTGGCTCGAACCATGACTGCGGGAAGCAAGAGGGCAAGCAAGAAGAGGACATGGTCAAACCCCATCCAGATATGCCAGATGCCTTCGCGAATGAACTGAACACCGTCGTTCCAATGTGAGCGCTCGGCCACAGAGAATTCTTGAGAAGGGGATTCACGGCTGAAAATGGCGCTGCTGGTCTGTCCGCCTTGGGTCAGACGTAAGAGTCCCCTGTGTTGAGCGTCGATATCGAACAGGAGTTGGTAATCCACCGCAAGCCGTTCGATCGGTTCGCTGCAATCGGAACGGAAACGCAGAACTGCGTAGGCTCCATCCGTGTGATGGTCGATCAGGTGTTCCAGCTCTTGCGTCGAACAGGCGTGCTTGCCCGCTGATAGGGCAAGACGAGCAAGTGCGTAGGCTCTGATCTCGTCATGCTTGGTACGAACTTCTCCCCAGGTCAGTTGACCATCCCCATCACGGTCCAATCCAATCGCATTGTCGAGATCACGCAAGGCGATATCCCACTGGCCTACAACGTGATGGTTCCGGACAATCAGTGAAAGATAGCTGTCGCTGGGCTTGTGGGCCCAGGCAGGGAGACTGAACAACAGACAGGAGATGATGACGAGGATATGCACTAGAAGGTCGCCTCCTGTATCTGCTTTGCGAGTTGCCGGAGACGGAAATCCTCCACATGGTTTGTTTGTAACCAATCAAGCACCGGTTGGGCAGCGCGACGGTTCCCGGCGGCGAGCGCGCTGTTAAGGAGAATCCTGGCATCAGCCGGTTCCCGTTGGACGGTCCAATTTGCGAGAGCCAATGACAGAGCCCGTTGAGCATCGTGTTGCAACGTGAGTGTGAACCGCGCTTCTTCTCTAATATGAACGATCGTTCCTCGTTCCCGAGCTGCATGAAAGCGGGCTGCGAGCTCGGCCGCATGGCTTTGGAAGGTGGGCAGCTTCAACACCTGTTCCGCGAGGGCCAAGCGCAATAGCAGTCCATCGGCTCTGGTCTCCGATCGAAGCAGAGAAACGACGTCAGATGCACGGTCTTGATCCAATAGAAAATCTGCATAGGCACCGAGCACGTAGTGATCTTTGATGCCGACCTTGACGGCTTCAGCGAAAGATTTTTCTGCCTCTTGAATGGCTTCCGTGCGGGAGGCCGTTTCAGCCAGGATGGTCGCAATCCAAATCCGCTCACGACCTGAGAGGGCAGAATCCGAAAGGGCTTGCCGGAGTACCTCTTTGCTCTTGGCCGATTGTCCGGTCATGCCGGCGATATCGCTCAAACATCCAACGAGCACGTGGGAAGCCACCAGCCGGGCAAGTTTCTGACAGGCTCGTCGTGCCTCGTCATAGCGAGCCTGTACTTGGAGAATTGAGGCCTTGGTGAGCCAGGCCTGAGCATTGGTCGGGTCGACTTCCAGTACGTGCTCCAGGTCAGCGAGGGCCTCGTTGAACTCATGGGCGCTCTGGCGGATGGTGGCACGCAGGAGGAGTGTGGCTGGTGGAGGTGTCGGCCCAGTCCACCACGGAGTCAGGATCGCTTGCGCCTGTCCCAAGAAACGGGGATCACCTTCCGATCGCCCCTGTTCAATATACCGAGTTGCCAGCTTCACGGCCGTTCCAAGATTCCGGGGATTGTGCTGAAGATCGTCGCGCAAGCTTCGAATTTCTCGTGCTCCGGGATCGGACGATTTAAAACTGAGCCGTTCAAGTACCTGACTGTCGTCGGTGGGGCGGTGAGGCTCGGCCGAGGCAAATGTGCACAAAGAGATGGCAAGCCAGTACCCTATCAGTGCCAATGTGAGTCGTGTCTTATCCATCGTTAATCTCGCGAATAGGAAATAGGGATGCGCATGATGATTTGTTGACGATTCAACGTACGATCGAACTGCATCGGGAAGGCCCGTTGGACAAGGGCCCTCGCCTCTTGATCAATGCGGTCGAGACCAGAGCTCTTCACCACTACGGAGTCCAATAACGCCCCTTCCTTTGATACTACGGCTTTGACCACGACCTTGAAGGGTTGTGATTGATCCAGGAACGGGCGGGATGACAGCTTGAGTTCTTCCAGCCGCTGGAAAATTGCATGCTGAAGCCAGCCGTAATCGGGATTGCTTGTTGAGGCGGAGGATTCGGTTGGCATGGCTAGAGGTGTCGTATTAGATGCCGCAGTGTGCTCGTGATCAGTGGCAACGTTGGCCGCTGTTTCTGACGGTGGCGGCGCTGTGGTGGCTGATCCCGTCAATTCCTCTATCTGGTGCATCGGGGGAGTTTCTACCTGTGCAGGGTTAGCTGTCGACTTTTCAACAACCGACGCTGTGGATGACTCTCTTGATGAGAAAGTGGATGGCGTAGTGCTTGGTTGAGGTGTTGGCATAACTGGTTCTGCAGTCTGCGGTTTGATTGGTACGATAGGGTCAGCCGATGAAACGGCACGATGGATGGGGCGACCTGCGCGAGCTTGTCGAGGCGTTCGCTCTGTTGGCCTCGATATGGTCGGTTCGGGAGCGCTGGAGTTTTGAGCCGGCTTGTCGGCAAGGGGGGTCGACTGCACGAGTGCGATGTCCCAGTGAAACAGTTTCTTGGGTACGGCTAGCGGTGAGAGGCGAAAGAGTGGGAATACTGCGAGAAGCAAGAGACTGTGGAGAACGAGAGAGCTGAACCACCCGTGTAGCTGTTGTCTCCTCAACTCAGATGTCATCGACTCCTGATACACAACCTTGTCTCCGATGATGCGGGTGCCGCATAGGCTGCGGCACCCGATTATGATGATTAGAATGCTTCTTTTGAGTCGATATGCCGACGATCTCGGCCATCATGTGGGGTCGGAAGAAATGGAAATTCCATCGCAATCCCGTTGGGCGTCTTCTGATTGCCGACCGCTCCCACGTTGAAGTTGACGCCGTCTCCAAGATTCGGCACCGCTGGGTTGGTGAGTATGCCTGCTACAACGCGGAGCGCCACATCGGTGACATCGTCGTTCGGTCTCCGGCCGTTCGGCCAGCCCGCTTTGTCCGGTGTGGCGTTACCGCTCACGTCATGCGCGAGTGGGCCCAGTCGTCGCTGTCCACCGGCTGGAGTTGGTGGGATATCCAAATCGACTCGTAAGAGGTCGGCAAGCGCTTCGGTAGTTTTGTTGGCTCCACATACAGATGGCCCTTTGCTATAGCGAAGCAAGGCATTCACAAGATCCTCGCGAGTTGTTGTCGGGAAACTGGTCCCAAAGACCGTGTTGAGTGCCGTTGCCAGGGCGGAGTTGCAGTAGAACAGGACGAACTCATTTTCGTCCTCCGCATCCGTGGCATTCCACTTGTCCTTCATGTTCGTCGCAATGATCAACTCATTCACGAGGGGATTGCCCATACGTGCCACTTGAACGAAACGGGTGCTGTTGTCGCGATCTCCATTCTTCTTGATGACCGTGACTTTGGGCCGGCTTGTGCTGGCATAGGCGCCGAGCATTTTGTTGCCGTTCGGTCCGATCAGTTCACTGACCGGAATCTCCAACGCGATGGTGTTGACGTTAAAACCACTGAACGTATCGGCGTTCCCGGCTCCCGGCGCACCAATGATGATTCCATCATTGGCATCATCGGCATCGGAGAGGATCGGCGAAATGTGCAGATTCAGCGTGTCGAACGTTCCTCCTAGGTCGATATAGAAGGTCTCGTCTCGTTGGCCAGCGAAGACCCTCCCGCCATTTTTCAGTGGATAGATACCCTTCTCCGCGAGGTCTTCATAGTTCGGCATTGTGCGAGGGCCGACATTCGAGGGAACGGCGTACATGACGCCAGTTCCCAGGTCTCGCGGCCGCTGACCATAGCGAACTTCCGTTACCGTATAGCTCTGTCGAAGTAGGAGTCCTTCCGACCCGTTCCCTGAGAGAGCTGTGACCGGTGGCAGGGCCACATAAGACAAAGGAAAGACATTGCCGGGTTGTCGGATCTCTGTTTTAAATCTGATCTGGTAGACGATATTTGCGGCAATATTGTTTTTATTGTTGTCGATGTGGATTTCATACAGCACATCATCGGCAAAGTTGAAGTAATTGGGCCCGGAGCCCGGCTCCTGACTCGGGATGACATTCATGATGAGGACGGCATTGTCGGGATTCTGCCAACTCCGGAAAAAATAGAAATCCGTGATGTCAGCCGTCGGGTCATTGGCAATCAACGGAGCTTCACGATGGCTGGCTGCCAGAACTGGGGTCGTCATGAGTATTATGAAAGCCATAGTCATAAGTGGTCGAAGTCGAGCCAACATAGATTCCTCCTTAATAAACGGGTCCGCCTTGTGGCGGGTTGGATTACAGGTCCGGCAGTACAGCCCGGACTGGTTCTGATTCCGCTTGGCTGATCAGTGCGGCCTCTTCCGATGTCAGGGCTTCTGATCGAGGAACGTGCTGTTCCTCCGCGGCGGCGGTTGGCCCGCTTGGCGTGATGATGGGGACGCTGTCGTTTCCGCTGCAGCCGGACAAGAATCCGACCGTACATGCGACCCCTAGGGCCCAAAGCTTGGGTTGTTTCATGTTCCTCTCTCCTCTCCATAGTGGAATGCTGTGATGAATCTGTCTTGCCCCTTTGAACCTGCCGGCGGTCTGTTCTTCACTACGAGAAGATTCGGCGATTGGATTTCTGACGGGAAGAGTTGCTTGTTGGGGTAGTTGCCTGATGTTATAGTCCCTCACCATCGAAGGTGCAGATGGAGCTACCAATCAGCAATCCGATCTTCCCTATCGGCTCGTATAGTTTCAAGGGGAAGACTGTATGTCGATCATGACCACGGAACCGACCAAGCTCGCCCAAGACCGAGAGTGGGCCCAACTCATTGCGCTCGCCGCCCAGGGAGATCAGGGTGCTCTCGCCAGGTTCTATGATCGTACGAGTCCTCAGGTCTACGGCCTGATTTTCAAGATCCTCGGGAATCGAGAAGCTGCGGAAGAAGTGACGTTGGACGTGTACACGCAGGTGTGGCGCCAAGCCCATACATACGACCACATCCGAGGTGCCCCCGGTGCATGGTTGATGACGTTGGCTAGAACAAGGGCAATCGATCGGTTCCGTGCCGGGGCGGCTGAATATGGGCGTCTCGAATCACTAGATACCATCGATCTCTTTGCCAGCAAGGACGATACGCCGGAACAAGATGTGGAGAGCCAAGAGCGACGACGATATGTCCAAGAAGCCTTGGCGGAGCTGACGGCGGAGCAGCGGCAAGCGATCGCGTTGGCGTATTTCTATGGTTTGAGCCAGAGCGAGATTGCCGAAAAGCTACAGGTGCCACTTGGTACGGTAAAGACTCGAATGAGATTGGGCATGATCAAATTGAGGGAAGCCCTCGCACCTTATGAAGAGGGGTTACACCCGTGACCGAAACGAATTTGCCCGATGAATTTGAAGAACAGGCGTTGTTCTATGCTCTGGGAATCTTGAGTCCGGAGGGGCAGCAGGCCTTTATGCGCGGTCTTCAGGGAGAATCTGTGCTCTTGCAGCAGACCGTGAATGCCTATTGCGCAATCACTGGCACGCTGACCGATACCGTGACTCCTGTGGCGCCTCCGGTGGCCTTGCGCCAACGGTTGGTCGACGCCATTGCGTTGGAAGCAAGTCGTGAAGCCGAACAGTTTGAGCGTATTGTGAATACACTGGCCATAGACTCTGTCCCGGTGAAGCCTCGAGATTCGGTGCGGGAGCGGCTTCTCTCACGAGTCGATGGGCATTCGAATGTTCACATTGATGTGGAAGCTCCGACGACTACTTTCAGCGACCTCCCCACAAGAGTGTCCGGGAGTGAAGGTCTAGAGCAGAGGAATCGTCTTTCTCCGCAGACAGGCGAGCAGTCTGGTTGGTTGGAATCTTGCTGGAAGGCCGTTTCGACCTTTCTACGAACGCTTCTGATTCGCTCCATAATCCCTCGGCCGTCTTCGAATGGGCTCACATTCGTGAAGGCATCGGAGGGAACCTGGCGGAGAATCGCACAGGGCGTGCAGGCCAAATTGCTCTCCTTTGATCCGATCTCACGACGGACTACCACGCTTCTCCGTTTTGCACCCGGCACCAGGTATGCTCCGCATCGTCATGCTGCCGTAGAAGAGCTCTATGTCCTTGAGGGTGGGTGCTTTATCGCTGGCCGTGAGATGACGATCGGTGATTATCACCGTGCCGAAGCGGGAACGGTGCACCATGACACGTCGACCGACGAGGGGTGTCTCCTTCTCGCGATCTCCTCTCCCCAAAACGAGATGGTGTAGTAACCTACTTGCTGACACTGCGTCAGTCATTCTATGAATCCAAACAACCTGGTCATCACGTAAAGCCGGTAGGGAACGAATATTTCGGTTGAGATCGTTGTCTTAGTCGTGCTACGAAAATAAAGTTCGTGCTACTGCTGGGAGGGAGAGGTATGGATGATGTCATTCGGTTCGGTGTGTCATTGGATCGACGATTGCTTGCTGAGTTCGATCGTCATATTCGACGACGGCGGTACACGAATAGGTCCGAGGCGCTTCGTGATCTAATTCGTGACAACTTGGTAGGAGAGGAATGGGACGAAAATAAGGAAACGGTCGGGACGATCACGTTTGTGTATGACCACCACGTACGCGATCTCACCGGCAAGTTGACAGATATTCAGCATGATCACCATGGGCAAATCCTTTCCAGCATGCATGTGCATCTGGATCACAATCATTGTCTTGAAGTGTTGGTAGTAAAGGGGAAAGGGGCGGACATCAAGAAGCTGGCTGATGTATTAGTTTCGGTCAAAGGTGTAAAGCACGGTAAGTTGACCATGACGACAACGGGGAAATCCATCCGCTAGCTGCTCGCCTTATGAGACTTCTTCTGAATACACGTTCAGCTTTCGTTGCACAGTGGGTGTGTCTTGTCATGACGCTCTGTTGGAGTAGCGTGGTATTGGGGCATGATCCGGATGAACCGGAATTGGAAGTGCCGGAAATTGCCGTCGTCGGGGAAAAACCGGTAGCGGCTTCTTCTCAGCAGTTCATCCCAGATAAAGAAATTGTGCTTCAACCTCAAGGCCGTCCGGCTCAAGTGTTACGTCTGATTCCAGGGTTTGTCGCAGTGGAACATTCAGGGGGGGCGGGAAAGGCAGATCAATATTTTCTGCGCGGATTTGATGCCGATCATGGAACGGATATCGCGTTCTTTACGGATGGTATGCCGATCAATCTCCGAACACATGCGCATGGGCAGGGGTATGCCGATCTCAATTTCATCATTCCCGAGACGATCGAAGGCATCGATGTCTCGAAGGGGGCGTATCTCCCGGAAATCGGGGATTTTGGGACAGCGGGGGCGATTAATTTCAAGACGAGGCAACTGGTGCAAGAAGGCATCGCGCAGGTCACTGGCGGCCAGTTCGATACGCAGCGGTATCTGCTCATGTTTTCGCCGACAAAGGAGAAAGTTCGCACGCTGTTCGCCTTTGAAAATTACTACACGAACGGGCCCTTCGAAAACGACAATCGGTATCTGCGTACCAATGTGCTTGGGAAACTGACCACCAGCTTCGTCGGCAGAGACGAATTCAGCCTCAAAGGAACCTTTCAGAAATCCAAATGGAATGCTTCGGGGGAAATTCCCTTGCGGGCCGTGGATGCCGGCATGCTTGATCGTTTTGGGGCGATCGATCCGACGGAGGGCGGATCGACACTCAGGGCGACCGGTGTGATGAACTACCACTATGATACGACGACCGAGGGCCAGTTCTTTGCCAATGCCTACGGCCAGTATTATCGACTGGATCTATATACGAACTTCACCTTTGCATTGAACGATCCCGTGAATGGCGATGGGATTCAGCAAGCGGATCGACGCGTCATGTATGGGGGGGATATCGGGTACAAGCAACGCTGGGACTTGTGGGGAATCCCGACCAGCGGGACGATCGGTGTTCAAGCGAGAGTGGATGATATTCGTCCTAGGCTGGGCACACAAACGAAACGAGCATCGACTAGTACGACGACGTACAGCGACGTGCTTTCTGCTTCGTATGCCCCGTTCATCAAGGGAGAGATTCAACCGGCGTCGTGGGGGCGCTTGGTAGGAGGGCTGCGCTGGGAAACGCTGACCTTCGATGTGCATAATCTGTGTGCGACCTGTACGTTGCGACCGGATGGACGCACCGGTTCAGGGGTCCTCTTACCCAAGATGAGCATGATCCTGGGCCCTTGGGGCAATACAGAGTTTTTTGTCAATTATGGAGAGGGTTTCCATAGCAACGATGCGAGATCGACGGTGCAGGTAGGAAGTGCTCCACTTGCTCGGTCCAGGAACTATGAGGTCGGTTTTCGGTCAAGACCCTGGGGAACGGAGGGGCTCGAGTTGACCGTTACGGCGTGGAGAATCGATCTTCAGTCGGAGCTTGTCTTTGTGGGGGACGAAGGAACGACGGAGATTCGCGGGCCGAGCAGGCGACAGGGATTTGAAGTCGCTGCCCGGGGTCAGCTCTGGGGACCGCTGTATGTGAACGGAAGCTTTACATGGGCGCAGGCCAAATTTCGCAGCGGCGATGCGATCCCATTAGCGCCTGAATTCACCGCCTATGGTGCGGCCATCTTGAAGTGGCCGGAAGGGCTGACTTCTCAACTGCAGGCGACGTATCTTGGGGTCAGGCCTCTGATCGAGGATCGGAGCATCAAGTCTCCTTCGTGGATCGTCTTCGACTGGTCTCAGCGCTATCACGTGCCGATCAAGTTGCCGCATGGTCGCCTGGAAGCGTTCTATTTTGTTCAGAATCTGTTCAATACGGACTGGGAGCAAGCAATCTTTGCGTTCGGGTCGAGGCTGCAGACCGAATCGGTCGGGGTCAATGGCATTCATTTCGTGCCCGGAAACCCACGCACATTCATGGGAGGAGTGGCGTGGCATTTTTAGCTGCTTCGGCGGCTGGGGGATGACGAGTGTTGAACGAAGAATTGGAAGATCCGGCCACCCGAACTTAACATTCATACGCCATCTCATCGTATGCCACTGATTCTTACGCCAGACTACTTCAATCGTCCAACCTTGACGGTTGCTCGTTCTCTCATTGGAAAGCATTTGGTCCGTGAGATGAAACAGGGAGCGGTCGTTGGAAAAATCATCGAAGTAGAGGCCTATGTCGGTACGGAAGACAAGGCCTGTCATGCATCGAAGGGGCGGACGGCAAGGACAGAGATCCTCTTCGGTCCCCCGGGGATATCGTATGTCTATTTGATCTACGGTATGTATCACATGCTGAATGTTGTGACGGAACAGGTAGACTTTCCCGCCGCTGTGCTGATCCGAGCGATTGAGGTCGACGGGAAATTGATCGATGGTCCCGGCAAGCTCTGCCGCGAGTTGGGCATTGACCGGTCATTGCATCAGATCGATATGACAGAGGGACGATCCATCTGGTTTGAAGATCGAGGATCAAGGGTCACCAGCAAGAAGATCGGAACGTTTCCACGAATCGGTGTGGACTATGCAGGAGTGTGGGCGAAAAAACCTTGGCGGTTCCGATTAATCGAGGATGGTCGTGTGACAAATCGTTGCGGTAGAAAAGACAAAGAAGAGGGGAAGTCCCTCCAAAGGACTTCCCCCAGCTCTATCTCATCTTCGAACACTGGTTAATCGATTTTTCGATCGCCGGTGATCTTGGTCGCGGAGGTTACCGGTGGGGCAATCGTGATTTGCGGTCCCTCCACATGTGGAAGTCTGCCGGCTCCCTGTCCCTCGGTGATTCGCGCATTGTCGGTTTTTGTCAATTTCTGCTCAGCGTTCTTTACTGAGTCCGCGGACTTCAACAGTGTGGAGGACCCATGTGCATCCAACTGCCCGGGATCGTTGGCCGTCGGCTGGCCGTTCACGGGACTTCCCGAGTTTTTCATCGGATAGCCTTCATGTTTGGGGAGCAGCGCTGGGTTGGCTGAAGCCATGGAAAGACCGAACAGGACTGCGGAGGCTGTGGCAACTACAGCAGTGACAAGTTTCATACCCGTTCTCCCTTTAAGATAGAAGAGTGAATGACGTTCACAACCTGACTGAGTCTCATCGAACGCAACGATACCGGTTGAATCATAGCGATGGTTGGCTAATTCTGTCAAACACACCAAGTCTGTTCAAACCGTCCGTTTCGCATCGTCGGGGTATCAAGAGCCGCTCAAGGGTGAATCGGGGTGAATGGTACGGGTCAACCTGGACGGCGGGGAGGCCGCCGACCTCGTCCACGGTGGCGGAATGCTGGACCACGACTGACACCAGGAAGGCGGATCGTGACGGTGGTGCCTTCACCGGGAGCACTCCCGATCGCAATCGTTCCATGGTGTTCCTCGATGATTTTCTTGACGCTGGGCAATCCTAATCCGATGCCAGAACGTTTGGTCGTAAAAAATGGTTCGAAGACTTTATCCACGATTTCAGCCGGGATTGGTACCCCGTTATTCTTGATCAGAATCTGCACCTCGAATCCTCGCCCGGCCCGATGTTGTGTGACGGCAATGGTGAGGTGGCCACCCGGAGACATGGCCTCACAGGCGTTGCGGAAAATGCTCAAGAAGGCTTGCTGGAGCTTCGCTTCATCTCCACGCACTGGGGCGATGACATTGGCGTACTCTTTCGCCACTTGAATGCGGGTCGCTTCAAGGTCGGTGCCGACCACCACCAACGCGCTCTCGAGCACTTCCGGAATTCGGCAGAGATGTCGATTCAGCTCGAGCGGCTTGGCAAAGTCCAGAATCTCGTTGAGGATCGCTTCGATCCGAATCAAGTCGCGCATGGCGTTTTCCACCCGCGTTTGGGGATCGAAATCGAGGATCCCTTCGCCGGTCACTTCTTCCAATTGCGAGCGAATAGACGCCAAGGGTTCTCGGATCTCCGTCGCCAAGAACGCGCTGAACTCCCCGATTGCCGATTGGCGTTCTTGCTTTCTGATACTCGGCTCCGACGGTACCGACGAAACTAGTTGAGGACTTGGCTCCCCAACCTCAGCGGGCGGCATCGGGGCAGGAGCTTGAGGTGTCGGTGTCTGCAAGAGGTCAGCAAGTTTGACGATCGTGGGCTCCAGCGTGCGGGCATCCGTCGTTTGATAGCGTTCGGATTCCTTGGCCCCCAGTGTTAATGTGCCACCGACTTGTCCCTTGACGAAAAATGGAATGACGAGGGAGGACTGAAATCGGTCCTTATAGAGGTGTTTATGATCAAGAAAACGACCTTGGGTGGAAGCCAGATCATGATCCACACGGGGTTTCCGATGGCGTACGGCCCATCCGGCTGCAGAGCTGTCCAGTGTCAGGCGTTGGCCGGGCTTGAGATCTTTCTTCGTGTCGCGTTGATCAGGTTTTCCATCACTGACGACGCCCAAGACCTCCACATTCCCGGCCAGCGGGTCGTAGTAGCAGGCCCAAGCCCGGTCGTAGGCCACGGATTGGTTGGCTTCCACGAGGATGGCCTCAACCTTGGCTTGGAGCTCAGGCGAGAAGTGTTTAATCAGGGGCGGAAACAAGTCGCCTCCGGTCGGTTGGGGAGGAGCTGCTTCCTGTGTCACGTAGGGACGGCTGAGGACCACGGCGGTGTTGAACAGTCCTTCGCGATCCAAGGCCTTGGTCATCCCCTCACACATCTGTTCCAACTGCGCTCGGTCTTTTTTGGAAAAGGCAGCCCCTTCTTTCCTGCCGATCACGAGACACCCGTAGACACGATTGAGATGGCGCAGCGAAATGACGAGCAAGGACTTGGCGCCGGGGGTAATCAGCCGCAGGCGAACGGTGCGTCCACTGTCGGGCTCGGCTGTGTTTGGGGTCAGGGCTGCGACACGTTGTGTAGACAGTGTACGAAGAATGGCCTGAACATCCCGAGGTGTAAATCCACGTGAGGCATGCTCGACGAGCGGGCCGTTTTCCTGATGGAAGATCGCCGCCAGGACAGAGTCTGTGCCAAGCTCATTCAGCGCGGCATTCAGCGTCCGTTGAAGAAGCGTTTCCGGTGCTGGTTTCGGTTGAGGAGTCGCCGTGGTCATACGTCCTAGTGTAAGCGAGGGCATTGTAGCCGGATCGGAGGCGAATAGCTACTCTCCGTCATGATCTTGGGCAGTTGTGACACGTGAGGTCTTGTGTGGGCATAGGCACAAAGCAACACCCCAACTGTAAGAGGAGAAATATCAGGGGGACGGTTACATCGGGAGGGGTGCTTCTGTACATCAATCTTCGATAAGGAACACATGATTCGCGGTGATCGGTTTCTCCTTCCGGCAACCTTCCATTGATCGTCTCCATAGTACCTTAAGCGTTCTAACCAAGAAAGAAGTGCTCCAGGTTGGAGGAGTGCTCTTAATGGGAGTTCTCTTCGGCATGTTCATTTTTCTTTCAGAGCGACTGTTATATAGGTCTATGACAAACTGTTCGTACTTTCTGTCGTCAAAGCGACTATGATATTTGGCTAATTCAGGCAGTGCATCCAGTCGATAAATTCCCTCCAAGTCAATCAGGCTCGGCTGGTTTTTGTACCGCATCACATGGTAAGGGCTGAATTGGTAAGTGAAATATCCAGTCTTTAGGCTTTTCCCCTGAATTAAACTGTAGAAGCGATGCTCCCATGGTCTTCTCCAGTAGCGAGTACAATGACTTGTCGCATAACCGCGACATATTCCTTTATGAAAAATGAGCCCAGTTAAGGCTGGAGTAGTTTGCTCATCATAAAATCCGACGTCAAGTCCTGTCAGAATATTGTCTCTCCTGATGTAGGTCGTATTCCACACTTTCAAGTACATTGACCCGGATGTGGAGCCAATCGATTTTGCCGGAGTCTTTAGTACCCATCGGCAATGATCTTGTCCATCCAGCCATAAGATCGTCTCTTTCACTACCTCAAGACTTCTTATGTCAAAATCGGTCAGCTGAAGAACCTTGCAGTTCATTAGTGTCCAGCATGGGTAGTGCCAAACCGTGCGTCTAACCTGAAAATTATACGACGGGTTATGAATTCTGAAGCCGTTCTCTTCAGTGCAAGCAGACGAGATGTAAAGGGGGGAGCGCTACTCTCAACTGGTGATAGAAACTTAATTGACTGCACCGTACAACTTCCGGCTCGGAGCATGTGCTTCGACACGCTGGTCATATCCACAGTGGCAATTGGGACAATTTAAGGCAAAGGCGTCTCGAGCTGCACGATGATGCTCAGGTGTAAACAGCAACTCAGCGAGCCGTTTCTCATGGAGATTGCCGAGTCTAAACGTCACATAGCACATTTGCACGGTTCCATCAGCCCCTATCCATATGAGCCGATATTTCGTGCAGGGCACTTTCATCTCTGATTTCTTGAGCAGCCAATCCGGAATCGAACGAAGCGCCAAAACAGACTGAATAATCATCTCGGGCCGAACGCACTTAAGTCGCACAAGTTCCTGGGTGATTGTTTCAATTTCGGACCGGTTCGCGCTATCAAACTGGAGTTCGCAATTTGGTCCCTCATTGAAATAAGGGAGCGAGTAGTGAATCAAGTTGACCCCGATCGGCGTGATATGGCGTTCCGCAAATTTCCAAACCTCTTCTAATGCTGCAAGATTGCAAGTTGGTCTCATCAATAACCAACTAGTGGCCAAGTTGAGGCTCATGCCATAGCGGTCGCGGGCATAGGTCACACCAGCTTCTACCTGCATGAAACTACCTTTTCTTTGGACATAGGCGTCGTAATGTTTCCCTGCCCCATAGAACCCCAAGCTCATATCCCTCAACCCTGCAGCATACAATTCATCTATATGCTTTTTGAGTAAAAGGCCGTTCGTTGTCACCCAAGGTTTCAGTCCCAACTTCAACGAGTACTCGACGATGCGAGGGAGATCTGGATGGAGGAGTGGTTCGCCGCCATAGAGCCTTATGCTCCAGATTCCCAGTTTTTTTGCATCATCCAAAAGATTCTTTACGATTGGCCATGATAGGCTTTGTCCACGCATGAAATCGCGGCCATAATTGCACCCGGTACATCGCAGATTGCACCCTGCAGTTAATGTGACAAATATCGACTGTGGATCAGCTCGAATAATGTGCGGTACCACTTGTGCGACCGAATGGCGCAACTGATCAGCCTTTTTGTCGGTATCAAGGAGCCATGCACGCATTTGGGGAGAATGTTTGAAGATTGGGGCAGCTAAGTTTCTGAGGTGGCTCCTGAACGTCATTCAATGCCTCAGCACAATAATCTGCGGCTGCCGGGAAAATTGATTCACTCTAGCGTAGGTTTCTGAGCTTCCTCGATCATTGTCATTTTCCAGATTCGGTGGACTGTGCTGCAATCAGCGTATGAAGTGGATCGCATTCGGTAGCTCCCCACCGTCCGTTACATGGTGAAGAATCTATATCTGGCCGAAGTGAGAGCTGAGGATTGCTCGTGAGAAGATGAGCCATCAACTCAACAGCGAGACGGATACTTATGCGGATCAATATACTCTTATGCTGGAGCATGGTACAACACAGTGCGAGAGGGGGCGCGACGATCGCGGCGGACTGAGCCGCCGCTCTTTTCGACTAGGGATCGGTTTCTGTGCTCTAGAAAAGGTCTGACCAATCTTAGATCGTGATTAAGCAGTGTACAAGACCATGAAGATTGTGACGGGTCTCAAATTGATGTGCTGAAGTATCTAGCCCTTGCCGACCTGCATGAGTGTTCCGTAATAAAAATGATAAACCCCAGCGATGGCATTTCGGCCGAGCCGATCTCATCAGTTGCCAACGCCTTCGGCTCAGTCCCGTGGCATTTTGTCGGGGTCGAGCTCAACCAACCGTAAGCGGCCGTTGCCGATATGGTCGGTCTTATAAATACGCGAACCGATCTGGATGGTCCCAATCAGAAGATTGCCGGTGATCACAAATGTAAAGTCGCCGTGTACGGGCGGTCTGAAGGTTCCACGGATAACAGAGGTGTCGTTGATCCGAGAGACCGTGGAGGAGACGTCAAGCTCGGGGCTTGCATTGTCAAAGAGTTCAATGGTGATTCGGGGAAGGGGTCTGGCTCCTGCATCTTTGAGAATTTTGAGGAGAGAAAGGTCGAGCTCAATTTCTCGATCGCGGAGCATCCACGGCTTTCTCGATATCGGAGGCTGGGCAATAGGGGGAGGATTCAGAGCCGTGTGCCACAAGCCCTTTGGGCCGGACTGCTCACCGGCCCATACCATCTGGCCGACCAGGCAACTCAACGCGACGGCAAGGGGAAGAAGTCGGAATCCTCGAACCGCTGAACGTTTTCTCGAGTCATGCATTGTGAGGCTTTACCTCAGGATCAATCGATGATGTCAGTTGGCATCAAGACAGAGAGGACCAGTGTTTGATCCTCCCTGTCTCCTATTCAATTATGGAGTCGGTACACGAAGTTTTCCACGAGATTTTCCCTGAGAGTCTTTTTTGGGTTTGTCTCGCGAATCGTCATCCTCATCCGAGTCAGCGTCTGCATCGTCATCGAGGTCATCTTGAAAATCAGGGCGAGCATCTCCCGATCCACTCGGTAATGTGGTGGAGGAGGTTGTGGTGCCTGTGCGCCATGCTGCAACGACGTTACGGACCTCGTTCATGGAGCGAGCATTGTCCGCGGAATTTGTTGGGTTGACTGCATAATCAATTCCAGCTGGCCGGCCGTTGATCGAGATTTTCGGGTTTGAAAAATACTTCACGCGAGGGCACGATACCGTCGGACAAGGATAGGCCATGATGGTCCGGAATTTTCCAATTGGGTCTCGATAGCCATATGAATAGGGAAAAACACCGGTGCCGCCGCTCGCACGATCATGTGCGTCGCCCATGTTATGTCCCATTTCGTGGGTCAGGGTACTATTCGATACGCAATCGCGATCGGTCACGCTGAATGCGTACGGGGCAAAACTCGCCCGTGGGCCGTTGGCCATGACATAGGCGATTCCGCAGTAACTGCCTCCGTTGTCCACGATCAGTGCGACGAGATCGGCTTTATATTGGTTCCGCAATGTGTGGGCCTGATCCATGAATCCATCATTTGTCCTCTGTAAACGCGAGAGGTCGGTGCCGATGTTGCCCGTTTCCGTATAGGCGATCTCGGCAGCGCGGACCAGCCGGAGTCGCATGGCAATTTTGCTGTTCGCATAGGCCTGATTGGCCAAATCGACGCCCATCGCAATCAGCGCATTCATGGCGGCTTGCCCACCCTGCTTGGCTCGTGCCGTTGAGGTATATACCACTAATAAGTCGACGATCGTGTTCGTGGTTGCAGCTGCCGTAGTCACACTGCCTGTTGCCGCTGCCGTACCGGGCTGCTGGAGCTCAGGCTCGGGAGCAGGAGGATCTGCAGGGGTTCCATCATCGGGGACCACAAGCGGATGATGGTCTGGTGGCATGCTGTCCTCATCGACTTCAACGAGGCGATGACGGTTGTCCTCGGTCGGCTCAATTTTGTAGAGCCGTTGCCCAGAGACAATCGTCCCAGCCATTTTGTTTCCGCGTACGGCCAAGGTGACATCACTGTCCTGGTCACCTCGCACCCGTCCACGCCAGACCCTCGCCTTGTTGCCGTGGACTTCCGGCTCGTCGAGCTCCAACGTTCGTGTGCCGGTATCGAACAGGTCGAGTGAGACATCTTGTTTCGATTCTTTGCGGGCGAGCTTCATGGCTTCCAACGCAACCGGATTGAGCCCCATCGTCCGGTGCCGGCGCACCCATCGCTTCGAGAGCTGAGGTGACGGGAATGCCTGATCGATCGCCGCAGGGATATCGCTCGGAGTTTCAAGAAAGAGTGGGACCGGCGAGGCTGGTGTTGCGCAGAGTCCAGCGGTGGGGATGCTGAGGGTTGCGGCAAAGAGACCGAGGACCATCGTACGTGGAGCCCAAGACAATCGGCGAAACGGTCGAAGGTCTCTCGATGATGGTTGTTGCACTGTCAGAATCCACCCCATGTAACCTCCCATGTGTGTAAGTGGGTTTAGTTATGGGCCTTGTGGAGCAAGGCGCATGCCGATTTGCGAGATCACGGGCCTGAAACGTGTGCGAGTGCGGAACTTCTTCAGTATTAAGAAAGTTCCGTGCTGATAGGGAGAGAGTTCGTTGCAAAGGTGGAGCGACAAAATATTGCGGAGGCTGTAAGAGGCGCAGGGTGTCACCTACATGATGATCAACATTGTTATGGGAGAACTGTTTCACTTTGAAACAGAAAGTTCTTGTTATGTTGCTGAAGACGAGAGAAGAGTCAGAGCTGGTTTTTCACGTGCAGGGAGAATAGGGTTATCCGGTTGAGCAAGATCCGCCGGACATGTTTTTGTCGTCGGCCTGTCTGAAGGTCGCATCGGGTATGAGGACGATGATGTGGGGCTCAACATTTTCGATTTGTGCCATTTATACAATCCACTGAATGTGACCTTGTCTATGTTGGGTTGGGCATTGAGCTGATCGGGGTACTATGGTCCATTCCGTTCTGCCTGCCATTAGGACACCTTCCAAATATCTTCGTATCGAAATAGATACAGCTTTCTGTATCCATCAGATTCACTCAGTGACCCCTTCAGCGCTGTAGCAAGACTCAGGCACATTTCTGATCGGTGGTTTTCATCTTTTTTAATCGTTTAGGGGCGGCGGACAACCATAATTGGCGAGAGAGTCTCCGGCACACATGTTGCCGTATGACAAGAAGTAGGAGTCATAAGATCAGAGGCGCCTCCGGCTCTTAAATATAGAGACAAACAATTCTAGCCATAAGGCGGAAAGGAAAGGGACGCTATGTTTAGGGATGTCGCGTTGATAACAATCGTAGTCTCGATCGATATGGCAATCATGATGCTGGGGCTGTTCGTATATTACATCGGCAGATCGGGGCAGGCTAGGAAGTACTGAGTGCACGCCGCGTATAAGCATAAAAGAGAATGAAGTGCTGATCTGCACGAGAGTGTAAGCAAACTGATCACTCGTTCTTTTCTCAAGGGTGCGGCGCGCCGACGATGTGTCTCAGTGTGCCGTCATGCTTCTACGGCTGGTTGCAGGAGAAGCGAAGCCTCATTCAATCCTAGAGGGTTTCCCTCCGCGAAGAGACGGTGTCTGTCACCCGGCCTGTCGGTGAGCCTGGTCACTGATCAGCTCTTCGCAGTTTTCCCGCCGTACGTTTCTTCTGGTCAGAAGTTGTGAGGGCTCAATCTGGATTGATGATCTTGGGTGGTCGACGTGGTTCTTCGTACGGATCAGCAGGGAGTCGGCGATCGACGGTCCAGCTATTGAGTACGGTCGTCACGAGGCTGATCACCAGCGAGCCGCCGACTGACGGCCAAAACCCAGAAACCGTAAACCCCTTTACGAGATATGCCGTCAGGTCGAGCAACAGCGCGTTTAACACCACCAGAAAGAGTCCGAGCGTAAAAACGATCAGCGGCAATGTGAGGAGAAACAGGATGGGGCGAAGGATGAGGTTCAAGAAGGTCAAGACCAGCACGGCTGCCAGACCGGCACCGAAACTGCTGGTTTCCAACCCCGGAACAATGGCAATAGCCAGAAATACGGCGATGCCGGTGATGAATACCCGCATAAAGGCCTGGCGTAGGCCTCCATGGAAGGGTGATTCATGGACCGCTCTTGCAAAACGAATGGTCGGCATTGCTTATCGTGGAGGTGGAGAAATGTTCCCCGGTGAATAATGTACGACCGTTGCTGTGACTTTCTTGCTCTTTTCATCCCGTGACGCTTCAATGATGACGCGATCTCCGACGGCGGGCGGGTCGAGCGATTTTGGGTTGTTCTTGTTCTTGTATTTCACCTGCTTGGTCAGCAGGACTGATACGACCTGGCCTTTCACTGTCTTCACGTCAACGTGCTTCTCATCGATGGAGGTTACGATACCAAGCACGTGCAGCAGTTCAGGCACGGGAGCTGAGGCCATCAGGCAGAGCGACAAGATCGTAAGTGCCACGATCTTGTTTGCGGGAGAACGATCGGAGCGTAGTGCCATGGCATGAGAGAAAACGGTAGACCTATGCTGTGGTTGGGTTGGGTTGCTTGGGTGCGAGTAGCTGCCCGTATTCATGTTCAATGGTCCTTCTTGGCGCAAGGGTCGTCTGACTATACAAATTCTTTGGAGTGAATGTCACCTTACTCTTGGATGTGGTGGACTTGTCGGCGAGCAAAAAGGCGAGTGACCAAGATAGCAAGGACTGGGAGATGCATCAGCAAGCCACTCATGCCCATGAATGTTTCGCCGATCCAAAACGTCATGCCGAGGTTGAAGGCTAAGACTCCGTAATATAAGCCGATTCCGAGCAGGAGCCGTTGAGTGATCGATGGGAGTGGCACGAGTGAAGGGAGTCTCCGGTCCAGTGGAAAATACATGGCCAGAGAAATCAACCCGACGACCGCCCAGCCGACGTAGTTCGCAAATGGGACACCGAAGTGCCAGCCTGGATCAGGGTAGTAGTAGATTTTCCCCAAGAACCAACGGTCACCACGCAGGGCCACCGGATCGATCACCATATCGATAAAGGCAAATAGAAAGGCGGTTAGGCCACAGACCGCCCAGCTTGTGCGGCTCTTCACGTCGAAACGTAACGGTTGCAGTGGCGAGTGCGTCAGAATTGGAGACGGATCAACGGGCAACAGGAGGCCGAGCGCGACACCGTAAGCAGCGAAGAGGAGAAAACTAAATGAAAGAGAATCCATGAATGGTACATCGAAAAAATAGAGTTCCTGCCCAACCGTTGAACCATTATAGAAGTACCAGCCGAAGGGAATGCCGGTTCTGGTCGACGAGAATTCACAGACAAAGGCAGTGGCCCAGCTAATCAGCCAAAACCGCCAGGTTCGTGACCAGCCGATCAGCTTGATGGCGGAAACGAGAAAGGCGGCAAGAAAAAGAAAGACATAAGGCCGGAGGACGATCGTCTTGAAAAGGAGGACGGCGGGTTCCATTCAATAGGAGTTCGAGGCGGCTGTCATGCGTATCCGTGGGATTTGAACCACCGGACGGCTTTGCCCAACGCAACCTCTGGTGGATGCTGCGGCAGCCCCAGTTCTCGGATGGCCTTGCTGCAATCATAGTGCATTTTGTACTTGGCCATCTTCACACCTTCCAACGGAATGCGTGGAGGGAGGCCGGTTACATTGGCAAACCAGTGATTGAGGTAGGCGAGCGGAAGCACGGCACCCCGTGGGAGTTTCAGGGCCGGGGCCTTGAGACCGGTCAACCGGCTGAGGATTTCAAACACTTCGCGCAGTAATAGATTGGTAGAGCCGAGAATATATCGTTCACCCTGGCGGCCTTTCTCCATGGCGAGCAGATGGCCGGTTGCGACATCATCGACATCGATGATGTTCATCCCGGTTTCGATATAGGCCGGCATTCGCCCCTTCATGAAATCGACAATGATCTGGCCTGTGGGCGTCGGTTTGACGTCGCCCTCTCCGACCGGGGCGCTGGGATTGACGATGACAACCGGCAATCCTTCCTTGGCCAGCTTGTGCACCTCTTGCTCCGCCAGGTACTTCGACCGTTTATAGTGGCCAGCCATTTGCTCGAGGGAGACCGGCGTCTCTTCCGTTCCGAGCCCCCCACCAGGTGGCAAGCCGATGGCGCCGATGGTGCTGCAATAGACCGTCCGTTCCACGCCTGCCTCGCGTGCGGCCTCCAACAGATTTCTGGTGCCGGCCACGTTGACGTCATAAAAGATGGAAGGGTTCTTGGCCCAGAGGGCGTAGTGTGCTGCAACATGGTAAAGGTGGCGACAGTTGCTGAGCGCGACACGAAGTGATGAGGGATCGCGCAAATCCCCTGCGACTCGTTCAACCGGAAGGCCGTTTAGGTTTGTGAGATCGGCGTCAGGGCGAGCCAAGACACGAACGTCGATTCCGGTTCGTACAAGGGCCCGCGCGACCGCTGCTCCGACAAACCCGGTTGCACCTGTGACGAGAGCTTTCATGATGAAGACGTGAAGCGCGAAACGTGAAACGTGACGTGCGTGAAACGAGGATGACTGCTCAACTGTGCGCTTGTGGATTTCACGAAATACGCTTCACGAACGACGTCAGTTCTTGCGCGCGGTGATATATCGCGCGATCTCGCGCAGGGGATCGGCGGAGGGGCCGAAGGACGATAAGCGGTTGATAGCACGGGTGACACAATCGTCGGCCAGTTTCTTTGCTCCATCAACCCCGTAGAACGTTGGATAGGTTTTCTTCCCACGTTCTGCATCGGTGTTAGGATTCTTCCCAAGTTCTTCACGTGTGCCGGTGACGTTCAATACGTCATCGGCGATCTGAAATGCCAGGCCGATGTCTTCGGCATAGCCGGTCATATCATCGAGTTGGCGGTCGTTGGCTCCAGCGGCAATGGCCCCCATGCGGACCGCAGCGCGCATCAGCATACCGGTCTTGTGCTTGTGAATGTTCTGAAGGGTTGGGAGGTCGATGTCCTTATTTTCGGCTTGGATGTCGAATACCTGGCCGCCCACCATCCCCACGTTCCCGGAGCCAACAGCCAACTCTTGAATGATGCGGACTTGCCGTATCGGATCGCAGCCCTTCATCAGATCAGGTCTGCTGATCACGTCAAACGCCATCGTGAGCAGCGCATCGCCCGCGAGAATGGCCATGGCCTCGCCATAGACCTTGTGGTTCGTCGGTTTCCCGCGGCGAAAGTCGTCGTTGTCCATCGACGGCAGGTCGTCGTGGATCAGCGAATAGGTATGGATCAGTTCCAACGAGCAGGCCACGGCCATGAGGCCTGGTGGTGTTTGGCCCAGCGCTTCCGCAGCCGCGATCGTCAAAATCGGCCGGACTCGTTTCCCGCCTGCCATCAGGCTGTAGCGAAGACTCTCATGCAACGTCGTCGGAGGGGTCACGGACGGAGGCGCAATCAGATCAAGGTATTGATCCACGTCGACCCGCTTCCGTTCAAGATAGTCGGCGATGTTCATGATGTTCGTCTTTCTAGCTGATCGGCCAATTCGCGCGGAGAGTAGCAAACGATCTGAAGGGTGTCAAACCTATGAGGGTGGGTCCCTGGCTTGACCGAGAACGGGCTGTGCATCATCATCGTCTGGCAGAAGGTTAATTGTTCCGCATATCGAAGTTCCTACCGACGGTGGCATGGTCCAGCTTCTTGCCATGTCCAGGCGTGGCGACCGCCTCATCTTTGCGTCGTTTGAGGCTGGGCAAGTCGGCATGCTGGATATCAGTGATGTCGAGCATTTTACCAAAAAATCAGTCGTGACCCTTGGTAGGAATACGGGTCCTCACAGCGTTCATCTCACTCAGGATGACTCTCGTCTGGTCGTCACCGACTATTTTCTCAATGAAGATGGTTTCGGCAAAATCCATTTTGAGGGGGATCATAAGGTCCATGTGATGAAGGTCACCTCTGAGACTCTGACACTCGACACCCGTTTTAATTTGGACTTCAATACGGCGTTTGCATTCCTTGCGAGACCGCATGGGGTGGCGATGAAGTAGGTCGGTCTAAAATGAGAGCCGTTACCCTTGTGACCGTTTTTCAACCATTCATGAGGTGTCAGCGATGCAGATGTACCCTCGCTACCGTGCGCTTACGATAGTAGCCATAGTCTCCACGCTTGCCTCTTTGCCCGCCAGTAATAGCCTCGCGGATGATACGATTCAACAGGGTCAGTGGCGAACCAAAGAAGAAGTCCTAGAGATGGTCAACCCTCTGCTCGCCCCTGAAATGGTCGAGAAGCGTAAGTCGACTCCCATGACCGTAGAGTTTTGCGTGAGATCCAATAGTCTTGAGACTTTATTGGGCGTCGGCAAAGATAAGCATGGGCTGTGCGAAGGCCCCATCGACATTGGCATGGGGAAAATCTCGATCCAAAGAACGTGCGCGACGGGCCTCGGCAAGAGTATCCAGAAAATTGATGGGACCTATACCTCAACGAGAATAGAGAGGATTCGAGATGATACGACGGACACCCCAAAGGGGAAAATTCATATGAAAACCAAAGCGGTGATCGAACGGATCGGCGGCGAGTGTAAGCCCTAGCCAAAACTCTCTCTGGGCGCTTCTCCTGCAACCGCTGAGCTGTCTCCACCGCAGGCATGGCCACGTTAAAGCCGTCGGTCAAGAACTCCTCTACCGCGGCGGGGCCAAATGTTTCGGTACGAACAAGCGGGGTTTAGCTGGTTGGCTCGCCCGGTACGACCTCACCAGAGTGTTTCAAGTAAACTGCAATCTCTCAAGACTCCATGTTCCTATCTCGCAACGCGACTTCGCAAGGTCGTGACAAACGGCCAGGGGTGATGTGAGCTGTGGCGTCCCTCCAGAAAAGCTGTCTTCTCGAGGCTCGTTCTGCTGAATCGAAATGGATACACATGGAGGATCTCTTTCGATCCACCCCGTGGTGGTCTTCAGGGATGGTATGATACGTATCGTTCGGTATGTCGAACCTATCTTGTTGATAGTACGTATAATCGTACTGTAACCTTAGATCTTCAGCCTTTTGTGTCAGGATGGCATGGTGTTTGCTGATTGTACGGATGTGGTTCTGGTACAGAGTATGTGGTCAGGAGTAAGGTTGTGGCCTTGTCTGCTGACTTAGTAATTCAGGAGTGACCGCTCCTTATCCGGCGTGCGGGAGACAGATTGTCGGCACGGGCAGGAGATGAAAGGAGGACGTGTGTCGAGGAGTGCAGTGAACGCAGGAGCAAACAGTGAACGGGTTCTTCTCATTATGAGGGCGGATGAGACAGACGTCCGGGCTGTCCCCCCCTTCCCTCTAACTGGCCTGAATGAAGCAGGCAGGTGAGATTCACACAACAACTAAACGAAGGAGATGGATATGGCCATCAAGAACGGCACACCGGGGAACGACATCATTATCGGCACCCCGTTCGACGATACGCTCAATGGACGGGCGGGGAACGATTTCTTACTCGGGTTGGGGGGCAATGACATTCTCAATGGCGACGACCCGAGCGGGCCGTATGGAAGGGACCAGCTGTACGGCGGGGCCGGGAATGATACGCTCAACGGCCGCGGCGGCGATGATTGGCTCATCGGTGGCCTGGGCAATGACATACTGAACGGTGGGGCAGGGACCGACACCGCCGATTATAGCAGCCGGAGCATTCAAGGGATCGGCTACGTCGGGGCGAACGCCGCTGTCCACGTCGACCTCAATATCGGGGGCCAGCAGAATACAGGCGGCGGTGGCTTCGACACCCTGTCCAGCATTGAGAATGTCAGCGGGACGGCCCTCAACGACACGCTCATCGGCAACGGTGCCAACAACGTGCTCGCGGGCTTAGTCGGCAACGATTTCATCGACGGGAGAGGCGGCAACGATCGGCTAGAGGGCTATGAGGGAAACGACACCATCTATGGCGGTGATGGCAATGACGCTGTCAACGGTGGCCTTGGCAACGACACCCTCTACGGTGGCAATGGCAACGACAGAATGGTTGGCGGGTCCGGCGCCGATACGCTGACTAGCGGATTGGGTCAGAACGTTTTCGTTTATAATGCCGTCAGTGACAGCCCAGCCGGTGGTGGGAGGGATACGATCACAGATTTTGCTAGTTTTTACGACGATATCGATTTAAGAGGAGTCGATGCTGATGCCACTCAGGCAGGGAACCAAGCGTTCACGTTCATTGGCAGCCTGCCATTCATCTCTTTCAGTCCCGGAGAGCTCCGGTATTCTGGTGGAGTCCTGCAGGGCAATACCGATAACGACGCAGCAGCGGAGTTCGAGGTTGTGCTCAACGGTGCTCCGAGTCTGTCTGTCACCGACCTCTTGCTATAAACCTCACGGCCTCGTGCGGGGCCTCTAGACAAGGGGCCCCGCTTCAGTTCGGCAAGTTCGTCGCTCTCCCTCTTGTGGAACCACCAGGTGATAAACTCGGTGGCCTCCCTCAGGAGGACGTGTCTTCCCAAGACTCATGCTGCTGAATCGAATTGGATACAGTGAATCTATTTGGATCCACCTCGTGCTGTCCTTCATAGATGGTGAGATACCTACCGTTTGGTATCGCTGGCTCATCCTGTTGACCATACGTACAGTTACAAGACTTCCTCAGGTATTCGGCTATTGATATCGGAACGGCACGGCGTTTGCTGAGTATACAGAGGTCGCTTGAGCACCGGGTGCATGGACAAGACCGGCGCGATGCCCTGACGTGATCGATGGAGCAAGATGGGGGCTGGAACGGTTTGCGTATGGGCTGTCTTCGTCATTCTACTGAACCAGGACGAGCCAGATTGGTGAGACTTACCAACAAAGGAGCTACGCATGGCGATTATTAATGGCACAGCTGGGAATGACATCCGTGTGGGCACGGCCGGCGCGGATACGATCAATGGGTTAGGTGGAAATGATACCTTGAATGGGTTAGCGGGGAATGACACTCTCAACGGCGATGCCGTGACGGGGCCACAGGGAAATGACGTGCTCATCGGGGGCTTTGGGAATGACACGCTTAAGGGTCGGGGTGGAAACGATTGGCTCGTCGGCGGCACAGGCAATGATTTCCTAAATGGAGGGGCGGGGATCGACACCGCTGATTACAGCAGCAGGAGCATCAACGGGCAGAGTTACCTCGGGGCGACAGCCGACGTGACGGTGAATCTCAATCTCGTGGGTGCACAGAACACTGGAGGTGCAGGCACCGATACCCTTGTCAGCATTGAGAACGTCACCGGCACCAACTTCAGCGATACCCTTATCGGCAATGGGACCAGTAACGTGCTTGCGGGGCTAGGTGGAAACGACCGGCTTATCGGCGGGGCCGGCAACGACACGCTCAGAGGAGGAATTGGCAATGATACGCTAAATGGTGGTAGTGGAAACGACTTGCTGGATGGAGGGGTGGGAATCGACACGGCTTCCTACAGCACAGCGTCCGCTGGCGTCGATGTCAGCCTTGATACGACCGACTCACAGAATACGGGGGGAGCGGGCCTCGACACTCTGGTGAGCATCGAGAACCTGATCGGCTCGAATTTCGACGACATACTGGGAGCTTTGGACTGGAGTGACACCAGGCTTGACGGTGGGGCTGGCAACGACGCACTCTATGCCGGTAGAGGGGGCTACAACGAGCTGAATGGCGGGACCGGCAACGACCTTCTCAATTGCGGTATTCTAAGCACGGATGTGCTGAATGGAGGAGCTGGTGCCGACTTTATAAATATCATAGCTCATGCGGGCGAGGTTCGCATTGATTACAATTCCGTCAGCGACAGCCCTGCCGGTGATGGCCTCAGGGATGTCATCAGCGGCTTTGTCAGTGATTTTGGTCATCAGATTGATCTCCGCGATATCGATGCCAATGCCTTAGTGAGCGGCAATCAGGCCTTCATCTGGGGCGGTTCTTTTACGGCAGGCCATCTGCGGTATGTCGGCGGAGTGCTGCAAGGTAACACCGATGGGGATGCGGCAGCGGAGTTTGAGATTCAGCTCGTCGGCGCGCCGACGCTGACGGTCGGAGGAGCCGGCACCGACATCCTGCTGTAAACCGTATGCCATGGTACTTCTTTCCGGGAAGGCTGCGCCCCGGCTTGCTGATCCGAGAGGTGGTCAGATGCCGCAGCGAGGAACACTCAAGACGCAAGTAAGAATATGAGTCTGGCTCGCGACAGAGGAAAGCCGTCATGAGAGCGTGACGGCCCATCATCTGCTGGCTGGAATGATCCAGTGAGCGGATAACCGACAACCTTACGGAGGAGGCGGCGATGGCCACCATTTTTGGGGATAACACGAATAACGTCCGCGTGGGGACGAGCAGTGCGGACACGATCGTTGGGCGGGCGGGCAACGATCAATTATCGGGCCTAGGGGACAACGACCGGCTGAACGGGGGGCTCGGCAACGACGTGCTGAACGGGGGCGTGGGGGTGGGCGACATTGCGGACTACAGCAACGGCAGTATCAATGGGCAGAGCTACATCGGGGCGACGGCGGGGGTGACGGTCAACCTGAATCTCACGGGGGCGCAGAATACAGGAGGGGCCGGGGTTGATACGCTGGTAGGAATGGAACACGTGATTGGTACGGCCTTCAACGATGTGCTTACGGGAAATAGTGTGCGGAATGCCCTCTGGGGCTTGGCTGGCCACGATGTGCTCAATGGTGGATTGGGCGATGACGTGTTGAACGGCGGCTTGGGCAACGACGTGCTGAATGGGGGAGCGGGCAACGACACTGCAGACTATAGTTCCCTCGTTATCCCGGGGCTCACGGCCACGGGGGCGACAGGGGGCGTGACCGTCAACTTGAATCTCACGGGTGCACAGAACACGGGCGGGGCCGGGCGCGACACCCTGGTGGGGATTGAGCAGGTGATTGGCACGGACTTCAATGACAATCTGACCGGCAATAGCGGCAATAACCTGCTGTCGGGCCGAGGGGGCAACGATACGGTGAATGGCGGGAGTGGCGACGATCAGCTCAGTGGGGGGCTTGGCGCTGATGTGCTCAATGGGGGCATTGGCAACGATATGCTCAATGGCTTCAGCGGAAACGATGTGCTGAATGGAGGGGATGGGGTTGATACGGCCTCGTACCTTGGGGAGACAGCCGGGGTCACAGCCGATCTGAATAAGACCGGGCCGCAGAACACGGGAGGCAGCGGCTTCGACACCCTCGTGAGCATTGAACACGTCATTGGCTCGAATTTCAGCGACACGCTGACGGGGGCTGATGGCGATTTTGTAAGCGGAATCTTTGCCGGCAATATACTCGATGGCGGGCTCGGTAACGACATCCTCTACGCTGGTGAGTACAACGACAATGTGCTGAATGGGGGCGCCGGTAACGACACGCTCTATAGCGGTGATTATGGCAGCAGTGTGCTGAATGGGGGGACCGGTGACGACAAGCTCTACGGCGGTGACGGCGGCGATACCCTCAACGGTGGTGATGGCAACGACATCCTCTCCAGCGGCGGGTATGGTGGCACCGCGATGAACGGTGGGGCTGGCAACGACATGCTTTACTGTAGCGAGGGCGGCCTCAATCGGGTGAATGGAGGGACTGGTGCCGATACTCTGTATGCCAACATCGCGGGTGGGAGTGATGATATTTTCGATTACAATTCCGTTAGTGACAGCCCATCCGGTACTGGAAGAGATGTCATTCATAATTTTAATGCAGAAGACGATGTTGGACACGACCAGATCGACCTGAGGGACATCGATGCCAATAGCCTCGTGAACGGCAATCAGGCTTTCATCTGGGGCGGCTCGTTTACGGCCGGCCATCTCCGGTATGTCGGTGGGCTGCTACAAGGCAACACCGATGGCGATGCGGCGGCGGAGTTTGAGATCCAGTTAGTCGGCGCGCCGACGCTGACGGTCGGAGGAGCCGGGACCGACATCCTTTTATAAGGTGCATCTCCAGGCATGGCGCCGCAATCCAATGGCGCCATGCCTGGAGGATTACAGGATAGTGAAGGTCCCCTTGGTGGTGGCTGAGGTTATTTCATAACTTGTTCTGTGTATGGGAGGAAGCGAGGGCTGAAACAAAGGGTCTGCTTCGTGGGTCTCGGAAGCCTTCCGTGTCTACTCTTGGTGCCTTTCTCTTGCTTGTTTTTCAGCCGGTTGCCCCGCTATACTGCCGCCCCATGAGTATTCGAAAGGCTGGCGGTGACTGGGAGCCCATGACGCTTCCCGTTCAGGCACGTCTGTGCCGAGTGTGCCGAGAAGATCTCTATCGAGACAAGACCATGCTTCGAGGAGGGTGGTCTCGGTGTACGGTTTGTGACGAATTCGTCCATTACAGTTGTCTTGCCAGTGGGAAAGTCTCTTTTTTGAAAGCACGGCCACGGGTGTGCAAGACCTGTCGCTCGGTTCAGGAGGGGAGTGCCGTTCCTTCTCCGAATAAAGACGGGTCGCCTGCGGCAGCCATGCCCTGAGTGCTGGGTCTCTTCAGCTCTTGTTCGATTTTCATATGCAGCTAAACATTGGTGATGAGGCGCGCTGTTGCCTCGCTGTTGATTGAGAGCATCATGGCCCAGGTCATTCACAGTGGCGCATTTCTTCAGCAGTGCTGGTCGGTACATCCTCTCTGTGTGACGGTGAAGCGAATGACAGAGGAGAACGTAGTGGTGCTCCTCTGCAGCTCCTGCAAGTCTGCCCATCATCTGAGTATTGCGACAGTCACATCAATCACCTCATCGGTACAGCAGGTGGCTGGAGAAGCCGCTCTCCGCGATGAACCGCCTGGGGAATATCTCAAGGCTTGTGCTGCCGCTCACGCGGTTTCGCTGACCCTTCGGGAGATGGATGTGTTTCAGGATCTGGTACGACTGCGTTGTGCCGACTGCCGGCGTCTGTACGAACTGACGGTCTCGGCGTTTGAAACCAGGTACAAATAGCGCACGATTTCCGGCACGACCCAAGCCTTTTTATCCGAAAACTGTCATGACCCAGCCTGTTGCGTTCACAGACGTTGAGACCTCGTTACTGGCCGATGCGCAGTTGTTTCGCAAAAAAGCTGCGATTACGGCGAAGATCCGATGCTTGCTCGAAGAGACCCACCGGGCGTTGCAAGCGGACCTCGATGCCGTCACGCTCCTCACACCTGCCGATTTCAACTCGAAGATCCATCAGTTGGTGAAGGGCGAGCATCTGGAAGATTTCCCCTATCAGTATCTCGACTATCCTAAACACTTCCAGGGCGGGAATACGTTTACGTTCCGAACGTTGGTCTGGTGGGGGCATTATGTAGTATGCGCGATGCTGTTGGAAGGCGTGGAACTTCGACGCTATAAGCAGCAGCTTCTTGGACGGTTTCACCAGGTGGCGGGAACGGGGTTGGAATTGTCGTTGGCCCCCTCGCTCTGGGAATGGAAACGCGGAGAGGGTTATACTTTTCCGATCACCCATGACCGCAAGGCTCAGATTGCCGCCATTGTGGCCGAGCGATCACTGATCAAGGTGTTACGGTGTTTTTCTTTTAAGGACGTGAACGTTCAAAACGGGCAACTACCTCACATCGCCTGCGAAGCCTTTCGAGCGATGTTCCCCATCATCACGCCGTAACCATGTAATCCTAATTGTCTCCGCGGCCCAACTTGGGTAGACTGTGCCCACTACTATGTCCCAACTTTGACAGGGAGGCGCCTGTGAAGCCATCGTCGTTGCGAGTTCTGGGCTGTGCCATCATGGTGGCGACTATGTTGGCCGGTTGTCGGGGAACGGGAGAGGTGCGGACTCTCGACTTACGTGAGAAGCTGCCAATGGTGCAGGTGTCCGACATCGAACCCGTCAAGATCGTCATTGAACCCTTTGAGGATCGACGGACGGACAAAAGCCGTGTCGGGACACGCACACATCTTTGGGGTGGAACGACGTTTTTCAATGTGCCGGGTGATCGGCTTGCCGAGATGATCACACAGCGGCTTGCCGACCGATTGAAAACCCGAGGGTGGAACGATCGTGTCTGGAACGTACGTGTCGCTCCGGCCGGTGCGGTACCTGATGCGGACATCGTCATCACCGGACAGGTTCAAGATTTCTCGGCGAGCGCCAAGAGCCGTGTCTTTTCGACAGTCATTGAAACCAGCAGTCGCTTCCATGTGCAGGCACAAAATCAGTCGGATCACAGCACGACGATCCGAAGGGTGGAAGGGGCCCGTACGCGAACCGTCTTTTGGTTCAACAATGACGATGTGCAGGAGCAACTCTCCGCCACCTTGCGGGATGGAATTGAACGGCTCTTGGGGGATACGATGATCGAGCGCAAGGCGTTGAGGTCGATCCGACAGAAATGAGCGGGTGGGGCTTCCCTCGAATTCGAGTAAGGACATGCGCGGCTTGATGTGCTTCTCGTCCTGCTTCTGATCTCGGGGCGAGATAAAGGAAGTGATCCGTGCGAGAGCGGCGGTGGGAAACGACGACGCCATTGGATTTTCAGCAAGCTCTCGCGGTCGGGGAACGGCTGGCGACCCTGGGGGTGAAACCGGTCTCGCCCGCTCAGGATGTCATCTGCTACGTTGAGGAATGGGCGGTTCCTGCTCTCGACGCCTTCGATCAACTTGATCCGTGGGCGACTGAAGACGCGACGTTGATTCATGTGCGGGAGGGGTGGCGCGGCGATTTCTTTCTCCTCTCCGGTGCCTATCATACGGTCTACCAGCGGCATCAGGACATCGGGACCTATTGTTCCATTAGCCATCCTTGGCGCATCCGGGAACGCCTGCGATTGCACGACCAGCGCGCGATGTGCTGGATCGGATTTCGGCATGCCCATTCGTTCATTCGAGTCCGGCTTCAAACGAACCACGTTATTGCTCCAGGGGAAACGCGGGGTGATGCGGATCGGCTACGATGGCTGGATGAGCGACGTGCAGCCTTTCTGGAAGCGATCGCCGTTTTGGACCTTCCGATTGAAACCTGCGTGGAGAAAGAGGCGGTGGTCTTGCGGCCCGTTGACACTTCGCTCCCGTTCTTTTGTTCCTGGCCTGATGCGTTTGGTCCCTGCCAATTCGAGTACAACACCTCCGATGCGTTTGAGTTTCTTGTTCCGTCCAGTAAGCTCACAGAGACGTTTCATCCTGAGCCGGCAGGGGTTCGCGCCTATCTGACTGGGTTTTCTGAAGCAGCGTTGGCGGAATTTCACGCCATTGAGCCGAGCCCGCGACTCACCTATCGATGCTCGGTCCACTGCCCACTGGATGATCTCCCTGAGGTGCTGACCGCAATCCGGCCAGATGGGGTTCTCTACGCCACGCTCTGTGAGTTTCAAACACAGACGCTTCTGCCTGGCCGTGACGATGCCGCCGCAATCATCGGTATTGTTGGGGGGCATGGACACTTTAAGATCGAAGCGCGTCTCAATCAGGCACCTCTTCCAGAGGATGAGATGGCGTCATGGTTGGAACGATTAATTGGGCACCAGGTTGCGTATGCCCCGCTGCCTGCCTTTGTGTGACAGGATGCTGAAAAGGGCCTTCAACTTAGTTCTTGCCTCGAAAACAATCTTCAATATACATCGGAGAGTACGCCTCCGGTATTTTTCTCGTCTGCGGCCTTGCCTGGTGCAAGGCGCGTTTCGGCGCGCTGGGGTTGAGTGGGTGGGATGATGACCGTTTTGAGCATCCTGAGAGGATGCCTCTGAGACGATGTGGGTTGCCACGCGAATCGGTATTTGCCGTGAAGAATCGGACGAGAGTTGCACCGTAACGCATGAGTCCTCTTAGCAAGATCCAGTCTCTTTTAACCAAACCGTTCATGCCGGCCGTATTTTTTCTATCCGGGGTGATCTACGACACCATCACGCTTACGCGGATCGACCGGCTTCAGGATAACTTGATCCTCCTGCTGTATCTCGCCCTCCTCGGGGCATTGATCGTCCTGACAGGACGGGTTGGGATGGCGTCTCCACCGGATCCGGAACAACTTGCCGCATCCTCTCCCTTCATGCGTTGGGTATTGGAGCGCCGTCCGTATTATCCCATGGCGAGCCAGTTTCTATTGGGTAGCCTCTTCAGTGCTTATACAATCTTCTACTCGCGAAGCGCCACGTTCTCCGGTACCGCGGTATTCTTTGCCCTGCTGATCATGCTCTTGGTGGCCAATGAGTTTTTGCGTGACCGGCTTTCAAATATTCGATTGCTGATCTGCCTCTATGCGGTTGTCTGCTTTGCGTTCTTCACCTTCTTCTTGCCCGTGATCACGGGCTACATGAATGCGGCAATCTTTACGGTCGGGGCGATTCTGAGCGTCGTGGTGATTTTGCGTGTGGCCCAGTTGATCTATCGGGACCATCCGGACCGCTCACGGGAGGAAGGAATCGGCGTGACCGTTCCTGCCGCGGCACTGATCGGGATTCTGGTCGGGTTCTATTTTCTGAATTGGATCCCACCCGTGCCGCTCTCGCTGAAGTTTGGTGGGATCTATCACGATGTGAAGCGACCCGGAGATCAGTTCGAATTGGCGTTTGAAAAGCGGTGGTATGAGTTCTGGAAACGCTCAGATACGATGTTTCCCTCCAATACGCCGATCTATTGCTTCACCGCCGTGTTTGCCCCGGTCGATCTCAACACCACGATCTATCATCACTGGTACTATCGCGCCAATAGTAGCCGGTCCTTTACACACGCAGACAGGATTCCACTCAAGATTTCCGGTGGTCGCGAGGGGGGCTATCGGGCCTATAGCTTTAAGCAACGCCTTGATCCGGGTGACTGGCGAGTGGATGTCGAGGCGGGAGACGGGCGCATTCTTGGGCGGGTATCCGTCTCGGTGCTGGAACAGGGGGAGACGCAACCGACGCTGACGACTGTGTCCTACTGAGGCTGTGTCCTGAAACGACTCGGCGGTCCGAAGTTGCTCGAAGAGCGAGAAGGGGAGGGGCGAGAGGCCCAACGAGGTGACCACGTCATCTATGACGCTCGTACTGTTCTGAATCAAGGCGAGGAGGCAGGATGCAGGAGGCGCAGATCAGGTATCTGCCGGAGGAAATGATTCGAGTCGTCGACAACGCCACTTTGGTTGACCACACAACCAGGCTCAGTAGCCGCCAGATGGTGGTTGACGTGGAACATGCGCTGATGGGTATGAAAGTCGGCGGCTACTGGAAGATTCGCATCAGCCCGCATCTAGCCTATCGGAACAAAGGCGTTCCTGGGTCTATTTCGGCTGATGCATCCATGGTGGTCGAAGTCTGGTTGCGAGCAATAGTGGGAGAGGGTAAAGTGGCACCTCTATGAGCCAACGAACCTTATCGGCTTGCCCCTCCAGCCCCAATTGTGTCTCGACCCAGGCGAGTGATGAGAGCCATGCGATTGCGCCATTTCTGTATAAGAAGTCTCGTGCTGAAGCCAAGGAAGCGTTGAAGGCGATTGTTGCGAGCTTGCCTCGTGCCAAACTCATTGAGGAAGATGAGTCGTACCTCCATTATGAGTTCACCAGTCTTCTGCTTCGGTTTATCGACGACGTGGAGTTTGTTCTCGATGAGACGGCCAAGACTGTTCATTTCCGTTCGGCGTCCCGGACCGGGTATAGCGATCTTGGGGTCAACCGTCGACGTATGGAGCAGGTACGGACATTGGTGTCGGGAAAACTATAGGAATTTCAAGAATTCCTTGGACTGGTGTCGTGCTCTTGTTATGGTGACGGAACAGGAGGCGCTGTCATGGGATTTAAGCGCAAGTCGTCACGTGTTGATGTTGGCCGGAGCGGGCGGTTACGACGTGGGGGGCTTACGGCACCATGTACGGTGCTGGATGTGAGTGAGTCCGGCGTTCGCGTGGAGAGCCGCCTTTATGCGAAGAGCGGTGACGCGCTGCAACTCACAATGGAGTTGCAGCCAGGGAAATCCGTAACCTGTGAGCTGGAAGTTGTTCATGTCCGCTCACCGAAACTGGGTGCAAAGATTGTTTCTATGAGCCCTGAGGATCGGGAGCAGTTGGCCCACGCGCTTGATGACCAGGTCCAACGTAACTTTTCTCGCCATTAACCTTTCACACCCTCCCTTGCGAACCTGGGGCTCGAGAGTTGTTCCACTGATCCAATTGGCTCTGCTAACGGTCTACTAACAAAGGCCATCAGCGCTGTTCTCGCATCGCTCAGAGGCCCAACGTACACCACTCTGTACGCCTTGATGGACGGCCTTTTTGATCAGTCCCCAGGCTGATCTGGATCGGGGCCTTCTCTCTACGCATCTGGAATCCGGGCTTGGATAGCGTTCTCACCATTGAGTAACAGGGCTGGCCGGCTCTAGCGAGAGTTCGGCATGATGGGCTTCAAGCGGATTTGGATTGTCCGGAGCGAGTCTGCATGACAGGCAGTTATCAGCCGGGAGACGAAGCAAGCAGGGTTCTGTGAGTGAATGCCGGTGGTGACTTCGGTGACGCAGTAAAGTGGGAGCGGTAGACATTAAAGCTGAAAATGACAAGTAAAGTCATATGGTTACGACTTCGGTGCCAATCGTCGTGTGTGCTGAAAAATGCACTTGGGACAGGTGTAATGGATGAACTGCTTTCCCCCAACCAGTCGCTTGGTCATGGGCACCTTGCACCACGTGCAGAGGCGATCGGGCAACTCGATTCGAGGTACGTCTGAAGTAGAGACCATGATGCCTATTCTTCCTGAGCGATGAGACCTTGTCAACTCATCGATGACGACCTTCTTGCCGGGGCCAAAATATTCTTGATCATCCCATACGATCGAAAAAAAACATGGTATAGTTCACGCATGACAGGTCCTGTCTCTTCAACCTTCTTACAGAAAGGGAACCCCCCTCTATGAGTACCTCGGCTAGTTCCGAGTCCACGATCTTACCATCCACTGCCCCTGAGGCTGCTGCCCGTCCTATCCAGGATATGGTGGGAAGCGGCAAGGCTTGGGGACTCTGCACCGCTGTTGACCTCCACGATTGCAATCCTGAACTTATTCGAGATGCTGAATATATCAAGCGCTATGTAGTCGAGCTCTGCGAGCTCATCGAAATGAAACGCTTCGGCGAATGTCAGGTCGTCGATTTCGGCGACGGACCTGTGGCTGGGTATTCGATGGTACAGCTGATTTCCACGTCCTTAATCAGCGGTCATTTTGCCAATGCCACCAACCATGCCTACCTCGACATTTTCAGCTGCAAAGGGTATGATCCGGCAGTTGTCGAGTCGTTTTCAAAGGAATTTTTCGGTGCCCGTCGTAGCGTTGCGACGGCCACGCTTCGCTACTAGACTCTTCATCTACGGTGATGATCGCCTCGGGGGCGCACAGTTGGCGCCCCCGACGTGTTTT
Organism: Nitrospira sp. CMX1; assembly: GCF_054902215.1. NCBI lineage: Bacteria > Pseudomonadati > Nitrospirota > Nitrospiria > Nitrospirales > Nitrospiraceae > Nitrospira > Nitrospira sp. CMX1. Next base: position 218,049 of record NZ_JBUBKD010000011.1, on the reverse strand, counting down.
ATGAATCTTCTCATCATGAGTGATATTCAGCTATGAAGGTCACGACCATCCAAGAGGTGCTCCGTTCCTTGCCCGCCAAGTTTGATAGGGAGGCGGCAGAAAATCTCGATGCGGTCTATCAGTTCGATCTCCAGGGAGATCAAGGCGGACAGTATCATTTGGTGGTACAGAATGGGACCTGTGTGGTGAAAGACGGGGCTCATGCTGATCCTCACGTGACATTGTCTATGACCGGGGAAGACTGCATCAAGGTCTTGAACGGACAAGTGAGCGGGATGATGATGGCCATGTCAGGACGGTTACAGGTCACCGGGGATATTGGACTGGCCATGCAGCTGAAGTCCTTGTTTCCCAATATCACCGCAGAGTGATGCCCCTACTCGGCAGCCGCAACGGTATTGGGCGCCGCTGGTGTGGAATGGTGTCGCTCTTCCTCCAGATTTCTTGGGATCCATCCTTCTAAGATCATATACATCGTTGGGATGAGAAACACAGTGAGTAGGGTAGAGACACTCAGGCCTCCCACCACGGCTCGTGCAAGTGGCGCATTCGTTTCTCCACCTGTCCCCAGTCCGATTGCCATGGGCAGGAGCCCAAAGATCGTTGCCAGTGAGGTCATAAGAATTGGCCGCAGCCTGATGCGTGCAGCGGTGATCACAGCACTCTGAAGGGGGGTGCCTCGGCGTCGCAAGACGTTGGTGTAATCGACCAGCAAAACCCCGTTCGAAACCACTATCCCAAACATCATGATGATGCCCATCAGCGACGCGGTCGATAGGGTCGTATTTGTGAGGAACAGGATCAGGACAACACCGGGGAAGCCCATCGGCACCGAAAACATGATGATGAACGGATCGATGAGCGATTTGAACTGGGCAGCCATTACCATATAGACTAGTAAAAGCGCCAATATAATTGCGAACTGCATCCCATGAAAGGTTTCCCGCTGTTGCTGAATTTGCCCGGCGAGTTTGATGCTGAATCCTGCCGGCAGCTGAAGTGCGGCAAAGGCTGACTCCAGATCGTCAGCAATCTCGCCGAGTGTGCGAGTGGTGGGATTGGCAGTCAGGTGAATCACGCGCTGGAAATATTTCCGATCGATTTTGACCGGGCCCGCATTCAGTTTGAGCGACGCCACATTCTTCAGTAAGACCGGCTCACCGGTCTTGGTCGTGAGGAGGATATTGTCCAGATCGGTGAGAGCGTCTCGATGTTCCTCAGCTAGCCAGGCGCTGATGAAGTACTCGTTCCCGTTGTGCGGGTCGGTGTAGATGATGGGGTCGGTTTGGCCGTTTCCGTTTAATGAGAAGAGGACGGTATTGGCGACATCCGCTTCGCTGATACCAAGCAGTGCGGCTTTTTCTCGATCGACCGTGATATTGATTTCCGGGTAGTTTTCTTCCCGACTGGGCTCGATGTCGGCCAGACCGGGAGTCTGCTCCATGATCTCCCTGACCTGTGCGATAACCTCCCGTGCCTTGTCAAAATCGTAACCATAAATTTCGACATCGACGGCCTTTTGTGACCCGAAGCTGGTGACGCGTTTGACGATCCCTCCAGGGTCGAAATACATCGAGACACCGGGGAACAGCCTCAAGATCCTCGGACGGACATCGTTCATGATGTCGACTTGGTTCCTGGTCCGTTTCTCTGGTGAGACCAGATACACTTGAATCGATGAGGTATGCGGGCCGGTATTGGGGTTGAACAGTGATGCCCGGCCTTGGGACAGGATGCCCGTGCTGGAGACAATGGTTTCCAGTTCATTCGCAGGGATCACCGTACGAAGAACACGCTCGACTTCGATAACTTGTTGTTCGGTCTTTTCAACTCGTTGGCCGACTGGGGCCCTGAGGACAATGCGAAACTGACTCTCATCGGACACAGGCAGGAATTCTGTTCCAATTCGAGGGATCAAGGTGAGTGATCCCAGGAAGATCAGCAGGACCGCACTGATGAAGAGACGACGATGACAAAGAACCCACCGTAAGGAATCTTCATAACTCCTATCGAGCGAGTCATAGCGGCGGCGACTCCATTCCATGAGTGTGGCCAGCCAGCGTGGCATTGCCCGATGGGCTTCTTGTTCAGGTCGGAGGAATTTGTAACAGAGGGCAGGTGTGACAGTGCGAGAGACCAAGAAGGATGTAAAGAGCGCGATCGCGATGGTGACTGTCAACGGAATCAGCAACAAGCGCGCGATACCAACGACAAAAAACATGGGTAGGAAGACCACCACCGTCGTCACGGTCGATGCCAAAATCGGCATGGCTACTTCTCGGGCGGCATTGAGGATGCTGTCCCAACGGCTCGGATTGGTATTGAGGTGCCGTTGGATGTTTTCTAATTCCACGATGGAATCATCAACCAGCCGACCGATGCCGAGTGCCAGCCCTCCAAGCGTGAAGACGTTCAGGGTTTGCCCGGTGAAATAGAGGACGACAAAGGTGACGAGCATGGAGAGCGGAATAGCAACGGAGACGATCACGGTGCTCGTCAGGTTACGCAGGAAAATGAAAATCACTGCTGCGGCCAGTAACGAGCCGTGAAGGGCCTGTTCGACGAGATTTTGGATGGATTGGCGTATGTAGAGCGATTGGTCGAACGAAATACTGAGACTCACTCCTTCAGGAACGCCAAGCATTTTGGGGATGGCTGCACGGAGGGCATCCACGACCTCGACTGTGTTGGCGATGGGTTGTTTGTTCACGCGAAGGAACACGGATCTGGCGCCGTCGGCATGGACGATATTAGTTTGGATGTCTGATGAATCGGTCACGGTTCCCACGTCGCGCACGCGGACCGGGTTGCCTTGCGGATTTACCTTGATGATGACGTCCTGAATCGGCTCAACGGTGCGAAATTGATTGTTGGTAAACACGTTGTAGTCGAGGTTGCCAGCTTTCACGTCACCGGAGGGGAGAATGACGTTGGCGGCCTTGACGGAGTTCACGACATCAAGAATGGAAAGCCCGCGTGCACTCAGCAGCGCTGGGTCGAGATTAATATTGATTTGGCGGATTTTTCCGCCTTCGACCGTGGCTGCCGCGACATTTGCGATCTGCTCGATCTGTGGGGCAATGGTGTTGTACGCCAGATCATACAGGGCTCGTTCGTCCAGCTCGTCACTTGAAACCGACACGATGGAGACGGGGATATTGGATACGTCAAATTTAACGATAAAGGGTTGCAGAATGCCTGGCGGGAGACTATTCAAAATTTGGGTAATGCGCTGCATCACCTCCATCTGGCCAACGTTGATATCGGCTCCCCAGTTGAACCAGATTTGCACCGCTCCAAGACCCTGCTTGCTGAATGATTCCACGTGATCAACGTTGGACGCAGAGCTGACCGCTTTCTCAATCGGGTACACCACGCTTTGTTCAATGTCGAGCGGAGGGGCCCCTTTATAGATGACACCGACAAAGGCAACAGGGACCTGGATTTGCGGAAAAAGGTCCACGGGCAAGCGTTGGAGGGCTGTGAGCCCCAGCACGACCATCGCAAGCGAGAGCATGAGGATTCCGATGCGATTGCGCAATGCAATGAGGGTCAGCCACATATAAGTTGGTGAAAGGTGAGGGGTAAAAGGTGAAAGGTGAAGCGGAAACCATTCGTGAGGGCGTCGTCAAGGGGCCATAGAAATCGTGTCGCTCCTTTGTGTTTCATGTCTTACGTCTCATGTTTCACAGCATTGAGCGGCTGAGTTTGGATCGGTCTCCCGTCGTGGACTAGGTCTTTCCCGGATACGATGACCGATTCATCACCTCTCAGTCCCTTGATGACCTCAATGCGGTTGTTGCTACGAGCTCCGACCTCAACCTCGACGCGTCGGGCTTTCCCGTCTCGAGCAACATAGACATACTGAGTGTCTTCCAGTCGGCTCACGGCATCGATCGGGATCTGTAGGGCTTGGTGATGCGTTCCCACCAGGACTTCGACTCTTGCGAACATTCCTCCCTTGAGCCGGCGGTCACTGTTTGGGAGGTCGACCTCTACCGTCATAGTACGGGTTGCGCGATTCAAGGCTTGAACGATGCGTGTGACTGTTCCTTCGAATATGTGGTCGGGGTACGCTTCGGCACGAAGCTCTGCCTTTTGTCCTACCGTTACGAGGGGAATATCCCGCTCAACGACTTCGAACAATACGCGAACGGTATTGATGTCATGGAGACTCATGATGCCCCGCGACATGGTTGATGTGCTCGCAGTGGCACTGCTGACATATGCGCCGGTATCGAGGTTCCGCTCCGCGATGTAGCCTGCAAACGGAGCGCGGATATATGAGTAGGCCAAGTTCGTCTGCGACTGGGCCAGTGCCACCTCCATCTGTTTGACTTGGGCTTGGAGAGAATCCTGTGCCGCTCTGGCGGCATCAAGGTTGACCTGAGCATTATCCAGATCCTGCTGAGACACGAATTGATCTTTGATGAGGGTCTGCATACGATCGAACGTCAGTGTGGCGTTACGAACGACGGCATCCTGTTGGGCGACTTTTGCCTTGGCTGCCGAAAGGTTGGCTTTTGCTTGATTTACGGCATGAAGATAGTCCGTATGGTCGATTTCAACGAGTAACTGGTTGGGTTTTACAAAATCGCCCTTATCGACGTGAAGCTTGGCGATGTACCCATCGACACGGGAGAAAATGTTGACGACTTGGTAAGGGGAGATATCGGCCGTATAACCTAAGCGAATGTCAAGATCTTGCCGGATCGGTGACGCAATCCCTACCGTGATCACGCGTGTCTTCACGGAGTCTGTTTTGGCACCGGTGCTTAGACGAAAGGCCACAAGCCCGATGACCACAAGAAAAACAATCATTCCAACGACGAGGATTGGATGGCGAGTAAGCCGGCTCATATCAATAGTGGATGAGAGTGTGAGTCATTGCCGAATGAGTCCATTGAGGAACAATGCAACATATTCCTCTACGGTAGCTTCGTGAGTTCGGTGCATGGGTAAGCCCAGGATGTCATGAAGTAACCGATGGTGGAGGATGATGCCGAAGAAGGCTCTCGCTGCCAACAATGGATCCAGAGGACGATAGGCCCCATCATCAATGCGTTGTCTGATATAGCCGGCAAGGAGATCATGAAACACCCGATATTGCTGGCGAAAAAACATATCGGACATCTCATGGCCTTCTAGTGCGCTGAATAGGAGTAGACGAAATAATAGTGGGTCTGCTCCTTTTCTGATTCGGTAGCTGGCCAGTAACATGAAGAGCTGCTTATCCTCTCGCTTCACTACGGCCTCTTCAACCGCTTCCTGGAGTCCAGAGTAATCAGCCTTCTCAGATAGGATGGCTGTGTACAGGGCTCGCTTGGTCGGGAAGTGCTTGAAAAGCAGCGCTTCACTGACACCTGCGGCCAATGCAATTTGTTTCGTTGTGGTCCCTCGAAAACCGTTCGTTGCGAACAGGGTTGCCGCTGCGCTGATCAGGCTCGCTTGCCGTTGGTGACGTGACGCCCTGGTTAGCCGCTGGCTAGGCTGTTTTGCTCTCTTGTTCATGGAAGGTGAGTGAGCACTCACCAAGGTAGCATGGCCTTTGATTGAAAGACAAGATTGCATCAGTTCTTGGCATTCCAAGGGTACAAAGGGCAGCGATCTACAGGCAATCAAACTAGTCGTGATACGATGCGACCGTTGGCAGGTGAATGAGAGAGAAATGAAAAACATATCTATCCACAATGCCCATCCCGTTAACGGGATGGGCATTGCAGGTGGCTGAAGGCAATGTGGAGTAAAGGAACGACTACGCTTGGCCGACTGATTGAGTGTGAAGAAATGATCGCAGCCTCTCTCCGTCAGGGAGGCTAAGGTCCCTGAACGTCACACCAAATAGAGAACCGGCGCTCCAAACGACCGTCGACTCCAGAATGGATAAGGGCTCATCCCGGTCTGGCAGATATAAGAACAAGGTTAATTCCATGCCAATCTGGACAGGAATATCCCCTCGAAGACCTAGGCCACCTTCGGAAAGGTCTACAACTGTAGCGTCCCCTATCAGAACATCCTCACCGGATATCCCCGAGTACATGAGTCCGAAAGAAACACTCGTTCTTGGTAATCTGCGGCGCTCAATCGAACGATGGGATTGATGTGGCTCCAGTCGAACCGTTCCCCTTGTCTGTCTCATGGATGTCCCTCCTGCTTGATTCAATAACTCAGGTCCATAAGGTTGCTCAGCTTCTTGCGAGGCTTCTCTTCGATCCTGTTCCTCCTTTCTCTGCGTGCAATCCAGGGTTCCTTCAAGTCGTCCTCTTGGCTTTCAGATGGAATGTTCCCAAGCACATTGTCATTTAGAAGACATCATCTGTGTGAAGGCTAGCGCGGTAGGGCGTTTTTGCCCTTCTTCTTATGTGGGGGAATAAACTATCCAGAGGTTGGGGGGATCAGGGATGTGACAACTGGTGAGGTGTATCAATTGGTTACAGGGTGGACCGGGCGTGGAACGATCTTAGTTGAGGGCAGACTGAAGGGAACGTCACCCGAATCGAAGGAATACGACGCGAGGGAAATAGTTGGCTACAGCAGTCAGGGGAGATTAGACCAGCCGGAAGCGCGTCCGTTGGTCGCTCACAGTATTGTGGGAAATGCTCTTCCAGATAAAGGCTTGAATCCGCTTTCGATGATCGTGGCTGAGATCCAGAAACCGAACTGAAAACTGGTTGCCAGATGCCCAGACAACGAGCGCGGATTCTAATGATAATTGAGGCAATCCGTCTGGAAGTGCAATGGTAAGCGTCAGGAGTGTTCCTCGCGTGGCGGGGCGATCACTGATGACGTGGCAGCCGGAGACCGAGATGTTTTTTGTAAGCCCTTCCCCTTGATGAGGCTGAGTCGGGACCTCACCTTTATAGCGTACGCGACAGGTAATGGCGACACGCTCGGAGCATCGCTTGTCGAGAGGGCTGTACTGCTTTCGGCCATTCATGATTGATTCGGCGATCATAACGTCAATGAGGTGGTTTGCAAAATGAATTCAAGAATAGTGGAATAGCTTAAAGGGCAAGACAGCCCAGGAGAGCTGGTAGACGGATAGGCAGTCATGTGTGGGAGAATCTGAATGGTTGGGGGGATTGTTCTGATGAGGCGTACACTGTTTCCGTTGGAGCTCGACTCAGATTTTTCATAAGGTTCGTCAACGGTGAAATTGCTAGAAGGCCGTGGATGAGGTCTCATCTTTCAATTTTTCAGGAAGGGTTCGGCTCTCAAAAAATATAATGCCGCGTTCGAGCCCGCTTTCGAATCGCAATGTCACTTCCGTGTACATCCCGTGCCAGGTGTACACCTTGATTGGGCCGGCGGCAATTTGACCTGGGGTACGATCAAGGGGGCCGTACAGGGACTCGAGATAGGTCAGGATTTTGGCGTGGCTCGCATGACCGGTATATCGTACTGTTACTCGACCGAACTTCTTCTCAAAAGTTGTAAACCTGAGGGAGTCTACTGGGATGGCTCCGAGCAAGGGAGGTTGGCCAGTCAATTCGTAGGTTTGCAGGCGGCCTGCCTCATCGATTTTTGTGAAAGCTCCCATTTCCGTCAGAATTGATCCCCACGGAATAGACTCAAACCCATTGGGGTCATGTGCGATAGGGATCGCTGACGACAAACGGATCGGTACCAACAAGGCCAGCATCGATACCGTCACAAGGAGAGCCGATCGCTCGAACGGATACGTTGCCATAGCCTACTCTGCAGAGTCAGTGATGTAGTCGTTGAATCGTGGGGCAAGGGTTCGGTTATCGAAGAAAATGTAGCCTCGTTCTGTTCCGGCTTGGTAGGTCAGGTTGATCTCCGTATCGGATCCGCGCCAGGTGTATTGCTGTGTGAGGCCTCGTGCCATTTGCCCTGGCACGCGATCTAATCGGCCGAAACGGGTTTCGAGGAAGTTCAGGACCTGTTTGTGGACGTGACTGCCTTGGTAGCGGATCGTCACTCGTGCAAACTGGTCATCGACGGAGAGATAGAGAATACTGGTCATCTCAGTATCCGCAAACGAGAGCGGATCGATCTTGGGGAGGTATTCAACAATGTGTGCGCTGGCGCGAATCATTTCCATGTCTTGGCGGGAGGACAGCGTCGTTCCCCAGGGAAGATCTTGAAATCCCCTTGGATCGTCTGTCATGGACACGGCCCATGCGGCATCGAGGCCAATCATCATGAGGAGCATGAGTGCAGTGCTCCAGGTACGAGGCGCCAGAAAGGGGATTGGGGTCATCGTTCTCAGTGGAGTCGAGTGTATGGACGAGTTTCTCACGCTATCATGGCAGTGCGGTGAACACAACTGCGCAATCTTTCTTGAGAACCCGCAAGGGGCTATCTTATAATGCGCCCGCTTTGATGCGCGCTCATGAATAATGCAGGCTTAGGAGTGCAGGAAGTTTCTTGTGATTGACAGCGACGTGTTTGTTCAGTCTCTGCAGGATTTGGGGGTGAATTTTTTCACCGGGGTTCCAGATTCCATCCTTGGTGGCATTATCGCCGAACTCATGATTCGGGGGATCTACATCCCGGCCGTTCGCGAGGACGAAGCGGTTAGTATGGCGGCAGGCGCATACATGGCGGGAAGAATCCCCGCCGTTCTGATGCAGAATTCTGGCCTCGGGATTTGTTTGAATACGCTCATGTCCCTCAATCTGATCTATCGCCAGCCGTGCTTGTTGATTGTGTCATGGCGGGGGCAAGGCGGCAGTGATGCACCGGAGCATCGTGTGATGGGTGAAGTCATGCCGCAACTGCTTGATGTGGCGAGGATCCCCCATCGGACATTGACCGAAAAAACAGCCGTCGCAGATTGTCGATGGGTCGTCGAGACCTTGATGAACAGGCAAATCCCCGTTGTGCTGAGCCTCACGAAAGGCGTGGTAAAGGGATTACACCCATGAGGCCCGAAGAGGGGACCCTGATCAGCCGTGCCCAGGCGATCGTGACCTTGTTGGAATTATTGACCGATCAACCCGTCGTGATCTGTAATGGCTTTCCCTCGCGGGAGGTGTACAAGATTGCCGATCGGCCCACACATTTCTACATGATCGGATCGATGGGGAATGCTGCTGCGATTGCACTTGGCGTCGCGTTGACAAAGCCGAACAAACAGGTGGTGACGTTCGATGGGGACGGGAACGTGCTCATGGGAATGGGAACGCTTGCAACGGTCGGCGCGTTACGACCGAAGAATTTTATTCATGTGGTCTTTGACAATGAAGTGTATGGGACGACTGGGAATCAGCCGACGATTTCCAATGTGGTGCCGCTGGACAAGGTGGCCAAATCGGCGGGCTACGTCAATGTGGAGCGTGTGCTCGATCGTGAGGATTTAGTCTACGAGTTCAAGGATATGCTGAAGAAGGATGGTCCCAGTCTGTTACTCATCAAGATCAATGAGTTCGTGGAAGATGCCGGACGCATCGGGCCTGATCCCCCAGTCCTCACTCAGCGGTTCATGAAAGCGATCGAGGGATAGCTGGGGGTAAGTCCGCCCTTGTGCAGGACCCTCAATCATCATAGCTGAAGGAGAAAAACATGGTTCTCCTGAATCCAGGTCCCGTCAACGTTTCAGAGCGTGTCCGCCAAGCGCTTGTGAAACCAGATATCTGTCACCGGGAAGACGAGTTCGCTGAACTGCTCCATCGTATTCAAGCGAAACTGCTAAAGGCATTTGTGCCGGGTGCCGAGTCTGACTACGTCGCCGTCGTCATGACAGGCTCAGGAACCGCAGCCGTCGAGGCCGCCTTGATGTCGTCGCTTCCTCACGGCAAGCGCATGCTCATCCTCAACAACGGGGTCTATGGTGAGCGGATGTCTCAGATCATCGGGCTGCATCGCCTGGGAGTGAGCGAGCTGAAGTATGAGTGGACAGTTCGCCCCGACCCTGAGCGGCTGCTCCTTGCCCTGCGGCAGCATCAGGAAGTGCATGTCGTCGGTATGGTGCATCATGAGACGACGACCGGGCTTCTCAATCCTGTCCATGAAATTGCCGAGATCGTCGATGATCAGAATCGCGTGTTTGTGCTCGATGCCGTCAGCGCATTGGCTGGAGAGATGCTCGATATCGCGAAGTCGCACATCTACATGGTGGCCGGCACGGCAGGGAAGTGTATTCAGGGATTTCCCGGGGTCTCGTTTGTACTGGTTCGAAAAGGATTTGTTGAAAAGATGCGCGCATACCCAAAGCGCTCATGGTATCTCCATCTGACCCATTACATCGACAATGAAGGGCGCGGTATGATTCCGTTCACGCCGGCCGTGCAAGTCTACTACGCGTTCGATGAGGCGCTGAACGAGCTGCTCGAAGAAGGGGTGTCGAATCGCATTCAACGGTACAAGAAGATGGCGACGATGATCCGTGAGCGAATGGCCAAGTTCGGAGTGAAAGCGCTTCTCCCGGTGGAGCGGCAATCGAATACCATCACGGCATATCATCTGCCGGAAGGTGTGTCCTACCAGATGTTGCATGACCGCCTGAAACAGCAGGGTTATGTGATCTATGCGGGGCAAGGCAACTTGGAAAACAAGATTTTCCGTGTTGCCAATATGGGGGCCTTGTCCGAGGCACAGTTCGGTGGATTTCTCGATGCTTTCGAACAAGCGTGTCGTCCTACATGAAGGCGATCATTCTCGCAGCGGGAGTCGGGAAACGGCTCTGGGACATCACGCAACATCGTCCCAAGTGCTTGATCGAGATTGGGGGGCGATCGCTCTTGCACCGTTACTTAGAGTCATTGGCTGCGGTCGGGATTCGCCGAGCAGATATCGTCGTGGGGTATAAGCAGGAGATGATTCGGGCGGCCGTGGCAGCGGAGTCCTGTGGTGTCGGTGTCACGTTTCTAGTGAATGAGGAGTTTCATCGGGGCAGTATTTCCTCCCTGTGGATCGCACGCTCTGCTTTTGATGACGACACCATTGTGATGGATGCCGATGTGCTCTTTCATAGAGAGATCCTGGGGCGACTCGTCTCGTCGCCCTTTGAGAACGCGTTGTTGATGGATGAAACCGTCAAGCAAACCGGTGAAGAATGTATGGTAGTCGTAGCCGGGGGCAGGGTGATCGCCCTCACGAAGAAGATGCCGGACCACTATGACTATGCCGGTGAAGGGGTAGGGTTTCTTCGGGTACGGCACGCCGACACACCTCGGGTCGTCTCGTCCCTTCGCGGATACATCGAGAAAAACATGTGGCATATGGAATATGAGGATGCGCTGTTCGAATATTTCCATGATGTGCGGGTGGGACATGAGAAGATCGGAGGATTGCCCTGGACCGAGATCGACTTTGTCGAAGATATAAAAAAAGCTGAATTGGAAGTTTTGCCGAGATTGTGAGAAAGTGACTCATGTGACCGGGATTCCGATACAGCACTGCCAGTGAGACCATGAGTAAGAGTACCCTTCAAAAAAGAGTCGAGATCCAGGGATTGGCGACGGCGATTTTGCTCCCGTCGGTCGGCGTCTTTGGAGGGCCAATCGGGACAGAGGTTGGCGAGCTGGGGCCTCTCACCAGTGTCGTGGGGATCGGTCTTTTCCAACGTACCGTCCTCACGTTGCAGCGGGCTGGGATTCGGCAATTAATTGTTCTCTCTGGACCTGATGAGGAGCAGCTCAAGCATTCTCTGGCAAAAGGGCCGCGGGTTACCATTCCTGTTCGTTGGATGCCGGTCCGAGAATTTCCCCTTGATGATCCTCGGACATGGGAGGCCTTAGCGGCAGAGGTCCGTGGATTTGCACTTATTGCGAGCGTCAACAGTGTGTTCTCGCGTGGGTTGATCGAGCAGTTACGCCAAGATGTGCGCGATGGTCAAGCCATCGTGGTGGCCCAGTCGAGGCCACAGCAGGGCGAGCGACCTACGAATACAAGCGTGCGGGTGACGATCCCAGCTCCTGGTCGGGCGACCATGGCCTCTGCTCGTTTCGATGAGTCTACGCTGCAGGCTGCCGAGCTGCTTGTTATTCCAGCTAGCCTCATGAACACTGTAAACATAAGCGCACAAGATAGAGGCAGCACACCGGTCCGTCAGTGGATCGAGCAGGTGGCCGGTGATGGCCGATTGCAGGTGGTGACGGCTGAGGAAAAGAGGGGTCTGTGGTATCAGCCGGTACGGACGCCGGATGACGTAGAGAGGGCTGAAAAGAAGTTGTTCAACTCTCTCAAGGGAGAGTTTGAAGGGTTCGTCGATCGATATTTCAATCGTAAAGTCTCTCGTGGGTTCACACGCTTATTCCTTGAGCTCGGTCTCTCCCCTAATTCCATCACGATCTTAGCTGGGCTCATCGGGCTGGTGGCGGCAGCCGGGTTTAGCCTGGGAACATACAGCGCCGGTATTGTGGCCGCACTGCTGTTTCAGCTGGCCGCGGTGATTGATTGCTGCGACGGAGAAGTCGCTCGATTGACCTTCACCGAATCGCCGTTAGGGGCCTGGCTTGATATCGCTCTGGACAATCTCGTGCACATGGCAATTTTCGCAGGGATCGCCGTCGGGCTCTATTCAACGCAGATGGGGCAGGAAGATGCCTGGGTATCGCTCACACTCGGTGGGGCAGCCGTGCTGGGGAACGGCCTCTCGTTCCTGCTCGTCGACAAGGCTCAAAAAATCAAAACGGCCGTCGGATGGAAGACCCCGGCCCACGCGGCCTGGGCCAATGTCATGTTAAAAAACGTTGCCAGCCGTGATTTTTCGGTCTCTTTGATCGGGTTCGCCATCTTTGACCAACTCTTTTGGTTTCTTCTTTTTGCGGCGATCGGGTCTCTTCTGTTCGCCGGTGCTATGGTCTGGGTGATCAGGCCGTCTGCAGTTGCATTACCTCGGCCATAACTACCACGTTCGCCATCCGATTCACGTGTTGCGTTATATCCTACTTGCCGTTGGCCTTATTTTTCTGAGTCTGCTGGTCTGGAATATCGGACCTCGCAATGTCTATGAGGCGGCGTCTACGCTCGGGCCCGCCGCGCTGCTTGCTGTGTTGATTCCCTCCGTCATCATGTATGTGATCGAGGCGTATGGGTGGAAGCTGGTGCTGGGGCCATCGGCAAGCGCCGTACCGTTCTGGCGCCTCCTGACAATCCGTACGGCCGGCGAAGTGGTGAACATGACCACTCCCACGGCCTATTTGGGTGGTGAACCACTGAAGGCGTACCTGTTGAAGCAACACCATGTTCCGATTACGGAGGGAGCCGCGTCCGTGATAATTGCTAAGACAACCCTGACGATTGCTGAAGTCTTCTATATCCTCATCGGGATTGCCGTTGGGTTTTTGATCTTGGGTACCGGCGGTTCGGTGGGACAGACCATTACTGCTGCAGTCGTCAGTGTGACGGTATTGGTTTGTTCGATTGCTGGGTTTGTCTTTATCCAGCAACGCGGGCTCTTTGCTTCGATGTTGTCGATAGTCAAGAAGCTGGGATTACGGGTTCAGGTGCTTGAGACGCAAGAGGAACACTTGCGTTCGATCGACCAGACGATTCTGAGTTTCTATCGACACCACCGTGAGGCGTTCGCGCTGTCGACCGGAGTCTGCTTGTTCGGCTGGTTGGCCGAGTCGCTCGAGGTTTTTGTCATCATCTCTTGCCTCGGTGATACCGCCAGCCTGGGGTCCGTCATCTCAATCGGTGCCTTGGCTGCCCTGATTAAAGGCGGGACCTGTTTTATCCCGGGTAGTCTTGGGGCGCAGGATGCCGGTAACCTTCTCTTATTACAGGCCTTCGGCTACAGCGATGTGACGGGTATGACCTTCGCGCTGTTACGACGTTTCCGTGAAGTTGTCTGGATCGGTATTGGGTTGGTGTGTCTTGCCCTGGTGGGGAAACGGAGACCGAGCGAAGATCACCGAGCCGAGAGCCCATCCTGAACGATTGTCTGAAATCGCTCAATCATGCGATCCCATACGAAGCCGTGAAGCCGAAAGTCTGCGGCACGGTCAACTCTGTGGAACTGAATTCCCATGCGATTCCCCTGGACCCACCGAACCTCCGCCTCCTCCACCGGTAACGACTGCGCCTGGTCTGGGAGGATTAATCGCATCCGCAGCGTGGTTCCCTGTTGCAGAGCATCTATGGATTCAATGGTGCAGCCGAATACCGTGAGGTTCATGACTTTCCCTTCGGCAATCGTGTCGGTCGCAGAAAACATCACGGGGTATTGCACGACAAGGGGGACGCGATAGTGCTGGCGTGAATAGGTGCGGGTGAATTCCACGGTAAGGCAGTCTAGTCGACCGTTCCGCACAAGGGAATCCCTCATTGGTGGGGACAAGGCGCGGATATTCAACGGAGTCTTGAATGTGCGGGTAGGTCGTTTCTGCCAGGTGTCAGGCGGAATAGTGCTTGCTGAGATGTTCGCGTTGCAGATGGAGAATCGTTCTGACCAAGAATTCGCGTTCTTGTGCACTCATCCGGATGAAACGACCATGAAGACGAAACGTGTGTTGCGGGTTGTGAATGGGATCAACCCGCAGCACTTCCACGTAGGCTTTAAAAGGTGCCTGGTCAGCCAGTAACAAGGTGCATAAGAGAATGTCGCTCGCTTGAAAGGCTGTGTTAATCGTCACACCGATTCCTCCTGCACTGAGATTCACAGATATCTGTGAAAATGGGCCTTCGGAAGTGTCTGCCTCAGCCTGAAGGCGAATGGAGAGAGTGCTGGTAATACGGTAAAACTCACGGCGATCTCTCGGAGAAGATTGCGGGGGAGACGAATCTGATGCCATGGTAATCGGAAGTATATCCAAAACCGGGGCGCCGATCCATCAATCGGGTATTGGTGCGAGCGTTGAGTGGAGGGCACAATGCTCAAAACGAACGATTGGCTGGCCGAATCCAGAGGGTATGCTAAGCGATGCAAAGACGTCGAAGCGAACGCATGTTCGGGCGCCTCGGCTTCATGTTCAATGGTCAGATGTGCTGTGGCATCGAGAAGGACCGCCTCATGGTTCGCGTCCTGCCGGATCGTTACGACGCGCTCCTCAAAAAACCGCGCGCCTGCGAGATGGATTGCACCGGCAAGTCACTCAAGGAATGTTTATGGATGGCAACTCGCCCTCCCCTAAACTTTTTCCGACATCAGTGGGTTAGAATAGGAAAGTGTGGTTGAGGGTGAGCTATTTTCGTTTCCCGTTGCTCTTGCCGAATCCTGTGAAATCTTGAGATTCTATGAGAATCTCATCACTCTTTTCTCCTAATCAGGTTAGGTGGCATCAGTCCAGTTATTGCGGGGGGATCTTATGGCTTACTTGGATACGAACAGATTTGACTCGTTGGTTCTCGATTCCTCCAACTCGTGCCTCTGGGACGAGTCTTTTGGGTGGATGGATCCCTCGCGAGCTGTTGATCTATTCAATCTGTACTTCCCTGCAATACTTCCAGCGTCGTGCTCAATCATCAATCGCTCTATCGGTTTGAACGCAAATAGGGGGTCCCTCTTGATTTACAAGCGTCTGGCAGGTTGTTAGGATGCGCCGCATGAAAGTGGCTCTGACGTTGCTTTGGCTGTTGCTCTCCATCCTCGGCGCGTTGGCTCTGGCCCACGTGGTCGGTGTCGTCAATCCCAATGAAAAGGTAAATGGCCTCTGGCTGGTTGTGGCGGCGGCCTGCATCTATGTGCTGGCCTATCGATTCTATGGCCGCTGGTTGGCTAGGCAGGTTGTTGGACTGAACAATCAGCACGTCACGCCGGCGGTGCGGCTCAACGACGGCGTGAATTTTCACCCGACCAACAAGGTCGTGCTATTTGGCCATCACTTTGCGGCCATTGCGGGGGCTGGGCCATTGCTCGGGCCAGTACTGGCGGCACAGTTTGGATTCATGCCGGGGTTTCTCTGGCTGGTGATTGGCGCCGTGCTCGGCGGCGCGGTGCAGGACTTCATCATCCTGGTTGCTTCGATGCGACGCAACGGGCGTTCGCTGCCTGAGATTGCCCACGATGAACTTGGTTCTATCACCGGGACAGCGACAGCAGTCGCCGTGCTCTTTATTGTGGTGGTCGCGCTGGCGGGATTAGGATTTGCTGTGGTCAATGCGCTCTACCACAATGCCTGGGGGACGTTCACGATTGCGATGACGATCCCCATCGGCCTGATTATGGGCTTCTATCTTCAGAAGTTTCGCGCTGGCGCAGTGGCTGAAGTGTCGATCCTCGGTATCGTCTTACTGATCACTGCAGTACTGTTTGGTCGTGTGGTCGCACAGTCGTCTTATGCATGGTTCTTTGAGTTCGATAAACCAGCGCTGGTCTGGCTGCTGGCCGGCTACGGCTTTCTCGCCTCGGTGTTGCCGGGTTGGATGTTGCTGGTGCCTCGTGGGTATCTCTCAACCTTCATGAAGCTCGGCGTGGTCTTTCTGCTCGGGTTCGGCGTCATTCTGATGGCGCCGACGATCGAGATGCCGCGAGTTACGTCATTTGCTTCCGGTGGCGGGCCAATTATCCCCGGCACCCTCTTTCCGTTTCTCTTCATCACGATTGCTTGCGGGGCAATCTCAGGCTTTCACTCGTTGGTTTCGTCCGGAACCACGCCGAAGATGATCGAGCAGGAGTCTCAGGCGGTGGTAGGCTATGCGGCCATGTTGTTGGAAAGTTTCGTCGGTGTCATGGCGCTGATCGCAGCATCGGTATTGATTCCTGGCGACTATCTGGCGATCAATACGACGCTGGGTGCGGATGCTCTCACTGCCATGGGTTTTGCCCCGTCGCGAATTGCTGAACTGTCTCAGATGGTTGAAGTGGACGTGGCTGGACGTCCTGGCGGCGCTGTGTCCCTCGCGGTCGGTATGGCGTCGATCTTCTCGGCTTTACCTGGGATGTCGGGTCTGATGGCGTATTGGTATCAATTCGCACTGGTATTTGAAGCACTCTTCATCCTGACCACGATCGACACGGGCACGCGCGTGGCGCGGTACCTCATCCAGGAAATGGCCGGGCGAGTTTACGCCCCCTTTCGTCAGATGAACTGGCTTCCCGGTGTGATGCTTAGCAGCGCGTTGGTAGTGGGAGCCTGGGCCTATTTGATTGGAACTGGTAGCATTTCCACGATTTGGCCGATGTTCGGCGCGGCGAATCAGTTGCTGGGAACGCTGGCGCTTTGCATAGGGACGACGGTGTTGATCAAAATGTGGAAGTCGCCTTATCTCTGGGTGACGGCGCTTCCAATGCTCTTCGTCGGCGCAATTACGCTGACTGGGTCGTATGAGATGTTTTGGATGTTCCTGAAGAAAGCTGGAACATTGGCCGCTGGCCAGGCGTTTGCTCTCTATCTCGATGCGGTGTTGGTGGCGCTGGTCGCTGTGCTCGGTTTGATTGTCTTGAGCGACAGCCTGCGGCAGTGGTATGGCTATGTTGTTTTGAAGAAGCCGTTTACGTCGAGCGAAGTTGTGGTGATGGCGGGTGGAGGGTCGGCAGGGCGGATACAAACGGCGATTCATTGTGATGATGAGAAGAGGTTTAGGCTGCCGCATGGGACTGGGTGCTGTTAAAGGCAGCATGACTAATCTTTCCTGCTCGTGTTGTCTCGCGCACACCCAATCTTTCGCATGACAAAGTTATGGGTGTGTTCGGTGCATGTGCGCAGTGAAAGATCAACCATGCCGCCCTTCCTAGATTAGTGAAAAGAAGGAGGAGATTGTGGCTGATCAGTTTTCATTCGATGTGGTATCGGAAGTGAATATGCAGGAGCTGAAGAATGCGCTGGATCAGGCGACGAAGGAGATTAAGCAGCGATTCGACTTCAAGGACTCAAAGACGGAGATCACGCTGAAGGAAAAGGAGAAGGAGCTGGTCGTCGTGTCGGATGATGACTACAAGCTCAAGGCTGTACAGGAGATCGTCAAGGCCAAGTGTGTGAAGCGAGGGGTGTCGCTGAAAGCATTTGATTACGGGACAGTTGAACCCGCCCTCAGTGGGACTGTCCGGCAAGTAGCGAAGATTCAAAGTGGTTTGGCGTCAGACAAGGCGAAAGAGATCACGAAGGCAATCAAAGACTCGAAATTGAAAGTCCAAGGGCAGATTCAAGGTGAACAGGTTCGGGTGTTGAGTAAGAGTAAGGATGAACTCCAATCGGCCATCGCCTTTTTGAAGGGCAAAGATTTTGGAATCGATTTGCAGTTTACAAACTATAGGTAAACGGTGTGGCGCTTGTGTCAACCTCATGAACATTCTGCTCGCTTTCCTTTTTCTTGCGACCTCTCTCGCAGGCTGCAATCGTAGCGATCCCATCGTTCTCATCCAGCTCCATCCGAAGAACCCTGACATCATTTATGTCGCGACCAATGATTACATCTATAAGACTCGTGACGGTGGTCAGGCTTGGTCAAACCTCTCACAAGGGATGAGTCACTCGCGAGTGATCGCCATGGCAGTTGATCCCGCATATCCTGCAACGGTCTATGCGGGCACAAAGGGTGATGCGGTTTATAAGAGTCACGATGGGGGGCAACGGTGGGCCTCGATGCGTGCAGGGCTTGATGATGCGACGATCAGCTCTGTCGTGAATCAGTTTCTCTTTGACCCCATTGACGCGCAGCATATCTTCATTGCCACTACAATGGGTGTGTTCGAAACAAAAAATGGTGGTGAGCAGTGGGTCAAAAAAATGGAGGGGATGAAAGAAGTGTTGATGGTGGTGACACTCGGGATGGATCCCACTCGTCCGTCGATTCTCTACGCAGGAACAAGTGGTGGTGTCTATAAGTCCATTGATCAAGCCGGCCATTGGGAAAAGGTGAACAATGGGCTTGTTCCACTGGACATGGTAAAAACGTCACGGGCCTTGAATGTGACGTCGATACTCGTCGATCCCTATGAACCTGATACTGTGTATGCGGCCACCTTGGCAGGGATGTATAAGACCACGGATGGAGCCCAGTCCTGGAGGCGGATCGGGGAATCACTAGCGGATCAAATGATTGTGGGGATGGTGCTGGATCGAACGCGCCGAGGTGTGCTCTATATCACAGGGCGTGATGGGGTGCATCGAAGTGATGATGGTGGGGCAACCTGGGAGGCAATGAACAGGGGATTTTCTACCACCAATGTCAGGGCCATTGCTCAAAGCGATGTCAATCCGAAGGTGTTCTATGCCGGCACCAACGGAAGCGGCCTCTATCGGAGTCAGGATGCAGGTGAGACGTGGGAGTCCATGCCGCGGGTAGGGGGTGGGTAATGGGAGACCGATTATCGGCGTTGGCTGTTTAAATCGGAATCGCCGATTGCGGCTCCGACTCCCCGTCGAGGAAGGGTCGAAGATCCTTCACGATTTTGTGAACGATCAACTTCAAAGCCTGTGCTGCTCGACATGGTGGTATCGTGGATATCTGTTCCCGGTCGATAGGGGAGCTGGCTGTCATGGACAGTATCCCCTCTCCGAGGGTGGAGGGATTCGTTGACATTACTGTAAGGAGAAACCGAGGCACCGATGTCTGCTCCGAAGTTGGCGTTTAATCTGGTGTCTTCAATATCTCCGCCGATTCGTGAACGCAAGGTTGTGTCCTGAATATTCATTCCTGTTGGTGCGGAGGAAGGTGGCTTTTTAGTCTGGAACTCCCTCTTGATCGCTTCCTCCTCATCCTGAACCCGTAATCTGGCGCGCCCGCTGTTTTCATAGTTAACTTCTTCGAGGTTCCGTTGAGCTTCGTTCAACCTCTCCAGGCGATCATAGAGACGAAGAAGGTCCTCACGGGCACGCGCGACAGTTCCAACGATTTCGCTGAGAGTGAATTGCCGCGCAAACGTCCCAAGTTTTGGGGCAACCCCTGGTCCCCCGCCTAGGCCGCCATTTCCCGTACCATTTCCAGCGTCTGCGGCGGTGGCTCCCTGTCCTTTCCCAAATCCGGCTGAATTGTAGATACCTTTTTGCTGGACTGCTTTGAGGATGTGGGCAGCCTCATCAATGAGGTCCACAATGTTTGCGGGTGCATCATCATCGGTGAGACAGCATGATACAAACGTTCGATAACGATCGGAAAATTTTGAAGCAGCATTTTGTAAGTCAACGATTTTGATCGGGTCACGGTCTGGGATGTCAAACCCTCGTTTTCTCGCCGACTCTTGGAATGATTCAACGGCTTGCTGGTCGTAGAGGGGTTTGCAGCCGGGGCTCTTGCCGGTCGAAATCTGTTGATCAGGTGTCTTGTCCGGACACCAAGAAACCGGCGCCGGTTGATTGAGTGGGTTGTCCGGGTTGAAGTCTTTCGCCATAGTGTGCGCCACGATGAGAAATATGGTGACGATCAAGGGGGAAAGACCTGTAAGGAAATAATTTCGGGTAGTTTTCCTCATGAATGCATTCTCTAATTCAAGCTTGCAGAAGTCAATGAAACTCAAAAAGTTGGATGATTTGGGCAGGCGGGGTGAATTAGAAAAAGGCAAATGATATGGCCACTTAGACCTAGAAGAGCAGAAGAATTAGCCTCTCATGGCGAGTGCCACCTTGTACGTTATCTACAGGTACAACAAGCTGTAAGTAGCTGAAATGCAGTTGACAACCAGAAATGCGAGAGTATACTCCCTCGAGTGGTGGGTGAAAGTGGTGGTTAGTGGGTGAAAAAGATCGTTGGCCAATTCGCAGCACATATCAGTGTTTGGAAAGGAGGTCTGCGAATGGCTCGTTTCCCATCAGCCAATCACCATTTTGGATTGTACGGTGGGATACGGTGGGCATGCCGAACTGCTCTTGGAGGCTGGGCAACCCGGAACGAAGGTTGTCGGGTTAGATTGCGATCCTGAAGCGATTGAGTTCTGTCGACAGCGGTTAAGTCGATTTGGAGATCACATTGTGTTGTGCCAGGGGAATCATAGAGATTTAAAACGGCATCTCGCAGACGTGGGTATCTCGACAGTGGGGGGGGTACTCTTTGATTTTGGGGTTTCCTCTCCTCAACTCGATAATGCTGCAAGAGGCTTCAGCTTTCTACAGAATGGCCCTCTTGATATGCGTATGGATCAGTCGATCGGTCCTACTGCCACTGATGTGGTGAATGCCAGTTCAGAGTCTATGCTTGCGGACATCATTTATCAGTTTGGAGAAGAGCGGTATGCACGGCGGATTGCACGGGCCATTGTGCGCGAACGGCAGAGCGGTCGGATTGAGACAACCGGAGCGTTAGCTACAATTATCGCTCGTGCAGTACCGGCGTCCTATCGACACGGACGGATTCATTATGCGACACGGACGTTTCAGGCGATTCGCATTGCTGTGAACCAAGAGCTTGAGAGCATTGCATCTGCACTTCGAGATGCGACGGAAGTTCTATCGGAGGGGGGAAGAATTTGCGCAATCTCGTTTCATTCCCTTGAAGACCGCATCGTCAAACATACGTTTCGGTCTCTCTTGCAGGAGCCTCATGCACAACTTTCATTGTGCACGAAGAAGCCTGTCGTTCCATCCAGAGAAGAGTGTGAGGTGAACCCACGGTCACGAAGCGCCAAATTACGTGTTGCAGAGCGTCAACCGAAGTAGGAGCTGTCATGAAAATCTTGGCTGTTCTTCTTGGGCTGTGTCTGGTGTTTGTATTCGTGTGGGAGCGAGTCGATATGGTTCGGGTTGGCTATCAGATCGAACGGCTCAAGCGTGATAAGACCGCCTTGGAACGGCAACGTGATGAATTGAGGGTGCAGTTTTCGACACTGAGTGCGTCCGGTCGGATCGCTCGGGTGGCGACCAAAGAGTTAGGAATGAATCTGCCTCAGCAAGGGCAGGTCATCTTAGTTCAATTCGGACCGGGTAGTATTCAGCCTGTGGCAGTTGCGGATGCTGCGCCAGTAGACGTTCGAGTCGCGAAGCATGATCTTCTGGCCAGGAGGTACTAGTGGCCGGTTTTGTACCAAATGGTCGGCAGTATGTCCTGTTACTCCTCTTGCTGTGCGGATTTGGAGTGGTTCTGTTCCGCCTGGTGACGCTGCAAGTCTGGCAAGCCGCTGAACTGTCAGTCAAAGCAGATCGACAACATCGGAAGACGGTCTCGCTAGAGGGAGCACGCGGTACGATAGTCGATAGGCACGGTAAGGTTCTGGCAATGAATGTCGAAGTGCCGTCTGCTTTTGGGGTTCCGACTACCTTAGATAGTCCGACGAAAACTGCTCGGATGCTTGCTCCCGTCTTACATGTTCGGAGCGAGGAGTTAGAGCGTAAGCTTCGACAGGAGCGGAGTTTTGTGTGGTTGGCTCGAAAGTTAGATCCTGAACAGGGGCGACGCCTGGAACGATTGTCCATTGACGGAGTAGGAGTTGTGATGGAGGGGCGTCGGTTTTATCCAAAGGGTCCATTTCTATCACATGTCTTGGGCTTTGCTGGAATGGATGGTGAAGGGCTGGAGGGTATTGAACATCGGTATGAATCGTACTTGCGTGGCGAAAAGCGGATGATGGTTCTCCAACGTGATGCTCTGGGGCGTTCGGTGTTCCCAACCGATCTGACGGAACGAAGTCCCACGCCTGGGCATAACCTGGCGCTCACGATTGATGAGGTTATTCAGTACATCACGGAAAGGGAGCTTGAGGATGCCGTGACTCGCGCTCAGGCAAAGTCAGGTACGATGATCGTATTGGATCCACGGACGGGAGCGGTGTTGGCCATGGCGGTTAGCCCACGCTTTGATCCAAATGTCGTTTCTAATTTGAGTCCTGATCGATGGCGAAACAAGGCTCTCACGGATGCGTATGAGCCGGGATCAACGCTAAAGGCTGTGATGGCGGCCGCCGCCATTGAAGAGCGGGTGGTGAAGCCGAATACGATGGTCTTTGGAGAACTTGGTCGTATGACCATTGCTAACACGGTAATTCATGATCATGAAAAGTTGGGCTGGGTCTCCTTTGCACAGGTCATACAGAAGTCCAGCAATATTGGTGCGGCGAAGATCGGCATGGCATTGGGAGAGCAGCGGCTTCATCGATATCTTCAGGCGTTCGGATTTGGGCAGAAGACGGAGATCGATCTTCCTGGAGAAGGAGCAGGATTGGTCAAGAGTTTGAAGGATTGGGGGCGACGTTCGGTTGCCTCGATTTCAATGGGACAGGAAATAGGCGTGACGCCGATTCAGATGGTCTCCGCGATAGCGGCCTTGGCAAACGAAGGGGTATTGATGAAGCCGTACGTGGTTTCAGAGATTCAAAGCTCCGAAGGACAGCTTTTGAAGAGAGTGTCTCCCCAGGTGAGGCGACGGGCCGTTTCTCCTGAGACTGCCCATGCGATGACGAAAGTTTTAGAAGGAGTCGTCACGGACGGGACGGGAGCTAAGGCAGCCATTCCGGGGTTTCGTGTGGCGGGAAAAACGGGCACGGCCCAGAAGATTGATCCTCGAACGGGTAGTTACTCCGCTTCTCGATTTGTGACATCGTTCGCGGGGTATGTCCCTGCGGAAAACCCACGGCTGGCCATGATCGTGGTGATCGATGAACCTCAGGGCGATGCGTGGGGTGGGACGGTGGCGGCTCCCGTGTTTAGCCGTGTTGGTGAGCAGGTGTTGAGCTACTTAGGTGTGGGATCTCAGGAACCTGTTACGCTGGCAATGGCACTGTAGTAATCCTGATTATACTAGGAAACGTCGATGACCTTTGTCACCATGCTTCAGGCACTTGAGGGGCGTGTGCCAATTCTTGAGCGCCGTGGTGATCTTAATGTTGCTGTGAAGGGAATCACTGACGACTCCCGTGCGGTATCAGCCGGGAGCCTCTTTGTGGCGGTGAAAGGTGAGCGGGTGGATGGGCATCAATTTATCCCAACGGCGGTGAGCGGGGGCGCCGGGGGCGTGGTTGGGCAACAACCAATGAAGACAGGAACGGTTCCCTTTGTCTGTGTTGAGGACTCCCGAAAAGCGCTGGGTCTTCTGGGGAGCCATTTCTACGGAAATCCATCATCACGGTTGCGGATGGTTGGTGTGACCGGAACGAACGGGAAGACCACGACGACGTACGTGTGTAAAGCGTTCCTAGAAGCTGTGGGTGCGCGAGTGGGGGTGATCGGTACGGTTGCCTATCAAGTTGGGGATACCATGCTTCCTGCGGCTCATACCACTCCTGGAGCGCTTGCACTCCAGCAGTTGCTCACCACGATGGTGAACCACGGGTGCACAACGGCGGTTATGGAAGTTTCCTCACATGCCCTGAGCCAGGATCGTACCAGTGGGTGTGAATATGATGTGGCAGTTTTTTCGAATCTGACACAGGATCATCTCGATTTTCACGGGACGATGGAGGCCTACTTTCAGGCAAAGTTGCGGCTCTTTACCGGATTAGCTGGAGGAGCTAAGCCGAATAAACGGGCGATCGTCAACGTTGATGATCCCTATGGGCTACGCATCGTCGAACGATGTCCTGTGCCAGTGTGGACCTATGCGGTCAAGGCCAAGGCCGATCTCCGAGCCGAAGATGTGAGGCTTTCTCTTCAGGGAACGGTCTTTACCGCTGCGACCCCGCTAGGGAATTTTCGGATCGAGAGCCATCTTGTGGGCGAACACAATGTCTACAATCTGTTAGCGGCCATTGGGGTTGCGCTCCATGAAGGGGCAACGCCCGATCAGATTCATCACGCCGTCACTCGGGTCACGAATGTGCCGGGGCGGTTCGAACGAGTGATGGCAGGCCAGCCCTTCACGGTTGTCATCGACTACGCTCACACCGAGGATGCCTTGAATCGGCTGCTGATGGCGGCCGCGGTAGTGAAGACGGGGCGGATCATCACGGTATTTGGCTGTGGGGGCGATCGTGATCGAGGGAAGCGGCCAAAGATGGGGGAAGCAGCCGTGCGTTCTAGCGATGTGGTGATCCTCACCTCGGACAATCCAAGAACGGAAGATCCGCATGCGATTCTGGATCAAGTGGAACAGGGTGTGGTGAGAGCATTGCGGCAACGGCCTCACGTGCAATATCACAAGATAGCTGATCGGCGGGAAGCGATTGAAACTGCCATACGAGAAGCTCAAGAAGCGGATATCGTGTTGATCGCCGGGAAGGGGCACGAGGATTATCAGATTATCGGGACAACGAAACATCACTTCGACGATCGCGAAGTGGCCCACAAAGCGATTGAAAGACTGCGGTTCCACGCCTAGCGCAGGGCGGTAGACATTGGTTGGTGCAGGGACGTACGGCCATGACACTCTTTTCCGTCGAAGAGGTGCGGGAGGTGATCGGTGGTCGAGTCTTAAGTGGAGACAGGGCTGACTGGATCAAACAACGTGTCCGCCGCATCTGTCTCGATACTCGGTCCCTCTACCCAGGGGATCTCTTTGTCGCAATACGAGGCGAACGATTCGATGGACATGATTTTGTCAAAACGGCGCTTGTGCAGGGTGCCGTTGGGGCGATTGTGCTCGATTCATATGACGTCTCATTGTGTGCTGGAAAGCTTCTCTCCAAACGAATTAGGCCGGTGATTCTCGGTGTTCCTGATCCCCTCTATGCCTATCAACAGCTGGCCGCGTATTTTCGACGTCGCTTCACCGTTCCAGTGGTCGCGGTTACGGGCAGTAATGGGAAGACGACGACGAAGGAAATGGTGGCGAGTGTCATGGCGCATCGTTGGAAGATCCTCAAGACCGAGGGGAATCTCAATAATCAATTAGGGGTTCCCCAAACCCTGTTCCGCCTCCAGGGACGACATCAAGGGGCGGTCATCGAGATGGGAGTCGATAATATCGGACAGACGACCAGGTTATGTGAGATAGCCGCCCCTACGATTGGCATTATTACGAACATCGGATCGGATCATCTGGAGTTTTTTGGATCCATGGACGTCTCTGCTCAAGCGAAAGCGGAATTGCTTGATTGTCTCCCGGATAATGGAACGGCGATCCTCAATGCCGATGATTCCTACTATGACTATCTTTCAGGGCGAGCCCGATGTCGCGTGGTCTCCTTTGGGCTGTCAGCGAAGGCCGATGTCCGTGCAACGAATGTCACATCGGACGAACGCAATGGAACCCTCTTTCACCTGCAGCTCCCAGGAAGCGTGCGCCGGACCACAGTTCGCATTCGAGTCCAAGGGGAACACAATGTCTCCAATGCATTAGCGGCGGCAGCGGTCGGTACGGTCCTTGGACTCTCGGGGTCGGCAATCGCTCAGGGACTCTCGACATTTCGACCGGCTGCCATGAGATCGCAGGTTTTGGTATGTCATGGTCTCAAGCTGATTATCGACTGCTACAATGCCAATCCGGCGTCGATGACGGCGGCAGTGCAGCTTTTATCCCAGGTCAAGGCTAAGGGAAAGAAGATTGCGGTGTTGGGAGATATGTTGGAACTCGGGTCGAGCGCCGTTCAGATGCATGAGGAGGTGGGTGCTTTTGTCGCACGGCAAGGGATTGATCGACTGGTCGCCTGTGGACCGTTGGGGCGAAGCTTTGCCGACGGTGCAAGGGAGGCCGGACAAGATCCGACGCATATTGTTGAAGCCAAGGATGCTCACACGGCAGCCGAGGCGGCGAAAGTTATTACCAAACCTGGTGATGTAGTGTTGATCAAAGCATCACGCGGTATGAAACTAGAACTTGTGGCTGATGCACTTCGGAAACTCAAGAGTGCGCAGAGGAAGGTCTCATAGGTTTCGTCTCCACCATGCTGTATATCTGGCTCTACCCATTTCACACACAATTCTCCTTTCTGAACGTCTTTCGCTACCAGAGTTTTCGTATCATTTATGCGGCGGTCACGGCTTTCCTGATCGCCTTTGTACTAGCCCCATGGGTGATCAGAAAACTCCAAGAAATCAAGTTGGGTCAACAGGTGCGGGATGATGGACCGAAACGGCATCTTGCCAAAAGCGGGACCCCGACCATGGGCGGCATCTTGATCATCTTTGCGGTGACGCTATCTACGTTGCTGTGGGCGGACATCTCACGCCCACACATCTGGTTGGTGCTTGGCGCAACCCTCGGGTTTTGTGCCATTGGGTTTGCCGACGATTATCTCAAATTTATCAAAGCGCGATCGAAGGGACTCTCGGCATCGCAAAAGTTTACCGCGCAAATTGCGGTGGCGCTTATCGTTGCGGTGGTACTCTATTGCTTGCCAGAGTACAACACGAAGCTGAGTGTGCCGTTCTTTAAAAGTTTCACGCCGGACTTAGGCTGGTTTTATATCGTATTTGCCATCATCGTCATCGTCGGCAGTTCCAATGCTGTGAATCTTACGGACGGTCTCGATGGATTGGCCATTGGGCCGATTATGATCACGGCATTGGCCTACACTGTCGTAGCGTATGTGACTGGCCACCGGTTGATGTCGGAGTATCTTCTGATTCCTCATATCGAAGGGGCTGGAGAGTTGGCAGTGTTCACTGCGTCGATCTTAGGGTCGAGCCTGGGTTTTCTTTGGTTCAATACCTACCCTGCTTCAGTATTTATGGGAGACGTTGGGTCTCTTCCGCTTGGGGCGGCACTTGGCACGGTAGCGGTGATCAGTAAGCATGAGTTGCTCCTCCTAATGGTCGGTGGGGTCTTTGTCATTGAGGCGGTGTCGGTCATTTTTCAAGTCCTCTCGTTCAAGTCTCGAGGCAAGCGAATCTTCCTCATGGCACCAATTCACCATCACTTTGAGATGAAAGGCTGGGAAGAACCCAAGGTGGTTGTCCGTCTATGGATTATCGCGATCTTGCTGGCACTGTTGAGCCTGAGCACGCTCAAGTTAAGGTAGTTCGACATGACAGTACTGGACACGAAACAGCTTGAAGGGAAGCGGGTGACCGTCGTCGGACTGGCACGGAGCGGGGTGGCTGCTGTTCATCTCCTGCAGGCAGCCGGCGCGCTCGTGACTGTGGCCGATCGGAAAGAGCGAGGGGAGCTACTTGAGGTACTGAATTCCGTTGAGGAATCGGCAATCGATGTAGTGTTGGGAAATGGCTATGAAACGACCCTGACGACGGCCGAGCTGGTAGTTATTAGTCCGGGAGTACCCTATCGAATGGAAGCGTTGGAACGTGTCCGTCGTCGCGGCGTGAAGGTGATCAGCGAGCTCGATCTTGCGTCAAGATTCATACCCGCTCCGATTCTGGCGCTGACCGGCACCAATGGGAAAAGCACGACGGTCACGTTGATTGGGAAAATGTTACAGGCCAGCGGGAAGCAGGTGTTTATCGGCGGCAATCTCGGGACTGCCTTCAGTGAAGCGGCTATCCAGTCGTTACGGGCGATGCAGGAAGGACGGTCCTGTCCGTACGATGCGGCGGTGGTGGAGGTCTCCAGCTTTCAACTCGAGACGATAGAACAGTTTCATCCTTGGATGGCAGCCATCCTCAATGTGACGGTGGATCATCAGGATCGATATGAGTCCATTGCAGAATACATCGACGCCAAGAAGAGGATTTTTGAGAATCAAACATCATCGGATATGGCTCTGTTTAATCTCGATGATCCACAAGTCGGTGCGCTACGACATAGTGTGAAAGCCAGAACCTTTGGATTTACGAGGCAGCCACCATTGCCATCGGATCTGGCAGGAGGCACCTACCTTGAGCATGGTCGTATCATGATCGCCTTTGCTGGCCAGACGCAGGAGATCTGTCGTCGTCATGAACTCAAGATCATTGGAGATCATAATGTTGAGAATGCCATGGCTGCGGCCACCTATGCGATCTTGAGTGGGTGTCCTCTGGAAGCGGTGCGTCGAGTTCTCAGGGAATTCCCAGGTCTGGAGCATGCCCTGGAGGTTGTCCGTGACCGCCGCGGGGTGCGTTTTATCAACGACTCGAAAGGCACCAACGTCGACGCAACACTGAAGGCCCTAAACAGTATTGATCAGCCGATTTGGCTGATCGCCGGTGGACGGGACAAAGGTGGAGATTTCTCGCGGTTGGCTCCTACGATCCATCAGCGAGTGAAGCGGCTCATTGTCATCGGAGAAGCCGCGCCGTTGATCGTTGATGCGATGCAGAACTATCGAGCCATTGAACGGGTTGCGAGCTTGCGGGAGGCAGTGGAGTTGGCGGCGTCAGGAGCGTGTGCGGGTGACGTCGTGCTGATGTCACCGGCCTGCGCGAGTTTCGATATGTTTGCTGACTACCAAGACCGTGGGAGACAATTTAAGCGTGTGGTGCACTCTTTGCCGGCCTGACGGTCGACAATACAGAGGAGCATTGATACTGAACGATGTCGCAGAAAGTGGCTGGGACCTTGGCACTACCTTGGGGGACGAAAGGCTCGCGGGTTCCGCCGCAGGTCGGAATGGATCAGGTCTTGTTGTGGGTGACGGTGATGCTGACAGTCGTCGGCCTGGTCATGGTCTTCAGTGCGAGTGCGGTCCTGGCCGGGAATCGCTATCACGATTCCTGGTACTACCTCAAGCGACAATGTGTCTGGTTGGTGGTAGGGCTGAGCCTTCTGCATATGTTGTCCCGTATGGACTATGTCTGGTGGAAACGGTTATCCCTCCCGTTGCTCGGAGGCATGGCGACGCTCTTGGTCATGGTCCTGATTCCCTCTCTGGGTACAGCGGCCAATGGAGCCAGACGGTGGTTGGGGGTTGGGCCGGTGTCGATTCAGCCGGCCGAGATGTTGAAGCTGGGGGTAGTGATTTACCTCGCTGCATATCTGACAAGGAAGGAAGACCAAATCCAAGAGTTTCGGGCGGGGCTTCTTCCTGTGTTGCTCGTCGTTGGCCTCCTCAGCGGATTAGTTCTGATGGAGCCGGATTTGGGGACGGTTGTGGTGTTGGCGTTGGTCACGGGCAGTCTTCTGTTTGTGGGGGGGGCGCGCCTACCTCATCTGTCAACGCTGGTGCTCTGTGCGGTGCCGATTGGGCTGGCACTTGTTTTGTCTACCGAGTATCGTCGCCAACGGCTCATGGCATTCTTGGAGCCATGGAGCGATGCGTCCGATACAGGATTTCAGATTACCCAATCATTTCTGGCGTTCGGCAGCGGCGGCCTCTTTGGCATAGGGTTGGGAGAAGGAAAGCAGAAATTGTTTTTCCTTCCCGAGGCACACACGGATTTTGTCCTGGCGCTCATCGGCGAAGAGCTGGGATTCGTCGGTACTGGTGTTATCATTCTGTTGTTTGTGGTGTTCATGATCCGTGGATTTCAGATTTCGACTCGTGCACGAGTTCCATTTGGGCGGTATCTGGGAATCGGTATCACGACACTGATTGGGGTTCAGGCGCTAGTCAACGCCTGCGTCGTGACCGGGCTCGTGCCGACAAAAGGGCTCACGTTACCGTTTGTCAGTTATGGAGGATCCTCTCTCGTCGTCAGCTTAGCAGGAGTGGGAATGTTGTTGAGTATTTCTCGAGATCGCCATGCCGGACGAGAGGAGTTGAAACATCAGAGTGGGCAGGGGTGGGCAAAACCACGATGACGATTGTTGTCGCCGCAGGAGGTACGGGAGGCCATCTCTATCCGGCCATCGCCTTGGTGCGAGAGTTTTTAAGCCGAGACCCTTCAACGAAGATCCTCTTTGTTGGGACGACGCGAGGTATTGAATCTCGTGTGCTTGGACATGAAGGATTCGAGCTGGTCCTGATCGCTGCCAGGCCGGTAATGGGGAAGGGATTGCTGGATGTTCTTCGGGCTGTATTGTCGGTTCCAGTCGGAATCTGGGAGTCCTGGCGGCTCCTGGAACAGAGGCAGGCTGATCTCGTGATTGGGGTTGGTGGGTATACGAGCCCAGCGGTGTTGGTAGCAGCGGCATTGCGGGGGATTCCGCGAGTGATTTTGGAGCCAAATGCATACCCAGGCTTGGCCAACAAAGTGGTGGGTCCGCTGGCGCAACGGATCTTTCTGGCGTTTGAATCGGCGTCAATGTTCTTTGAGAGACAGAAGGTGCAAGTTGTTGGAATGCCTATCCGGCAGGAGTTCCTGGAGCAGGAACAAGGGAGCCAGAAGCCGATCAAGCGAAATGGGCGACACCTGCTGGTCTTTGGTGGAAGTCAAGGAGCCAAGGCGATCAATAGCGCAGTGTTGGAGGGCTTGCCGTTGCTCAATTCACGTGTGCCCACCCTGACGATCACACACCAAACGGGTGAGGGGGATTATGAGCGGGTCAGGGAGGGTTACAGGGCTTCGGGGATTGCAGCCACCGTTGTTCCGTTTCTGTACGACATGCCGGCTGTGTTACGGACGGCGGATGTGGTGGTGGCCCGTGCCGGAGCCATGACGATCGCTGAGCTGACAGCTTGTGGAAAACCTGCAATCCTGATCCCGTTACCTACAGCCATTTATGATCATCAGATGAAGAATGCTCGAGCTATGGAAGCGGCGGGTGGTGCCGTGGTGTTACCGCAGGCAGATCTGACAGGGGTAACATTGAGCGAGAGGGTGGACGCGATCGTGTCGGACCCGCAACGATGGGAGAGGATGCACCAAGGGAGTTTGGCGATGCGCCGAATTGACGCTGGCGAGCGTATCGTCGGTGAATGTTACGCGATGATGGGAGTGACACATGACACCAACCAATCTTTTAGAAAGGCCGGAGGGTAGGACGCTTGGAGGAGGAGCACTCGGGACGAGTGCTCCTACCGGACGGCAACGGGTGAGTCGTATGGGAATGTTTCGCAAGATCGAACAAATTCATCTTGTTGGAATCGGCGGTGCCGGTATGAGCGGTATCGCAGAGGTACTGCTCACGATGGGCTATACCGTGACCGGCTCTGATCTACACGCTTCGGAGACCACAAGGCGTCTGGAAGAGCTTGGCGGGAGAATCTTCATCGGCCATCAGGAGTCGAATGTGGGTGCGGCACAAGTCGTGGTTATTTCATCAGCTGTGGCCGGAAGTAATCCTGAGGTGGTCAAAGCAAAAGCGATGCAGATACCCGTGATCCCACGGGCAGAAATGCTGGCAGAGCTTATGCGACTAAAGTTCGGAGTGGCCATTGCCGGAGCTCACGGTAAGACAACTACGACGTCGATGGTCGCGACGGTACTCGCACAGGGTGGTCTTGATCCAACGATGGTAATCGGCGGCAAGGTGAACGCGCTGGGAAGTCATGCTCGGCTTGGCCGCGGCGATCTCCTTGTGGCGGAGGCGGATGAAAGTGACGGGTCTTTTCTGCGTCTTCCTCCCACCATCGTCGCAGTGACGAATTTGGACCGTGAGCATCTGGATCATTATGGATCGATGGAACGAATCAACGAAAGTTTCCTTGAATTTATCAATAAGATTCCCTTCTATGGGTTGGCGGTGTTATGTGCAGATGACGACCGCCTTGCCGCGCTCTTTCCTCGCCTCGTCAAACGCTACCATACGTATGGGCTTCGCGAACGGGAGGGTATGGCGCCGGACTTTCTCGCGACGGATATCAGTCTCAAACAATGGGGTGCTGACTTCCGTGTACACTTTCGAGGGAAGAACCTCGGCCCGTTCCGGCTGACCGTGCCAGGGATTCACAATGTCTCGAACGCACTCGTCGCGATTGCGATCGGGATGGAGCTGGATGTTCCGGCGGATTTGATTCGTAAAGGATTAGCGGCGTTTACGGGTGTTGAACGGCGGTTCCATTTACGAGGCGAGGCTGGTGGAATCATGGTGGTCGATGACTATGGTCATCATCCTACAGAGGTCAAAGCCACGCTGGCTGCGGCTAAACAGGGCTGGGATCGTCGGCTGGTCGTCCTCTTTCAACCCCATCGCTATAGCCGAACGCGTGATTGTCTCGGAGAGTTTGCCCACGCGTTTGATCACGCCGATGTCCTGTTTATGACCGATATTTATCCGGCCGGCGAGCAGCCTATCCCGGGCGTGACGGGGGCCGCGCTTGCTGAGACAGTGAGGGAGGCAGGCCATCCTGCTGTGACGTTCATTGAGCACAAGGAGACCATTCCAGATCAGGTTTTGTCTCAGCTTCAGGCAGGGGATCTCGTCTTGACCTTGGGCGCAGGCGACATTTGGAAGGCAGGGACCGGAATTCTTGCGCGACTTGAGTCCGCGTGATGACCCATGAAACGTACATCTCACAGGCGTGGAGCGATCGCATCACACACGAGGATGCAGCGAAGGGTCCAGTCCGCGGTGGCTGGTATTCAGGGGAGGGTTCGCTTCAACGCACCGTTGAGCGAGTACACCTCTTTTCGGATCGGCGGTCCGGCCGATGTGTTGGTGGAACCGGCCGATGTGGAGGATGTCATTCGTTTGGTCAAACAAACGCATGAACAGAGACTCCCAATCTTTGTATTGGGAGGGACCAATCTTCTGGTTCGAGACAAAGGTATTCGAGGTGTCGTGGTCAGTCTGGCGAAGCTACGTGCGATCCAAGAGGAAGCTGGGTCGGTGCTCTACGCCGAGGGAGGGGTTGGCATGCCGACATTGATCGGCTATGCCGTCCGCCGCTCGTTGGCAGGATTGGAATGGGCGGCCGGGATTCCTGGGACGGTGGCAGGGTGTGTCGTGATGAATGCTGGCACGAAGCTTGGCGAAATGAAAGATACCGTCAAAGCCGTTCGAGTTGTACGAGCACACGGCGAAGTTCTGGACTGTCCAGCGGAATCCATCACATTCGAGTATCGGCGAGCGTCATTGCCGTCGGGAATCGTCGTCGGAGTATGGCTTCAACTGAAGCCGGGAGTTCGGTCCGTCGTTGAGAAGGTCGTGAAGGACTATCTGCGCTATCGGCGAGAGACTCAACCCCTGACGCTTCCCAGCGCCGGGTGTGTGTTCAAGAATCCCGCTAATGATTCCGCGGGACGAGTCGTGGAGGCGGCAGGACTCAAGGGGGTCTCAGTCGGCGATGCCTGTGTTTCGACAAAACATGCCAACTTTATCGTGAATCAGGGGCGGGCCAGTGCTGCCGATGTGCTTGCTCTTATCAAAAAAGTTCGAGCCCAGGTCATTCGGAAGACCGGGGTAAAATTAGCGCTGGAGTTGAAATTGGTGGGCCAGGCGTAACCAGGAGACATATTAGTATCCATGGGGAGAATAACGGATAGACGCATCGCCGTACTGATGGGAGGGTGGTCCTCGGAACGGGAGATTTCTCTGAAGACCGGCCAAGCGGTTCATCAAGCACTGCTCCGTCGTGGGTATGATGCGGTGGCCATCGATGTCGGGGATCAGTTGTATCAAGACTTGAAAGAACAGGAAGTCGCCATTGCGTTTCTTTCGCTTCATGGGCCTGGAGGGGAAGACGGGTTGATCCAGGGATTTCTTGAGACTTTGGGGATTCCATACACGGGGTCCGGCGTTCGGGCTAGTGCTGTGGGTATGCACAAGGTGATGACGAAGACACTATTGGCTGCGCATGGCGTCCCGGTTCCTCCAGGAACGGTTATCAGGCGGGGGGATCGGCCATCGCTGGCAAAGATTCTGAAAGAGTGCAAGCTTCAGTTGCCGATTGTCGTCAAGCCGGTCTCGCAGGGTTCTACGATCGGGGTCACGGTTGTGCGCCGCGCTGCCCAGTGGAAGGAGGCACTGGCGTTGGCTCATCGCTATGATCCGGAAGCGATGGTGGAGGGGTATATTCCCGGGCACGAAGCGACCGTCTCGATCCTTGGGACGGCTATGAATGGGGCGAAGGTCCTTCCGGCCATAGAAATTGTGGCTCCGGAAGGGTTCTATGATTTCTCGGCGAAATACCAGAAGGGGAAGACACAATATCTCTGTCCGGCTCCTCTTCCGACGAAAGTACTGCAGAGAATAGGGGACTTGGCCTACCGTAGCTACGATGTACTTGGTTGTGAGGGGGCCGTACGCGTGGATTTTCGCATCACACCACGAGGGCAACCCTATGTGTTGGAAATCAATACGGTCCCTGGCATGACAGCCACGAGCCTGCTGCCCATGGCTGCAGCACAGGTCGGTCTCGGGTACGATGACTTGGTCGAGCGGATCTTGCAGTCGGCCTTGGATCGTGCAGCCCGCTGTGCTCAGCATGCCAAGGTGGAGTCTGTGTGATGCGATTCTCGCTCAGAACACGTCGAACTGAGCCTACTGCCCCACGCATGAACCGATGGAAAGATCCACAAGGGGAACGGGCGGTGAAGCAAGCTGGGCGGACGCGGACAACCAGGCGAAAGGTCGTGGGTCGCCTCGCTGTAGTCTTAACCGCCGTGACGATTTTAGGATGGCTGATCACGATAACCGTCACGTACTCCAGTCGCATGGTTCGTGAGTTGCTGGAGATCCATACGATCACGGTTGAAGGTGTCCATCATCTTGATAAGCAGAAGGTGATTGAGCTGGCGCAGGTCAAACAAGGGATGCCGCTCCATCAGGTCGTTCCCGCTACCGTCGAAGAGCAGATCGAATCTCACCCATGGATCAAGGAGGCTCAAGTCTCGCGAGTCCCCTTCCATGAGTTGAGGATAGCTGTGGTTGAACGAAAGCCTGCCGCCATCGTCCGGGCGGCGTCGCAGAACTTTCTGAGTGATGAAGAAGGACATGTCCTGAGTAAGCTTGGGCAGGCTGATGATGACACATTTCCGCTTGTAACAGGCATTGACCTCGATGGATTGCTGAAGGGGACTGATGTGGTACGCCGGTCAATTATGTCTGGCATCGAACTCGCAAGAGTCATTGGGCAAACCTTCGAGGGGCGGTTGCGAGTGCAGGCTGAAAACCAGACAAATCTTGTGGCGTTCATCCAGGGCGTTCGATTTCGATTTGGGGAGGAGTCGGTTGAGGAACAGTGGGAGCGGTTCCAACGCGTCAAACCGACGTTGAAATCACTGAATTTTGACGGAGCAGGGCGCGGTGTCAGTGAAGTGGATCTCCGGTACGATAATCGAATCATCGTACGGGAAGGGGGAGGGTGATTGCGGTGCCGAAGCGAGATCAAATCCTAGTCGGGCTCGACATCGGGACCACGAAGATCTGCGCGATCGTTGCAGAGATGACTGATACAGGCGGTCTCAACATCATTGGCGTCGGCATGAGTCCCTCCCGTGGTTTGCGTAAAGGGGTCGTGGTGGATATTGAGAGCACCGTTGAATCCATCAAAAAGGCGGTCGAAGAAGCAGAGCTGATGGCGGCGGTCCAGATCAATTCCGTCTACACTGGCATTGCCGGGAGCCATATCGCGGCCGAAAACTGCAAAGGTGTCGTGGCGCTAAAACGAGCGGAGGTCACTCGAGAGGATATCCACCGAGCCATTGAAAGTGCGCGCACGCTCGCAGTAATCCCCCAAGAGCGGAGGATCCTCCACGTATTACCTCGGGAATTCATGGTGGATGGTCAGGAGGGAGTGCGGGAACCGTTGGGTCTGTCCGGGAATCGCTTGGAAGTCAACGTGCACGTCATTACTGGAGCCGTGACGTCGGCGCAAAATATCGTGAAGAGTGTGAATCGGGCTGGACTGGATGTGGTCGACATCATTCTTCAACCGCTTGCATCCAGTGAGGCGGTCTTGAGCCAAGAAGAGCGTGAACTCGGTGTCGTGATGGTGGATTTGGGGGGGGGAACCACCGATCTTGCCATTTTTTTAGACGGGAGTATCCGTCACTCAGCGGTTCTTCCGATCGGGGGACAGAATTTGACCAAGGACCTGGCCATTGGTCTCTTGACGTCGCAAACCGAGGCTGAGAGGATCAAAACCCAACATGGCATTGCGAGAACGGAGTTAGTGATTGGTCATCAAGTGGTCCAAGTGCCTTCGGTGGGGGACCGTCCACCTCGAACCTTTTCCAGGCGAGATATCGCGGAGATCTTGGAGCCGCGC
Organism: Nitrospira sp. CMX1; assembly: GCF_054902215.1. Classification (NCBI taxonomy): domain Bacteria; kingdom Pseudomonadati; phylum Nitrospirota; class Nitrospiria; order Nitrospirales; family Nitrospiraceae; genus Nitrospira; species Nitrospira sp. CMX1. The sequence goes on along the minus strand of NZ_JBUBKD010000011.1, from coordinate 181,487 downwards.
GTCGACGAGATGTTCGAACTGGTTCGGAGAGAAATTACACGTGCCGGATACGAGGGCATGTTGGGGGCTGGTGTCGTGATCACCGGAGGCACCTCGCTGCTGGACGGGATGCCGGATGCGGCTGAGAAAGTCTTGAACCTGCCGGCCCGTCGGGGGGTGCCATCAGGGGTGGGCGGCCTTCGAGATATCGTTGGCCATCCGAGTCATTCAACGGGTGTTGGTCTCTTGCTGCATGCCCGGCGACATGTCGATGAATTGGAGACAACGGGGCTTCGAAACGGTGGAACCTGGGCCAAAATGTTTAGTTGGACGAAACGGGTGTTGGAGGTCTTTTAACCTTTTAAAACCCTTGCGGGCGGCAGGCGCTCGATGCGCGGGTGATGCGAGGAGGTGCTCTCATGTTTTCATTTCAGGAGGATATGTTGTCACCGGTCCGGATTAAAGTGATCGGCATCGGCGGAGCCGGGTGCAATGCGATCAACACGATGATCACCTCTGGACTCGCTCGTGTCGACTTTATCGCCAGCAACACCGACCTTCAAGCACTGGATCGATCCCTGGCCCCTTACAAAATCCAACTTGGCCCCGAACGGACCCGCGGCTTAGGTGCCGGCGCGAAGCCAGAAATCGGACGAGATGCCGCGCTTGAAAGTAAAGAGCATATCCGTGAATGCCTGGAAGGAGCGGATATGGTGTTTGTCACGGCCGGTATGGGGGGAGGAACTGGGACCGGAGCCGCTCCCATTGTTGCCAGCATCGCACGAGAAATGGGGATATTGACGGTGGGCGTGGTGACGAAACCATTTCAGTATGAAGGTCAACGGAGAAACAAGCATGCCGAAGAGGGGATCCGCGATATGCGGCGTCATGTCGATACGTTGCTCGTTATCCCCAATCAGCGGCTTTTGGGAATCGTCGATAAATCAACCCCACTATTAGAGGCCTTCAAGGTAGCCGATGACGTACTGCGGCAGGCCATCCAAGGCATTGCCGATGTGATCACAACGACAGGACATGTGAATGTCGATTTTGCCGACGTCCGCACGGTGATGTCCCATACCGGTCGTGCCGTCATGGGAATGGGCGTCTCACGCGGTCCAAACCGGGCGATTGAAGCTGCTCAGAAAGCGATGTGTAGCCCACTTCTTGAGGAGGGAAGTGTGGAAGGGGCACGAGGAGTTCTTCTCAATATCACTGGGGGCCCCAGTTTATCACTGCATGAAGTTGAGGAGGCGGCCAGCATTATCCAGCAGACGGCGGATTCGGAGGCCAACATCATTGTTGGGCAAGTTATCAATCCTGATATGGGTGAAGATCTCATTATCACGGTGATCGCAACTGGGTTTGAGCGAGAAGAAGATCAGACGACGGCGTCCCTGGCCGGTGAGCGAGGAGTGAACCGTCCTACGAAGCCGATTCAACCGCTTCTGGCAGGGATGGTTGCCTCCCTTGCCGCGGATCGACCAGTGAAAGATCTGGATCGGCCAACATTTTTGCGGCGTATGACGGACATGCGTGATTCAACGGATCGTGCGGCGATGGCGGCTGAGGACGAATGGGATGTCCCAACCTTTCTTCGCAAGCAAGCGGATTAGCCCGGGATCCTTCAGCGTAGGAGATCAGGTAAGCATTGAGATGGCAAAAGTATCGGTGATAACGGTCCCGGCATTTGCGGATACCAGGGGTTCGGTGCATCACTTCTTTGGAACCCGACAACACACGATGGCGCATGACCTGGGAATCGGCATTCCTTCGCGAGGTATTCAAGGGGCCGCACCCTCAGCATGGACGTTGTCCGTCAAGCAAGTCCATGGGACCGAGGCTCTGGTGGTGGATCGTCCGCTCTCATCAGCGGACCGCTTTATGGGCGGTTGGGACGCTTTGGTGACCAATCAGCCCGGGGTTATGGTGGCAGTAAGGACCGCCGATTGTGTTCCGATTCTCATGCATGACCCTGTCCAGGGAGTTGTGGCAGCGATCCATGCAGGATGGCGAGGAGCTGTCGGAGCAATCGTGCCAAAGACACTTGCATTGTTGGCAGAGCGGTTTGGTTCTCATCCAAAACAGATACGGTTCAGTATTGGTCCATCTGCCGGTGATTGCTGTTACGAAGTGGATGAGCCGGTCCTTGAACGTGTTCGTCAGGGGGTGCCAAGTTGGGAGAAGGTCGTTCGAATAGGGAATGGGGGAAAAGCCAAGCTGAATTTGAAGGGACTCATTCAAGAACAGGCCTTAGCCTATGGAGCGACATCGCAGGCCATCACGATTGTCAACCTGTGTACGATTTGCCATGAGGATCTATTTTTCTCCTATCGGCGAGAAGGAAAAGTCAACGGGACCATGATCAGTGCCATTGGGTTACCACTAAAGCGACGATAAACCAGTCCCTGCCAATTCTCAGTCTAATCCGATAGAATGTGGGCGGCGTGCCGAATGGTGCGCTATGACTCGTGAGTATGTATATGGAATCGCTCGTCCAAGACACAATTGCAATCCGGGTCCAATCAGTGCTCGCAAAGATTCGATCGGCTGCAGAAAAGACCGGTCGTCCAGCCCACAGTATTCGTCTTGTGGCAGCGACCAAGACTGTTTCGATCCAGCAGATCGAAGAAGGGGTGCAGGCGGGTCTGTCGATCTTGGGAGAAAATCGAGTTCAAGAGGCGCTGACTAAGATTCCAGCCTTCAATCATAGTTCGGTTCACTGGCATTTTATCGGTAATTTGCAGCGAAGGAAGGTACGATCCGTGATCGGTCTGTTCGATCTGATCCATTCGGTCGATAGCCTGGAGCTAGTGAAAGAGATCGATCGGCGTGGAGGAGAGGCGGGCTGCAAGCAAGATGTCTTGCTGGAGGTTAACATCGGCAACGAGCCAACAAAAGCAGGGTTTCGTCCAGATGACATGCGACAGATCGTGTCAGACATGGCCTGTCTCTCCCATGTCTGTATCAAAGGATTGATGGCTATTCCGCCGCCCACTGTTGATCCTGAGTCGGCCCGGCCCTATTTTAGAAAACTCAACGAGTTAGCGAAGATGATTGATGCCCAACATTTCTCATCGGTGAGGATGGACGAGCTTTCTATGGGAATGTCGAATGATTATGAAGTTGCCATAGAGGAAGGGGCGACGCTCGTTCGCGTTGGCAGTGCCATTTTTGGAGCACGGCATGTTTAAGCCCTCTCCGATAAGCACCATTGGGTTTGTCGGTGGTGGGCGTATGGCCGAAGCTCTGATCAGTGGTGTGCTCGCTGCCAAGCAGTATGGGCCTGACAAGATTCGAGTGGCTGATCCGGATGGCACAAGACAGGGTTACCTGAAACAACAATACGGGATTCAGGTTTGTCCCACGAATGATGAGGTGGTCAGCGCCAGCGAGGTCGTCGTGCTGGCCGTTAAGCCTCAGATCATCGCCGAAGTGCTGAAAGGAGTGAGGGAGGTTATCAGCGATCGGCTTGTCGTTTCAGTGGCGGCAGGATTCCCAATTCGTCGGATCCAGGAACTCCTTGATGGTCCGGCAGCGATTGTGCGTGCGATGCCGAACACACCAGCGATGGTTGGTGCGGGGATGACGGCCTTAGCGGTCGGTCCAGGTGTTGGACCTGAAGGGGTTGCCTGCGTGCGGCAGATGTTTGAATCGGTGGGCAAGGTTGTCCAGGTTGACGAGCGTCTCATGGATGCCGTGACCGGCTTGAGCGGAAGCGGCCCTGCATATATTTTCCTAGCCATTGAGGCGATGGCAGATGGTGGGGTAAAAATGGGTTTACCTCGAGAGACAGCGAATGTGTTGTCTGCACAGACCGTTCTGGGCGCGGCCCGGATGGTCCTAGAGTCTGGCCAGCATCCTGCACGGCTTAAGGACCAAGTTGCTTCTCCGGGAGGAACAACGATTGCGGGTTTACATCGGTTGGAGCAAGGTGGCCTGCGGGCTGTCTTGATGGATGCAGTTGAGGCTGCAACAAAACGATCCCAGGAGCTTGGAAACTAATGTTTGTGGTTGGAAATACCTTGTTAGGGGTGGCAACGGTGCTAGACTATCTCTTGTCCTTTTATAGTTGGATCATCATTGCCCGGGCGCTTATTTCGTGGGTTAACCCTGATCCGTGGAATCCGATCGTGCAATTTCTCACCCGCGCAACGGAGCCAATATTAGCTCCGATTCGGCGGAGGGTTGGCTTGGGGATGGGCATAGACCTTTCTCCGTTGATTGTCATTGCGGCGATTTGGTTTTTGCAAATCGCGGTTGTCCAGTCAATCAAGGACATGGCAGTACGGATGAATTGACTCAACCAAATGGGGGATGGCATGAAGATCACGCCGATTGACATTCAACAGATGGTGTTTCAAGTCAAACTTCGTGGCTATGATCGCGAAGAGGTCAACCGCTTTTTGGAGGAGATCGCACAGACGGTGGAGTACCTGAATCGAGACAATACCACCTTGCGCGAGCGAATCTACTCCCTTGAACAACAGGTAACGGACTTGAAACGGACCGAGACGACCTTGTCCAATACCCTTGTGTCGGCGCAGTCGTTGGCGGAGGATGTCAAGCGTAGCGCACAGCGGGATGCTGAGCTGATTGTGAAGGAAGCAGAATTGAAGGCCAGCGAACTCTTTCGGCAAGCCAGGGTTGAGTTGGGGAATACCCAGCGAGATTTGTCTGTGCTGAAGAAACAGCGGCTACTGATGGTGGAGCGTATGCGAGCCACACTCAGCACCTTCGAACGAATGCTGGATGTTGAGGCCAGCGAAGTCTATCAAGACCATAGCATTGTGCCGGACGAAAAAATGGAAGGAGAGTCTAGCCCTACGCGATGAGCGGCTGAATCTCCTCGCCTATCCGAAGGCCTATCTGGTACGCGGTTCCCGTTTTTTACCTCAATTTCTCACCATGTCCGAACCCTCTGCTATTCAGGCCGCACTTGATCGAGCGGTTGCGAATGGCGTCTTCCCAGGAGCCGTATTAGCCGTGCGGTGCGGGGACAGGCCGATCACTCGTTTTTACGCCGGACAGCTGTCTACGGACCCGCTAGGGGCTTCTGTTCTTGCGTCCACCATCTATGACCTGGCTTCCTTAACGAAACCCCTAGCAACCGTGACGTCTCTCGTCCTGCTGATCCAGGACGGCAAGTGTCGGTTTGATGCTGACCTTGCTGAGTATCTTGAGGAATATACTGAGAGTCCAATTGGGTCTGCGACCCTTAGAGATTTGTTGACCCATCAATCGGGATTGCCTGGATGGCGAGGCTATTATGAACGGCTCAGCCCGGATGGAGTCATTCCTTCATCGAGGGAAGATCGATTGAGGGCAAAGCAAAAGCTGTTGAACCTTATCCGATCAGAAGGCATGGTCTATGAGCGAGGTGCTCGCAGCCTTTATAGTGATCTAGGGTTTATGCTATTAGGACTCGTCGTCGAACGAATCAGCGGGCGACCACTCAATGAGTTTTTCTCTGATTGCATTGTGCGTCGGTTGGGGAAACCCCGAATTCAATTTGTCCTCTCTGAGGAGCTCCACACATTTCTTGACAGCGTGCGTGAAGTGAATGGCGGGGTCGCTCCGACTGAGGTTGATCCCTGGCGGGGCCGGCTGCTATGCGGAGAAGTGCATGATCAAAATGCCGGTGCAATGGGTGGCGAGGCCGGTCATGCTGGGCTATTTGGGAATGTTGATGCCGTCATGGCAATTACAGATGAGTGGCTGCGGACGTACCACGGACAATCAGCGATGCTTGATCGTGATCTTGTTCGGGAATTTACCAGGCGGCAAGCAAAAGGGGGGGCATCCAGTTGGGCACTAGGATGGGATACCCCCTCGAATCCGTCATCGGCTGGACGGCACTTTTCAGCCCAGTCTTTTGGTCATCTTGGCTATACCGGGACTTCAATTTGGGTAGACCCTGTACCACGGCTGGAAGTCGTGTTGCTTTCCAATCGCGTCCATCCCTCAAGTCGGAATGAAGCCATTCGGGAGTTCCGTCCCATGATCCACGACCTTGTCTATGAGGAATTTCTCAGCTAACGTCAAGAACGGTCTGGATAATCGACCCAGGTTTCCTTTTCCGCGAGATAGCGGTTACCCTTAAAATTGGGGCGAGTTCTCAGGCGAGTGAACCCGAAGTCCTGGAGCTTTTCAATCAATTCCTTTACAGCAGCGAGAATGGTCGAGTGTGAGCGGCTCTCAACGATCAACGCTTCATACATTACTTTTGTCGCGTAGCCTGCCGAGGTTCTATTGACAAGGATGGCTCGATTAAAATAGCGGTCGCTCGGATCCACTCCCTCGACTTGATGTTTTTCAACCAATCCTTCTTTCTTGAATAGTAGCGGTAACGTGCTCATACTTGCCATTCCCTTCGCCGTCAGTTGAGATAGAAGACCTCTTTTTTGATTATAGGAGGTGTCCCCCCATGCCTGCAACTCGTTGACAAGCTGACCGTCCGTTACTATGATGCCTCCCCTCGTTCAATCTCAGAGGCGTATCCAAGCTCCATTCCATGAATATCCCCAATAGTCTCACCATTCTTCGTATCCTTTTAATCCCTGTATTCATTGGGTTCATGACCTATGGTTCTTATGGACTTGCCCTGCTGACGCTGCTCCTTGCCGGGCTCACGGATGCGGTTGATGGCCACCTGGCACGCAAACTCAATCAACGGACACGATTAGGGACGTTACTCGATCCGTTGGCAGACAAACTTCTGTTGACATCAAGCTTTATCGCGCTTGCAACGCTCCATCTTGTCCCCTCGTGGCTTGTCATTCTGGTTGTGAGTCGGGATCTGATGCTCTTACTTGGGACTGTGGTTGCCCATGTGACCAGCACGCCGATTGATGTGACGCCGACGTTCCTGGGAAAGGGAACCACGTTTTTTCAGTTGAGCTATGTTCTGTTGACGGTGTTTCTGACATGGCGCGGCATCGACCGCTCAGCGATCACCCCGCTTGTTGTCCTCTTGGTTGGTTTTACCCTTGCCTCAGGATTCCACTATCTGTATCGAGGGTACCGAAATGCAAATGCGATCCCCCCACTGACCTAAGGAAAGTCTGCCTTATTCTATTTTTCATCATCCAACTCTCGGACTGGGGATTTGACTGATTTCTATCCAAAACCGAGAATTAACCAGACCTTCCAGAATCCCCATTATTCGATCTGACGCTCGCCGGACTATTCAGGCAAATAATGTAATTGTTTTTGACAGGGGTTGGAGTCACCAGTAGACTCGCTTCGTAGTCCTCATATTGTCTATATAGCCGGCTGTGAGAGCCGTAACAGATCGAGACCCTATGGCCACATTTGCTTATGTCGGGCGCAGTAAATCCGGAGCAGTGAAAAAGGGCGAGCTCGTTGCCAAGTCGCGAGATGAGGCCGTCGAGCAGTTGCGCCGGCAACACCTTGTCGTCACGAGCCTTGAAGAAAAATCGGCCAAAGAGGGGTTCAGGTTTAAGTTGGGCAGCGGGGTAAAGGAGAAAGACTTAGTCGTGTTTACGAGACAATTCGGGACGATGATTAATGCGGGATTGCCCTTGATTCAATGTCTCGAAATCTTATCAACCCAGTCGGAGAATGCGGCATTGAGGAAGGCTGTCGGTGAGATCAAGGGACAGGTCGAAGGAGGATCGACGTTTTCGGACGCACTCCGCAGGCACCACAAAATTTTCGATGATCTGTACGTCAATATGGTCCATGCTGGAGAAGTCGGGGGATTGCTCGATACCATTCTTGGACGGCTATCGAAACATATCGAAAAGGCAATGAAGCTCAAAGGGCAGATCAAGAGCGCCATGGTCTATCCCGCCGCTATTCTTGGCATCGCGGCGATCGTGATTACGGTCTTAATGATTTGGGTCATCCCGGTGTTCGAGAAAATGTTCCAGGAAATGTCCGGTGGGAAAATGGGACTTCCAGCACCGACCCAGCTCGTGATCGACATGAGTAATTTCGCGCAAGGGAACTGGTATATCATTCTGGGTGTGATCGTCGGGGCCGTGACGGGCATCAAAAAGTACTATGCAACGACACAGGGGAGGTTGGCCATCGACAAGTTCCTGCTGAAGCTGCCCGTGTTTGGGGATTTGATTCGAAAGGCTTCGGTGGCCAAGTTTACCAGGACATTGGGGACATTGTTGGCCAGTGGCGTGCCATTACTGGAGGCGTTAACAATTTGTGCCAAGACGGCTGGTAACAAGGTTGTCGAAGGGGCACTGCTTGATGCAAAGGTCAGTATCAGCGGAGGTAAGACGATTTCGGAACCGCTTGCAAAAAGCGGCACCTTCCCGAAGATGGTCACGCACATGATTTCGGTCGGAGAGTCAACCGGTGCGCTGGACACTATGCTCGGGAAGATCGCCGATTTCTATGAAGACGAAGTGGATGAGGCCGTCGGGAATCTCACGGCACTCTTGGAACCGATGATGATGGTGTTTCTGGGAACTACAGTCGGCTTCATCGTCGTCGCGATGTACCTGCCGATCTTCACAATGGCGTCTGCGATCGGGTAACGAGTACGTTGAGGTGGAGCTTCTTCCGTCACCCATTGAGAATCAAGCTAGTCGGACGTTCGTCCATCCCTATTGTGGCAAGCGCTAGCGGTATTCTTCTCGCCTACAGGTCTCTCAGCTGATCGGTCCGTAGCAGTCGATCAGCCCTCCCGACGGAGCGCAATGGCTTGACAATGAGGTGAGCACTGCGTGGACGAAATCAAAACCAGAATCTATTGGCTGATGGGGTGGCGGGTTGTTCTCGTCACGTTGCTGTTGGGATTGTCCCTTGCCTTCCAGGTGACGAAAGGCGAGCGCGTCGAAACGTTCTATGCCTTGATCATATTCACCTATGCAGCCACGATTCTCTACGCCATCATCCTTCAACACCTTGATCGTCCCGAAGTCCTGGTGTCGTTTGCATGGGGTCAGATCGCTGTCGATTTTGTCGTTGAGTCTGTGCTGATTGCACGAACCGGCGGGATTGAAAGTCCCTTTGCCGTTCTGTACGTCATCAGCGTGACGGTAGCAAGCCTGGTTCCACGTCGCCGGGTCGGCTTATTGACCGCCAGTATCTGCATCATTCTGTTCGGACTCCTGACCAATTTGCAGTTGTATGGTCTCGCGGGGACATGGGGCTGGCTCCCACATACTCGGTTGACTGCCGCGGAAACGCTCCAGGCGTTCGGCGTCTATGCGCTCGCGTTTCTGGTCGTCGGGTTCTTGAGTGGGGCGCTCGCGGATCAATTGCGGACGTCTGATCAATCGCTCCGAGAAAAAGAGCAGGGGCTCCATCGTCTTCAAGCGTTCCATGAAAATATCGTGAACAGCATCAGTAGCGGGGTGTTTACAGCCGACGCGCATGGCCGGATCACATCATTCAACCCTGCAGCTGAGGAAGCGACTGGCTATAGCAGCGCACAGGTTCAAGGGCGCCCTTGGCGAGAAGTATTTAATTGCCGGCCAGAGGAAATGGAGAATGAGGCTGCTGAGAGTGTGTCACATAATCTTCGCTTTGAGGTCGAGTGCAAACGAGCGGACGGGAATCGACTGATTCTTGGGATGACCCTTGGGCCGTTACACGAGCAAGGCGAGACAACCGGCTTGGTGGGTGTCTGCAAGGATCTCACGCAGATCCGGGACTTAGAGGAGGAGATGCGGCGCAAGGAGTGGCTGGCCAGCCTTGGAGAAATGTCGGCGGGGATGGCGCATGAAATCCGAAACCCGCTCGGTGCTCTTGCCGGTGCTATGCAAATGCTGCGGAAAGATTTTCAGGCCGACGAAACGAGCCAACGGTTGGTAGGGATCGCAGTTCGGGAAGCGACTCGGTTGAATGCCATCATTACTGAGTTTTTGCAGTACGCCAGGCCTCCTGCCCTGAATCTCATCGAGTGCGATTTAAACAAAGTCCTTGCTGAGACGTTTGATCTAGTACAACATGAAGCACGAACGAGAGCGAATATCACCGTTGTGACCGCCCCCTGTTCCGACACGCTGCCTGCGCAAGTGGATCAGGATCAGATGAAACAAGTATTTTGGAATTTGGCCGTGAACGCGTTTGATGCGATGCCAATGGGTGGTCAGCTGACGGTATCAACAGGATGTCGAAAGGTGGATGTGGTGGGTCGGAAGGCTGAGGTCATTGAGGTGTCGTTCCATGATACGGGAGCAGGCATTCCAAAGAAGAACCTCGATAAAATCTTTCTCCCGTTCTTTACCACCAAGAAGAGTGGGTCCGGATTAGGATTGGCGGCGGTCCATCGCATCGTGGATCTTCATGGTGGGTGGATCAAAGTGGAGAGTGAGGAAGGGCTGGGGACGCGATTCGGGGTCTGTTTGCCTCGTGCCGCGGATTCAGGGATCAGACTCTGGTATGAGGGAAGAGAGCCGTGGAAAAGATCTTAGTCGTCGATGACGAACAAAGCTTGCGCGAGGTGTTGAGCATCATGCTCAAGCGGGCGGGGTACGCTGTGACGAGTGCCGCTGACGGTGAGGAGGCGGTTGAACTCCTGCAGAAGGAGATCTTTGACCTGGTCATCACCGACCTGCGCATGCCCAAGGTCGACGGCATGGAGGTTCTCAAAGCGGTCAAATCAGCCTCTCCAGAAACAGTGGTGTTGATCATTACGGCGTTTGCGAGTGCAGATTCAGCCGTGGAGGCAATGAAACAGGGTGCCTATGATTATCTGACGAAACCCTTCCAAGTTGATGAAGTGCAGTTGATCATCCGGAATGCATTGGAAAAGCGGCGCCTCACGACTGAAAACATGCTCCTCAAGCGCGAGATGGCGAGTCAGTCGTCATTCGCGCAATTAGTCGGTCAGAGTGAGGCGATGCAAAAAGTTTTTGAAGTCGTACGAAAAGTCGCGGACTCGAAAAGCAACGTGCTTATTTGCGGAGAAAGTGGAACAGGAAAGGAATTAGTGGCCCGTGCGATTCACTATAACAGTGCAAGGAGCGCCTTGCCGTTTGTGGCCGTGAACTGTAGTGCCGTACCAGAGACCTTGTTGGAAAGCGAGCTGTTCGGCCATATGAAGGGATCATTTACTGGCGCGATTGCGAATAAAGCTGGGTTGTTCGAGATCGCGAACGGCGGAACGATCTTTCTTGACGAAATCGGAGACACGACTCCGACGATTCAGGTGAAACTGCTTCGAGTGATTCAAGAGCGAGAATTTCGTCGAGTGGGGGGCAGTCAGGATATTAAAGTCGATGTGCGTGTGGTGGCGGCCACCAACAAAGATCTTGAGAAAGCCGTGGCGGACGGTTCGTTCCGGGAAGATCTCTATTACCGCCTGGATGTGATCCCCATCCGGCTTCCACCGCTGCGGATGAGAACAGGTGATATCCCGCTACTCGTCCATCACTTTCTGGAACGGTTTGCGAAAGAAAGTGGGAAGCCCAAGCCGGTGCTCAGTTCCGATGCGATGCACGTCCTCTTAGGGCATGAATGGCGCGGGAACGTTCGTGAACTGGAGAATCTGATTGAGCGGGTCGTGGCGTTTTCTGTGGACGGACCGGTGACAGATGCCGATGTGCGTGGATGGCTTCATCGGCCCACGGTGCCGATCCCAGTACAGGGGATGCCGCTGGACTTAACCGATGAGGGCGTGGATCTTGAGGGGTTGATCAATGGAATCGAAAAGGATCTGCTGCTGAAGGCGCTGGAACGGTCCAAATGGGTCAAGAAGAAAGCTGCACGGATGCTCCGTCTGAACACGAGATCATTTCGGTATCGGTTGGAGAAGTATGCTATAAAAGGAGGTCGTGACTAACCTTTCTCCCGCATCGACCTCCGCTCCGTCCTCCATTCGTGTTCTCGCACCTGCCAAGGTCAATCTTGTGCTCCGCATTCTGGATCGTCGCCCTGACGGCTATCATAATCTTTGGTCGTTGATGCAGACGGTCAAGGTGGAGGATGAGATCACCATTGGGCTGAGTGGCAGCCATTCCATGATCACGTTGCGCTGTGACGATCCATCGTTGAAAACCGATGATTCCAATTTGGTCTATCGGGCGGCCGTGGCGGTCATGGAGCAGAGTGGCAGAATAGAAGGAGTGGATATCACCCTTGCAAAGCGGATTCCAATGGGGGCTGGGTTGGGAGGTGGGAGTAGCGATGCGGCTGCGACGATTATCGGTCTGAACCGGTTACTCAATCTGGGATGGTCGGAGGAAAAGATGGCGCACATCGGCCAAACGCTTGGAAGCGATGTGCCGTTCTTTTTCTTCGCGCCCTCTGCAACCGTGGCAGGGCGTGGCGAGCACGTTGCTCCGGTTCGAATCAAGGGGACTCGATGGGTCGTCTTGGTCAATCCTGGCTTCCCTGTCGAAACGAAGTGGGCGTATCAGCAACTATCCGTGAATCGATCTGGAGTGCTTCCACTAGCCCAGTCTCATGCCATGCTGGAACAAACCTCGGAGTTGGTATGGGAACAGGTACTGGAAGTAGCAGAAAACGACTTTGAAGTACCGGTGTTTAGGGCCTATCCCATGCTGGGCGAGATCAAGCATCGACTGCTGGCCCTTAAGGCTGAGGCGGCGCTTCTCTCCGGAAGCGGCGCGACCGTGTTTGGGGTCTTCCGTGATGAAGCGAAGGCTTGTCAGGCACAAGCCATATTCATGAATGAGCCCCAGTTCAAGGTGTTTGTTGCACAGACCTCGTGTCCCTCGTAGGTGACCGATTTCAACCTTCCCTCGATCGTTTATTGACAGAGACCGGAGATTTCTTATAAAGTTTCACCCTTTGATGGGTTTCCTCAGTCGTGTGTGCTGCGACGAGTGTTGCCAGGCTGATAACGGTCAGCATTGCGTGCCGCACAAGAACCACTAGAGAATCCAGCACGTTAGACTAAAGACGAGACGGTCAGTTAGGAACGTTCGATGAACAGAGAATTGAAAATTTTCTCTGGCAACGCCAATCTTGCGCTTGCGCATGAGATCTGTGCCTACCTTGGGCAGAAGTTGGGTGAAGCAACGGTCTCTTCGTTTAGCGATGGAGAGATCCGAGTCAAGATCGACGAAAATGTTCGGGGTGCCGATGTCTTTGTGGCGCAGTCCTGTTGTCAGCCGGTCAATGATTCCTTGATGGAGTTGTTGATCATCATTGATGCGCTGAAACGCTCATCGGCGAATCGTATCACGGCGGTGATCCCGTATTTTGGGTATGCCCGTCAAGATCGTAAGGATCAACCCCGTGTTCCCATTACCGCCAAATTGGTTGCGGACTTGATGACCACGGCGGGAGCCGACCGCGTGCTCTCGATGGACCTTCATGCCGGACAGATTCAAGGATTTTTTAACGTGCCAGTCGACCACCTCTATGCGCTCCCGGTCTTGCTGGACTACATCATCAAAAAACAAATGCCCGACCTGGTCGTAGTTTCGCCCGATGCCGGTGGGGTGGAGCGAGCCAGGGCATTTGCGAAACGGCTCCAGGCGAATCTGGCGATCATTGATAAACGCCGAGAAGGTCCCAATCAAGCCCAAATCATGAACATCATCGGGGATGTGCAGGGGAAACGAGTCCTCCTCCTTGATGACATGATTGATACGGCTGGTACGATCGTTCAGGGCGCACAGGCTTGTCTCGATCATGGTGCGCGAGAGGTGATCACGGCTTGTACCCATGCCGTCTTGTCTGGGCCGGCGCTGGAACGATTACAGTCTTCGTGTCTTTCCCAAGTGGTGATTACCAACACTATTCCGTTGCGAGGGAAAGAGTTGATCTGTCCGAAGTTGCATCAATTGTCGGTGGCGCCGCTCTTAGGTGAGGCGATCAGGCGCATTCATGAAGATGAGTCGGTGAGTTCATTATTTGCCTAGCCCGGTTTGGGCGGGGCGTTGTGCTGGAAGCTGGGGAGGCGGAGGAGAATCATGAAATTTGATTTGACAGTGTCAGTCAGGGAACAAGCGGGTAAAGGAGCTGCGCGGTCGATGCGGCGGGCAGGGAAAATTCCGGCGGTGTTGTACGGCCAGGGTGAATGTCTCTCGCTGATCGCCAACCCCGACGACCTGGTCAAGATTCTGAAGTCCCACGCGGGCAGTACTGCGTTGATTTCACTGACGGTCAGTGGGGCCAAGTCTAAGCCGAGCCGTACCGCACTCTTGCGAGACTATCAAGTAGATCCGGTGACGGGAGCGGTGTTGCATGCCGATCTCTTTGAAATTTCCATGAGTAAACCGATTCGGGTCAAGGTGCCGGTCAAGGTCATTGGCAGCATTCCAGCTGGTGTGAAGGAAGGTGGTGTGTTGCACCACAACATGCGCGACATGAATGTCGAATGTTTGCCCGCGGTATTGCCTGATCACATCGAAGTGGATGCGTCAGCCTTGACCATTGGGAGCGGCATCCATGTGAAAGAAATTGGCGCGCGTGACGGAGTCCGTTTCTTGGATGAACCTGACCAGATGGTGGTGAGTGTTGCGGCCCCGATGTCGGATGCGAAACTGGAGGCCTTGCTGACCAGTGGTGTAGGTGCTGCAGGCGAACCGGAAGTCCTGGCAAAGGGCAAGGAAGCTGGGGCTGAGGGAGCCGCGGGCGAACCGGCCAAAGCTGGTGCCGCAGCGCCTGCCGGTGACGCCAAGGGCGGAGAGAAGAAAGACGCGGCTGCCGCGCCCAAGGCTGAGAAGAAAGAAGCTGAAAAGAAGAAGTAACGGTGCGTCTGCTAGTTGGACTGGGCAATCCGGGGAAGGCCTATGCCCAGACCCGTCACAATGTCGGGATGTGGACCATCGAGCGGGCTGCCGCTCGATGGTCGATCCGGCTCTCACCGCGCGGAACCGCACAGCGAGGTTCCGGACGACTTGGGCGAGAAGTGATCGAGTTGGCCGGTCTCCTCGACTGGATGAACTGTTCCGGTCCTCCCGTGAAAGGCCTTCTGCGAGAGTATTCCCTTACTCCCAACGAGCTCATCGTAGTCCATGACGATCTCGATTTAGAACCGGGTCGGCTGCGGATCAAGCTTTCCGGAGGCTACGGGGGGCATAATGGGATCAAATCCCTCATCGAAGCGCTGGGGACCCCACAATTTATCAGATTAAAGATCGGAGTCGGCCGGCCTGCACCAAGCCAAGATTCAGCGGACTATGTGTTAGAACCAGTCACGAAAGACGAACTGGCGGTCTTTGAACCGTGTTTGGAGCGAGCTGTTGATGCGCTGGAGTGTCTGATCCATCGAGGGCCAGAAGTGGCGATGACTCAGTTCAATGTCAGAGAGCGAGAAACGACCAAAGAATAGTGCGGACTAGACAGCCTCGGTCCTACACTCAGCACTCAGAAATTTTATCTCAGCACCGTCAGGAGATCTATGGGACTCTGTTGCGGCATGATCGGTCTTCCGAACGTTGGTAAAACAACAGTCTTCAATGCACTCACCGGTGGTGGGGCACTCGCGGCGAACTATCCGTTTGCCACGGTGGATCCCAATACCGGTGTGGCACTGGTGCCGGATCCTCGGCTTGTCAAATTGACGGAGATCTTCGCTTCGAAAAAGACCACCTACAGCACGCTGGAAGTGCGGGACATTGCCGGGCTGGTCGAAGGGGCCAGTAAAGGTGAAGGATTGGGGAATCAATTCCTTGGCCACATTCGCGAAGTCGATGCGTTGCTGCACGTGGTGCGGTGTTTTCAGGGGACCGATGTGGTCCATGTCAGCGGTGGGGTCGATCCCCTCCGTGACATTGGAGTGATTGAGACCGAGCTCATGCTGTCTGATCTGGAGACGCTTGATCGGCGAAAGCAGAAGACCGAAAAGAAGGTTCGGGCCGGTGACAAGAAGGCAGCCTTTGAAGTGGAGTTTCTGACCAAGTTGATTGGTATGCTCGACAAGGGGGAGTGGTTGGGCAATCGGGAATATCCGGCAGAGGAACGGACAATCCTCACCGAATGTCAGTTGCTTTCGGCAAAGCCGGTGCTGTTTGTCGCCAACGTTTCTGAAGGAAAGAATGCCGACGAAGCAATGGTCCAGGCGGTAAGAGATTTTGCAGCCAAGCGCGGGGCCCGGGTTGTGACCATTTGTGGGCAACTGGAAGCGGAGCTCTCGTCGTTACCCGAAAGTGAACGAACGGATTTCCTGAGTGAAATGGGATTGACCGAATCAGGGCTAGTCCGGTTGACGCGTGAGGCCTATAGCTTGCTGGATTTGGTGACGTTTTTCACCGCCGGTGAGATTGAATCTCGGGCCTGGCCGATCCCCCGAAACACCAAAGCTCCGCAAGCGGCGGGCAAGATCCACTCCGATATGGAACGTGGATTCATCCGCGCCGAGGTCTACCATTACGACGATCTGTTGGCCTGTGGGTCTGAAGCGAAGGTGAAGGAAAAGGGGTTATTTCGTCTCGAAGGCAAAGACTACGTCATTAAAGAAGCAGATATTGTGTATTTTAGGTTCAATGTGTAGCCGCTTCTGTCGTTGAATGCCAAGGGTTCGCGATGAGCTGGCGCCTATCTCCCCCACACGTAGTGCTTCGACCAACCATTTATGATCCTGGAACGAGCCCGGTTATTCTGTTTGTCCTAGGCCGCTTTTGTACGTCCTTTCTCTGTGGGCTTTGATCTCGGGGGCTTGCGGGAATTTGCCCATAAACTTGGCATAGCGAACAAGGGACACCAGCATATGATTCAACTTCTTATTTAAAGAGGAGGGAGCCAAGGCAACCAATGTTGCCCCCCATAGGAAGGGTGGAGGGAGTCCTCTGCCGACTTGACCAGCGCCTTCACGATGCGCGATCCTCCTGCCTCGACACTTCTGTTTGTCACACTAAAACATGTTTCGTAAGTGGTAACAATGGTTGACTGGCTAGCCAATTTCATTTCACTTGAGTGGCTGGCCATTTATTGGGGAATCGGCCTGCTCTTTTTCGCGGTGGAGTATTGGTGGCCGTCGCGTCCGCTTCATTACCGACAGGTGTTTCTACAGGATGTGACGGCCTTCACGATCTACCAGATCTTCTTTATCTTTGCCGCACAGGTGACGAATCGAATCCCGTTTCCTCACTACTCCTACTGGCGCTGGCAGGCGCTGCCATTCGGGTTTAAGCTGGTGGTCTTCTTGTTCGTCCTGGATGGATTGGCCTACTGGATGCATCGGCTCTGGCATATGCCGTGGGTCTGGCCGATCCATCGCTGGCACCATGCACCAACGGAGCTGTACTGGCTGGCCGGTATCCGGGCAAGTTTTCCGCAGATCGTCCTGGCCAGCATTCCATATTTTCTGGCGTTTCCGCTCCTCAAACCGGTGCCGTCACTCTTTTTCTCGCTCTATTCCTATATGCTAATCCTGACGAATAACTGGATGCACATGAATGTGACCTGGCAATCGAGAAAGCTAGAATGGTTCTTTGTCACACCACGTTACCATCGTGTACATCACCTGAAACAGATCGGAAGGGGCGGAGCAAACTTCGGGGTCTTGTTTACAGTGTGGGATCGACTGTTCGGTACGTATGCGGATCCTGAGCAGGTGGAATCAACCGGGCCTTACGGAATTCAGGAAACCGTCCATCCAGTCCGTTTGGCTATCGGAGTGTAATAGAAAATATTCTCCCCCCTCTTCTTTTTTTAACCCAGTCATTTATTCAATCGCCAGACATGTTCCGTTGCGGGGCACTTCCCTTTGAGCCCGCCAGGGACATCTAGACGGGTCAGCGGTGTGAGGGTGTAGCTGTCGCTGTAATGGCGATGGAGCTCATCGGGGGTGACGGAAAACGGAGGCCCTGGCACGATGGTCTGGTCGTACTCATAACCTATGACCAGTTGGGGCGCCGATGCCGTAAGCGATTTGAGATGGGTAGTGTACTGGACCCGCAGGATCTCCGGTAGTGCGACTAACGCAGCCCGGTCATAGACCGCATCGACAGGACGAAGTACTTCACGAGACAGATCGAAGAGATTGCCTACGAAGATGTCGATCTTCTCTCCGCGAAAGAGTTTGTGTTTTCCGACTTCTGATATGGTTGTTTCCATTCCCAGCTCGGCAAAGAGCTGCGTCACAGCCAGCTCACTCAGTTCCGCCCCGGCGACCGCATAGCCACGAGACAGGAACCAGCCAAGATCAAGTGACATGCCGCAGAGCGGCACAAACACACGCCCGCCAGGAGGGACATTGAGGGAGGGGAAGTGAGCGATCAGCAGTGGGTTGACGTCGCGCTCATGCCATCCAGTCTGATTCGTCTGCCATCGGTTGTGCCAAAAACTTGGTTCCATGTGTATCTCTTAGTGGCCGGACAGTCAGTCGTGTACGAGCGCCATCCTAAAGGGCGGAGAGAAGAGAGACAAGATGAAAGGGGAATGGCTTGGGGGATGTCTCAATGGACGAAGCTTAGCTGCTCGCCACTAACAATAAATACCTGCCTATGTCTGCAACCGGCGGATGTCCCAAGCACAATACAAGATCAGCCCCCACTTCTGTCTAATAGCACTGTTGCCTGATCTCGATCCTCACCTGCTCGCAGGGAATTCTCAGCTGGCAGGGGCTTAGGCCATTCTACTTGAGTTTGTTCGGTTCCGTCGAGAGTCAAACCGGCCTCGAGACGCACAATACAAGATTCGAACCCAGAGTTTTGCTTCGCAAAAAGTCACGGGAGTATTTATCTGGATGCATCGCGCAGGGCAAGTGCTAAGGATTCAAAAGTGTTTGCCATTGTGAATACCTAATGATAGGTAGTGGTTGATGGGCCATATGCGTATAGATGTATTGCGAAGAAGTGTGGATGCATGGCGCGGTGGTGTGCTGCGCTGCGCCTAAATGCCATGAATGGATAAGTATAGATGGGGAGAGGCGTGTGTATTGACTTAGGTGAAACATAATAAGTTTCGCGCGTAACGATGATGCGTAAGGATGGTCGATAAGAGGGTTTGCAGATGCCGTGATGGGGGCAGTGGGCAGTCATAACCAAATAGGAGGCGATCATGCAGATGACGAAAGGAATTCTAGCGATTGGGTTTGCAGTGGGGTTGGGTGTACTCAGCCCAAATGCCAATGCGATGACGTTATATACCGGACCACACTGGGCAGACAGTGGTGCTTCGTATCATGCCTGCAATGTGGTGAATGTCGGCCTCACCGCCATCACCGATCTACAAGTTGTGCTCCACAAGTTTGATGGCTCCGTGGCGGCCACCTCGGGGGTGATCACACTGAACCCTGGTCAGACGCTGGAAGTCGTTGCTTCGCCGAGTTATGGTGGTTTCGCGCGTTGTCGCTTCTATAGCCCAACGGCTGTGGGGTCACAGCTTCGTGGGAATATTGCTGTGTTTCGATGGGCGGGGACGTACTATGAGACTCTCGCTACAGAAGTAGCGCGATAGATATCACATTCATTCAGTAGGAATGGTCTGGGGGCCTCCTATCGTGTATAGATGGGAGGCGGCCCCCAGTCTAGCCGTTCACTGATACACGTGATTGTAACGTCTGAGGTGTGATGTGGTTGAGAGAGTCACAGACATTGGCCATACGGGTTTCCTCACATAGGCAGATGAGGTCCACATCCATGCGGATCTTGTCCACGCCAATGAGGTGTTCATATCTCATAGTACTCATGGCGTTCTCCATGCAAGCCTGTGGGAGTCCAGGAGAGGAGATTTCGAAGCCTGGGCTTAGCTCTGCTACCACAATGATGGTGACGGCAACAGCGGGGCTTGTGTCTATTGAGGCTCAGAATGCCCCATTGGGCGCGGTGCTGACGGAGTTTGGCCGGCGCACACAGATTGCCTTTCTTATACCTGAGGCAATGAAGTCTGAATCAGTGACACTCTCGTTTCAGCGGCGTCCAGTTGAAGACGTGCTGCAGCAAGTGCTCATTGGAAAGTTTTATGCAGTAGAGTATCGCCAGGATGGGGCCAAGAAGGTGATTGCCAGGGTCGATCTCTCGGTCCCTCAAGGGCCGATGGTCAGTCGGGCATCCGCCGGATCGCCATTCTCCAGTGTTCCCACGGCGAATGGAAGCTCCGTACGTTCCGCACCCACCAGCATTGGGAATCTTGGAACCGCCAGAACAGATCTCGAGCTCGCCCAACTAGAGCAATCTCTGAGAGAGTCTCAGGAGCCGGCCGCTCGGATTGCGGCGTTGAACGGGATTGCGCATCGAGAAACCAGCGAAGCCGTGAATCCAATTATCGCGCAGGCCCTGTCAGATCGCGCACCAGAGGTTCGCGAGGCCGCGCTGGATGTGCTCAAGTACTCACTGGATCCTGTGCCGATTCCAGCGCTTGCGGCGATGGCTTCGAAGGACGCCAATCCTGCGTTTCGAGTCGAGGCTATGATGTTACTGATGGATCAGTTGGCAAAAGACGAGCCCTCGCAGGAGGATCGGGATACCGTTCTTTCCCTGTTGAATCGAGGGCTGACCGATCCGGATCCTGCAGTACGAGAGTTTGCCACCATGCAGTTGGTGGACAAGTAGATTCCTGCCTGTTCCGTCACCCCCTTTGTCAGTGAAATGACCAGATGTGGTGAGGCCTGTCGTTTCAAGAGCGATAGCGGCGGGATCCGCAGAGCGTTTGCGATGGATGAGCTACCCCTGCTGGTATCCAGTTGCCAGATATGTTTCGTGGCAAGACATTGCCCCTTGAACACGACAGAACGGGTAATGTTGGTCTCATTCTCCGGCTAAGTTGGGCAGAGCGTGAGGATGTGGCTTCGCGCCAGGGGCAAGAGAGCTTTCAGCGTGGTCCTTGAGAGACATAAACAGGGTTCGGCGAACATGCGGAAGGACCTTCATAATTGTGTTGAACACTAGAAACTGCAGCACCTTCGGTCTCGCCTTCAACAAATCTTCGGGTAAGGCTACGCGCTTCAGTGTACTCAGGAGATGATCAGTCAGCACGGTGAGCCGAACCAGTCGGTGTTGGTCCCAACCTTCCCACTTCGCAGGGCCACGGTCACCAACTGGTTCTTCAGGACATGCTGAGCATGCTCGACGGTGCCCGTTTCTCCCGATGCTGGCGAATTAGCATAAGACCATCCCCCTCCCGATTAGTCACGATCGCGAAATGCATGACCGTGCTGCCAACCTCAAATAACTTGCCTCGGCGCCCGTGAACCTGCACTGAAAACTAGGGTTGGATCTTGTATCGTGCGTCGCTAGCTTGATCTGCCTGCACCAACAAAAATAGGCAGATGAATGTAAATATTATGGTTTAGTCGATGGACTATCGATGCTTGGGCCGGTGCGGCTACGGATATTCAACGAGCTTTCGTGTCCCAACCGAGCGCCTGCTTCGGCCAGTTGATTGAGGTCGGAGTCTGTGGTTGCACGCGATGGCGTGGGAGCTGACATCTAGTGGAGGCGGGGTTGCAGCGCCCGCGTCTGGTTCCGATTGGGAGTGGGGAGTCGCCCTGAATCGCCGGGCCTGTTCTCGGTTGAAGTGACGATGAATCAGGACTTTGCGCCAAGACCGCAGTGGCGACGATGACAATCGTAAAAATTAGAGTGCGTTGGACAAGGAATTGTCTCATCCAGTTCAAGCATAACAGGTGTTGGACCGGCGTCAATTTATTGCCGGAGAACAGATTGCTTACATTGATAACGCGATACAGTCTGCAGAGGCCGTGGATCGGACTTTAGCGCAATAGGTTCCCACGTCTGTACAGACGTGGGAACCTATTTGAAAGTTCTCGAATCAACACCCTGGGCGTATGCACCGGTGTCATAACGACCGGTCTATTCCGCAGTACGCTGTCAGCAGACTGGACCGCCATGATCTGAAAAGAGGGAATGTGGAGACAGGCAATGTGGCGGTCCGTGATAAATTTAACTGGTAACCAATGGTTATGTTTCGAGGGTTTTCTGTCAATGCGGGGAAGTCTGTATGAAATCAGCAATCAAGTTGTGTAACCACGGCTCTGCGCTCTTCGTGGGTGCCATTGATGGAAGCGTCAGGTTCTGCAATTCATTGACAGTCTAAGAATCCCTATGTTACCGTCCTCCGTTCATTGTGCCAGATAGGCACCCTACACCTCGCTCCCGACTGGTTCGGGGGCCTTTGTCCAGGAGGATTGCTGCATGGAGCTCTACGAGTCTCTGTTTATTATTCGTCCGTCCCTTTCCGATGAGGATACGAAAGCGCTCATCGACAAGATGAAAAGTGTCGCCGATAAGACCGGCGCGCAATTCATCAAAGCCGAAAATTTAGGGAAGAAAAAACTCGCCTACGAGGTGCGTCGTGAGCGAAAGGGGACCTATGGCTATTTTTACTTTAAGGCACCGAACAACACCGTCGGCGAGCTGGAACGGGCCTATCGGTTGGAAGACGATATCATCAAGTTTCTGACGGTTCATCATGAGAAGCCATTAGTGGAGCGGCGCCCGGTGGAAGCGGCGGCACAGGAGTCAGACGGTGGCCGGATTTAACAAAGTCATCTTAATGGGAAACCTCACTCGGAATCCCGAGCTCCGGTATACGCCGAGTGGGACGCCAGTGGCGAGTTTTGGTTTGGCGGTCAGTCGCCGGTTTAAACAGGGCGACGATTTGAAGGAAGAAGTGTGTTTTGTCGATATTGTGGTCTTTGGTAAACAAGCCGAACATTGCGGGCAGTATCTCAGCAAGGGGAACGGCGTGATTGTTGAGGGGCGGTTGCAGCAGCGCCGATGGGAAACCGAAGATGGTCAAAAGCGCAGCAAGCATGAAGTGGTCGCCCAGACCGTGACGTTTATGCCCAAGCGCCAAGACGGCGGCCAAGGTGCCGAACCTCCGATGCATGATGAACCCGGCTATGAGACAGGCGATGAAGGTTAATGACAGGAGTATGAGGAGGCAGTGATGGATCGAAGTGAAAACGAGCGTGGAGGTGGTGGAGGAGGACGGCTGTTCCAACGGAGACGTCCCTGCCGATTTTGTCTGGATAAAGCACCGATTGATTTTAAGGATGCCGGACTCCTTCGGAACTTTTTGACAGAGCGAGGGCGTATCGTTCCACGCCGAATCTCTGGCAATTGCATGCGGCATCAACGTGAACTGACGGTGGCGGTCAAGCGGGCTCGGCATATCGCCATCATCAGCTTTGCTGAGGAGCGATAACGAACGTGATCGGTGAGATTGGGGCCTCAGGCTGGGGCGCGGGGATATCGTCGAGGGGACTCATGGGTGTCTTAACGCCGAAGATCGCGGATATCACGGCTGAGGGTCTTTCGTTGTCCGGAGACCTGACGGGTGACGAGCTGGGACTGACGGATTCGGATGTCTCCATTCGCGGAACAATGTCGGTCGGATTGGAGCTTCGTGCGATTGAACGGACCATCTATGTGACCGGTGTGGTGGAAGGGGCCGCCAGTCGGCAATGCGTCCGTTGTCTGAAGGACTTTGACGAGCCGGTGGCGTTTTCCTTGCGCGTCGCCTACGAGCGGGAAGTCAAATCCACGGGGCCTACCGGAAAACGGGACGGTGTGAGAAAGAAAAAAACGGCGACGCCTCCTACGGTTGAAGAGGAAGAACAGAATGACGATCTCTATTACTTTACGGGTGATCATCTTGATCTCGCACCGATGTTGCGCGAGCAGATGATCCTGGCATCCCCGATGCACCCGTTATGTACCAGCGATTGTCGTGGTCTCTGTGCCCGTTGTGGGCATGATTTGAATGGAGGCCCTTGTCGTTGCGGTGCAGAACCGTCGGGAGGTCCATTTGATGTGCTGCGCACGATGAAAGAAAAACTGAGGGACGCCGGACAGCGCTGAATAGCGATCCGAATCGAGGGGAAGAAGGAGTCACCATGCCGAATCCAAAACATAAACATTCACGGGCAAGACGCGATAAGCGTCGCACTCAAAAACTGCGTATGACCCCGCCGGGGATGGCTGTGTGCCCACAGTGCCATGAGTTAAAATTGCCGCATTACACCTGTTTGAATTGCGGGACGTATAAGGGCAAGGCCGTCATTCAAGTCGAAGAAGCCTAAGCTGACTGCCAGTTGATGGTTGACGCCCCACAGCGGCAGGTGTTTAGGCGTATCTTCAATGTTTTTATGGTGCGGATGCTTCAAGCAATGCCAGCCGTCATACTTGGAGGGCCGTAACATGTTCGAGCTGGTCTGTGGCGAAAAGGGGTCAGTGCGGTAGAGCTGATCCCAGGGGGCGACTCGTGTTTAGCCTGTCTTTCCAACGCCATTCGTGAGTACACCAAGCCGTATGAAGATCGCGCTCGACGCGGTAGGGGGGGATCATGGCCCAGCACCTTGTGTAGAGGGTGCTCTACAAGCCGTGAAAGAGTGTGACGTCGAGGTTATTCTTGTCGGCGACGAAGCCATCCTAAAACAAGAATGCCAGCGTCAATCCGGTCACGACCCTCGCCTGTCCATCAGGCACGCGTCTCAGGTCGTTGAGATGCATGAGTCCCCTGCAGCGGTGGCCAGGAAGAAGCGGGATTCGTCGATTTGGGTTGCGACGGAGTTGGTGAAAAGCGGCGAAGCCGGAGCGGTGGTGAGCCCGGGGAACACAGGGGCGAGCATGGTGGCGTCCTTCTTTATCCTGGGATTGATCAAGGGGGTTGAACGGCCGGCGATTGCCACGAGTCTTCCAACATTGAGCGGAGAGGCGATCATGCTCGATGTCGGAGCCAATGTAGACTGCACCGCCACCCATCTTGAGCAATTTGCCTTGATGGGGAATGAATATGGCAAGCATCTGCTTGGTAAGCCGAATCCACGTGTGGGGCTGTTGAGCATCGGTGAAGAAGACAGCAAGGGGAATGAGGTCACGAAAGAAGCGTTTAAGCTGCTCAAGGCCAGCTCGATGAATTTTGTGGGGAATGTTGAAGGGCGTGATGTCTACAGCGGGATCGCCGATATTGTCGTTTGTGATGGGTTTATCGGAAACGTTGCGTTGAAGATCTCTGAAGGGGTGGCCGAGATGATCAAGCGGTTGCTCCTGAGGGAAATTTCAGGACACTTCTTCGGTCGACTTGCCTATCCTCTGATTGCCGGGCCACTGGCAAATCTCAAGCGGAAAATTGACTATGCCGAATTCGGAGGGGCCCCGCTTCTGGGCGTGAACGGGGTGACGATGATCTGCCATGGACGGTCGTCGGCGAAAGCGATCAAGAACGCGATTCGCCGAGCCAAGGGGATGGCCGAGGGCGGAGTACGAGAGCTCATTCAGCGCGACATTGAGGAAAGTCATTCCCGTCCGACGATGGAATCCGAGCGATGAAGGCCTACATTTCTGGCACCGGCTCATATGCACCTGCCAAAGTGCTGACGAATGCGGATCTTGAACAGATGGTCGCGACGTCCGATGAATGGATTCGCGAGCGAACCGGCATCCGTGAACGGCGTCTTGCGGCGACGGGAGAAGCATGCTCGGATCTTGCGGTTCAGGCTGGGAAGCGGGCCTTGGATTCGGCCGGGTTGGCGGCAACCGATCTCGACATGATTTTGGTTGCCACCTGTACGGGTGATTACCCGCTTCCGGCCACGGCCTGCCTCGTTCAGCATCAGCTTGGAGCGACGAAAGCTGCGGCCTGCGATCTTTCGGCTGCGTGTTGTGGGTTCGTCTACGCGCTTTCTGTGGCGGATGCCTATGTAAAGAGTGGACTGCGCCATGTTTTGGTGATCGGTGCTGAAGTCATGTCCGCGATCACGGATTGGACCGACCGTAATACCTGTGTGTTGTTTGGAGATGGAGCCGGGGCGGTAGTCGTCAGTGCGAGTGATGGGGACCACGGAATCCTCTCCACACATCTTCGTTCTGACGGAACATTGTGCGAGCTGATCATGGTGCCTGGTGGTGGTTCACGGACGCCCCTGTCCGAAAAGGTGGTTGAGGAGCGCCTCCAGTACATCAAGATGAAAGGGAACGAAACGTTCAAAGTCGCAGTCAGAACGTTGGAGGAGATTGCTCGGACGACCTTGTCCGTCCATAATCTTCGGGTGGAGGATGTGGATCTCTATGTACCGCACCAGGCCAATATCCGCATTCTCAAGGCCGTGATCGAACGGCTGGGCTTTCCGATCGAGAAGGTGCTTCTGAACGTGGATCGATATGGCAATACATCGGCGGCATCGATCCCCATTGCTCTCGATGAAGCAGTTCGTGAGGGGCGTGTGCAGGCTGGTTCCTTGGTGATGCTCGGTGCCTTTGGAGCAGGACTCACGTGGGCCTCGGCCGTCATCAGGTGGTAGGTGAAGATCTGCCGAGGGTCAAGAGGAGTTCTGAGTCGATTTCGTCTGGATGCGAGCAGGCGGTCTGTAAAACTTTTCCCGTTGACTTTGCACGGGATTTCTAAGATATCTAACGCCCCATGACGCAAAAAATCGGTGTGGTGTTCCCTGGGCAAGGGTCTCAATCGGTCGGGATGGGGAAGGCGCTCTATGATGCCTACCCCTCATTGAAAACTGTGTACGATGAGGCTTCCTCGGTTCTGGGGTATGACGTGGCAGAGTTGTGCTTTGCTGGACCGGCTGAACGGCTCAATCTGACCGAATTCACTCAGCCGGCGTTGCTTGTCAGTAGTATCGCTGCCTGGAGGCTTCTTGAACCGGTTGGGATCAAGCCCATCGCAGTCGCAGGCCATAGTTTGGGGGAATACTCCGCGTTGGTTGCGGTCGGTGGTGTTGCCTTTCGTGATGCCATTGGCCTGGTTCAGAAACGTGGGCGCTACATGTCCGAAGCCGTTGCGCCTGGAACCGGCCTTGTCGCGGCTCTCTTGGGATTGACCGCCGAAGTGGTGAAAGAAGTCTGTCGTGCGGCCTCGTCAGTCGGAGTGGTAGCCGCCGCGAATTTCAACTCACCCGGTCAGGTCGTCATTGCCGGTGAGAAGGCAGCGGTGGAGCGAGCTATCGCGTTGGCGAAGGAACAAGGCTGCAAAAAGGCTATTCCGTTGCCCGTCAGTGTACCGGTTCATACGCCATTGATGCAGCAAGCAGCTGATCGGTTAGCCAAGGACCTGGGTGCTGTTCGATGGGCGGAGCTCTGTGCACCGCTCGTGAATAACGCAGAGGCAAGGGCGATCAGTCGGGCAGAGGAGATTCAGATATCGTTGATTCGCCAGTTGCCTTCTTCCGTCTTATGGGAAGATACGGTGCATGCGATGGGAAACATGGGTGTGACGACCTTTGTTGAAGTCGGCCCCGGCACGGTGTTGACCGGTTTGATCAAGCGGATTCTGCCCGGCGTGAATGTTTTGAATGTCAACGATCAGAAATCCTTGAATGCGACACTCAAGGCGGTGAGCTGATTGGAGACTATCCTGACGAGAAATCAAGTGATGAACCGTTTTTTCGCCTGTTAACGCATTATCTGAAAGGTCCGCGATGTCACTACAAGGGAGAACCGCTATTGTAACTGGTGCCGCTCAGGGCATCGGGCGTGCGATTGCCGAAGCGCTGGCTCAGGCGGGAGCGGATATTGCCGTCGCCGATCTCGATCCGAGCCGTTCTGCGGAAACTGTGACTGCAGTGGAAAAACTCGGGCGAAAGGCGTTGAACCTCAAAGTCAACGTGGCAGATACCGGTGAAACCAAGTCGATGGTCGAACAAGTGCTCAAGGCTTGGGGAAAGGTGGACATCCTGGTCAATAATGCCGGGATCACTCGTGACGGCTTATTGTTACGGATGAAAGACGAAGATTGGAACCTGGTCCTTCAGATCAATTTGAACGGCACCTTTAACTGTACCAGGGCGGTCTTGCAGCCGATGACCAAGCAGCGGTATGGTCGTATCGTCAACATTGCCTCGATTGTTGGGGTGATTGGAAACGCGGGGCAGGCGAATTACTCGGCTTCGAAGGCAGCCGTCATCGGGTTTACGAAGACAGTCGGGCGGGAATATGCTAGCCGTAATGTGACGGTGAATGCGGTGGCGCCGGGTTTCATCGATACGGCGATGACTCATGGGCTTTCCGCCGATGTCAAAGATACATTACTAAAGCAGATTCCTCTGGGCCGCTTGGGGACGCCGGCCGACATTGCCGCAGCTGTGCGTTTCTTGGTATCCGAGGAAGCAGCCTACATCACGGGTCATGTTTTGCACGTAAACGGCGGTATGTTGATGGTGTAAAGATAGCGCGTCTCTTGGGTGGATGGTCGTCACAGATCCCCGTGTGGCGGCCCAGGTGAGAGTATACCGGGGAAGGAGGTAGTGAGATCGATGGCCACTGTAGATGAACGAGTCAAAAAAATTATTGCCGAACAGCTGGGCGTGGAAGAAGACGAGGTCACACCGGAGGCCTCTTTCGTTGAAGACTTGGGAGCGGATTCGCTCGATACGGTCGAGCTGGTGATGGCACTCGAGGAAGAATTTTCGATCGAAATCCCCGATGAGGATGCCGAGAAAATTCTGACGGTCGGGAAAGCATTGGATTACATCAAAGAAAAGTCTTGAACTATGGGTGCAGGTGAATCAGATCAGCCAGCTCGGCGCGTCGTTGTCACCGGTCTTGGGTTGGTGACTCCGTTGGGTACTGGCGTTGAGAAGACGTGGAAGGCCGTTTGTGCCGGCGAGTCAGGGATTGGCAGGATCACGAGATTTGATCCAACCGGGTATGATGCTCAAATTGCGGGTGAGGTGAAGGATTTCGATCCGGCTCGGTTTATTGAAAAAAAAGAGATCAAGAAGATGGATACGTTCATCCACTACGCTGTCGGTGCGGCGCAGCTGGCTGTGGACGATGCAGGATTAAAGATCTCGCCGGAAGAGGCCACGCGGGTCGGGGTGTATATCGGCTCCGGGATTGGCGGTCTCGGGTCGATTGAACATTATCATGATGTGCTCAGGGCTAAGGGGCCGGGACGAGTCTCACCGTTTTTCATCCCGATGACCATTATCAATCTGGCCTCTGGACAAGTGGCGATTCGGATAGGAGCCAAGGGGCCCAATTCTTGTGCGGTGACGGCTTGCGCTACGGGCAATCATTGCATTGGAGACGCGTACCGCCTGATTCAACGAGGTGAGGCTGATGTCATGGTGGCCGGCGGTGCCGAAGCGGCGGTCACTCCGCTGGGTGTCGCGGGATTCGCAGCGGCTAAGGCATTGTCATTCCGGAATGATGAACCGACAAAGGCAAGTCGTCCGTTCGACAAGGATCGTGATGGATTCGTATTGGGCGAAGGGGCAGGAGTCGTCGTGATTGAGGAACGTGAGCATGCCATCCGGCGTGGGGTCAGAATGTATGGAGAGATCATCGGGTATGGAATGAACAGCGATGCGTATCACATTACGGCTCCACCGGAAGAAGGCGAAGGAGCTGTGCGGTGTATGGAACTTGCGCTGAAGGATGCGGGAATCTCACGTGATCAGATCGGTTATATCAATGCGCATGGGACATCGACGATGGCCGATGCGATTGAGACCCGGGCAATAAAACAAGTGTTCGGTGAGCAGGCCCATCGTATTCCCGTCAGCTCGACCAAGTCCATGACGGGGCATTTGCTCGGTGCGGCTGGCGGAATCGAAGCTGTCTTCAGCATCTTGGCGTTGTTCCATGGGATGCTTCCCCCCACGATCAATCTGGATACTCCCGATCCTGCCTGTGACTTGGACTACGTTCCCAATAAGGCTCGGTCTGCCGCGATTCAGGTGGCCTTATCTAATTCTTTCGGATTCGGCGGCGTGAACGCCTGTTTGATTTTCAAGCGACTGGATACGTAGCACGTATGCCTTGATGATGCCTGCCTTTTCTGCCGACTCCTCACGTGCCTTCTTGAAATATCGATTCACGGATGACAATCTTTTAGAAGAGGCGCTCACGCATAAGTCGTACGTGAATGAGCGTCGGGAGTCTAGCCATACACACAATGAACGGCTTGAGTTTTTGGGAGATGCCGTTTTATCGCTGATCATCAGCGATTATCTGGCGAGACGATATCCAGAACTGAGCGAAGGCGCTCTCTCCAAACTCAAGGCAAAGCTGGTGAGCGAGGCGCCGTTGGCGAATGCCGCTCGGCGGCTCGACCTTGGGCGCTATCTGAGGCTTGGTCGAGGGGAGGAACGGTCCAACGGAAGGGACAAAACGTCATTGTTGGCTGACGCGCTGGAAGCCATCATTGCTGCGGTCTATCTGGATGGAGGTTTTGAGGCTAGCCGTGATTTCACGATCGATATTCTAGCCGATGAGCTGCATCAACTTGATGCTGTTCATGAACAGCCAGGAGGCGACGATTACAAAACGCGCTTTCAGGAATGGTGTCAAAAGCGGTATGAGATGTTGCCGCAGTATCTGGTGGTGGGTGAAACTGGACCGGACCATCAGAAGCTCTTTGAGGTGGAAGTACAAGTGAATCACCGAGTCGTTGGGATTGGGCGAGGAAACAGCAAGAAGGAAGCGGAGCAGGAAGCTGCGCGCCGCGCGCTGGAGGAGATGGAGTGTT
Source organism: Nitrospira sp. CMX1 (assembly GCF_054902215.1). NCBI lineage: Bacteria > Pseudomonadati > Nitrospirota > Nitrospiria > Nitrospirales > Nitrospiraceae > Nitrospira > Nitrospira sp. CMX1. The sequence continues at coordinate 151,208 of NZ_JBUBKD010000011.1, read as the reverse complement.
GAGTTCGCACTCTGTTTGAAATAGAAGGGTGTTACAATAGGGGGTCATTGTAACGGGAATGGTATGGGAGGTCGGTGATGTTCAAGCAAACAAGATGGCGTATGCTGGCGGGGGGGCTGATCGGTCTACTGTTGTTGGTCACAGAAATTGGGTTGCTTCCTGCTGCTGATAACACGACGAATTCAAAGGCGGACGTTCCGAAGAGCCTCCGGGCGATTATCAAAACGAAATTAGGGGATATCGAAATCAAATTCTACCCGGATGTCGCGCCCAAGCATGTGGAGAACTTTGTCAAATTAGCCAAGGATGGTTTCTATAATGGTACGATTTTCCATCGTGTCATTCCTGGGTTTATGATCCAAGGAGGAGATCCGAATACGAAGGATTCTCTCAAAAAGGACACCTATGGTCAGGGTGGTCCCGGTCATTCGGTCAAGGCGGAGTTCAGTGACATCCCGCACAAGCGAGGTGTCGTCTCGATGGCCCGGGCTTCAGATCCAGATTCTGCAGGGTCGCAGTTTTTTATTGTGGTGGAGGATTCTCGATTCCTGGATCGAAAGTACTCTGTGTTTGGTGAGGTGACCAAAGGTATTGGTGTGGCTGATAAGATCGTGAATCTTTCACGTGACGAGCGTGACAATCCACGTGAGCGTGTGGAAATGACAGTGACCATAGTGGAGTAGTATTGCGTCTTGTGGTGAGTCCTAAAATGTGTGTTTGAACTACCAGTTGTGTCGGTATGGCTATCTCTGCCTTTCATGCGCGGAATCATGTCATATGTGTCTACCTGACGTTTCCGCCTTCTGAGGGAGAACTTTCGTAGGATTCCCCCCATCTGGTTTAGCAGGTACCCTCACTCCTGGTTCATCGACTCGTCAATGGAGGGGGTATGCATTCCATCGGGACGCGCCGGATGTATCGTCGTATCGAGGCAGACTACCCCAGCTGTTATCTAACGAGTCATTCTGTGAGACTCGCGGCTGTTCGGGATATCTCGTTAAATGGGTTTCGGGTGAGATGCCTCTCTGCTCCTCCAGACCAAACCATCCTGAAGCTTCATCTCTGGCTGCCTGGCCAGAAGGATGGTATGACGATCGATCAGGCAGTCGTGCGATGGGCGGAACAAGATGAATTCGGTGTGCAGATCGTCTCTCTCTCAAATGGTGTGGATTGTCGGTTGGCCGAGCATATCGAACAGCTCTTGCGCCAGCGATCGTCGGGTGAGTCTGCAGAAGATGCTCTAGCCAATGCGAGTGGGCTATACCAGTTTGCTCGACAGTAGATTATCGTTTCAATTGAACTTCTGAAATTTTCATATTCATACACATCATTATTGATCCAGTTGTTACGGCCTGCTCGCAGGATTCTGGAGGGCTGTGTCCAACCCGCCAATCGTCGAGACTCTCGGTGTGCTGAACTATATCTAAACATAATCTACTGTTCTCTGAGGTCTTTCTCAACGGGGAAGGTGACGAAGAGTGCGTTCGTTGGTCCGGTGCGTCTGCGAGCGAACCAAGGCAAAGTCAGGTAGATGGTTTAGGGATGGTGTCTGCACTCAGGGCCGTGGGTGTGTCCTTCCGGGGCTGGTGAAGGCAGGAAAGATTGTCCAGGAAGAATAATATGCCCTGGTTCGTGCTTCCGCTTGAGGTGATCGGCGATTTCAGGATGGTGCGTTTTGACATAGCCGATCAGCCCTCCTAGAAACCGGCTGGACTGAAAATCCTTTCCCGAAAACGTAGAAACGAATTTGTCGATTCGGTCCAAGACGGCTGGAGCGTCAGATGGATCCGCGATCTGATCAGGGTTCTGCTTTTTGAAGCTGTCGTATTCCTTCCGAAGGTGTTCGGCAAACACCGGCATGGGGGCGGCCGGTACATGGAGGGGGCTGAGTGTGCGTCGGAGGGCTTGAAGAGCCGTGATAACCTCAGCATCCTGTCCGTCTCGGCGTCCTTCAAAATAGCTAAACGTGATGACTTCAATCAGATTAAAGAGAGCAACGGCCTTTTGTCCCCCCGTTTCGTCTAATTCGCGATAGAAGTCTCGGCGAAGTGGTAAGAATTGCTCACTGAGTCGTTTTTGTTGGTAATCGCTTCCGGCGTCGAGATAGACACAATCAGCCGGGCAGGAGATGCGGGTGAGGCGATGCTCGCCGCAGCAGAGGCTGCAGATCGAACCTCCGAGCGCGGGACATGGGCGCTTTCCTTTGCGGTCATGGCAGTACAGGCATGTACTCATTTCTTCGGTCCTTCCGAGGGTGACTTAGGAGGGGGAGGAATGAATCCGTAGTCAGCGAGTGTACGTTTCTCGCTTTTAGACTTGGCTGATGATGGGGTTTCCAGCCCGTTCATTTCAGCTGCATGGACATAGTAGTAGGGAACCAAGATGAGATTATTTGCGCGGTCGATACTGATGTCGGCCGGAGCGGGGAGATACTCAGCAATGACTTGGAATCGATGATCTCTGGTCATCCGCCAAATCTTGCCTTTTGTGAGGTCTGATACATACATATTACCCCACTGATCGAAATCAACTCCGCTCAGGTTTTGGAAACGACTGGTAAAAAACCCATTGGCCTCCAGTTCGGTCAACTGTCCCTCAGGGGTGATCTCCAGAATTTTCCCCTTGTCCCAGCTCACCACGATGAGGTGGTTTGTTTTTGGGTGGACAGTGAGTCCTGCGGGGCCTGCGAGTCGTTCGTCGTGGATCAGGAGGTCCACCCGATGGTTGTCTGATGGATTGATCCGGTAGATAGAATTGGCGGTTTGATCGGACGCGTAGAGGAGGCCAGTTTGTGAGGTAGTCACATCGGTCAGGGAGACCTGCGATCGGGACGGCGAGGAAAAGGAGACTGTGATGAGCAATTTCCCGGTTGTCTTGTCAAAGCCTTTCAGTTGATCAAGGTCAGCGACGTAAAGAATAGACCCGATTAAGGCCATGCCCTTGGGCGCGTGTAGAGTGATGTCAGTCACACCGCCTTGGATGAACTTGAGGTTGGTGACTTTCCCCTCAGTATTCAACTTCGTAATGAAGCCGTTATTATCACGGGCCTCGGGTTCTCCATTGATATTAGAAATAAAATATTCCTTCCCGGACGGATCACCGACAAAACTATTGGGCGTCTCCAGCCCGGTGATCTGTACGGCCTCACAGGGTAAGGCAAAGCCCACCATCAGTGCTGCAACGAGGAAGGAGTGCTGATAGGAAGATAAGGGCAACGGAGAGACATCCCTGAATGAGATAAAATACCATCGTACCCAGGGGGTAGAGAGACTGTCAAGAAATGACGGTGAGGGTCAAAGAGGCGATGAGTGTCGAAATGGTACTTACCGGACCTTTCAGGGTTTGCTCTTAACCCGCGTACAGCGTTGACTTGCATAAAATTTCCCTGCTAAGTTGCCGAAAATATTACTGACTCAATTGCGAGAGGGAGGGAGATTGTGGCTGCACAATTGATCGACGGCAAAGCGCTGGCGCAACAGGTTCGTGATCGACTGGCACAAGAATCGGCTGAGCTATTGGCGAAAAAAGGGGTCATCCCTGGTCTGGCTACCATCTTGGTCGGTGATGATCCCGCTTCGCATGTCTATGTGAAGAATAAACAGAAGGCCTGCGAGATGGCCGGCATCTATGTCGATGACCACAAGCTTCCAGTCAATACGAGTCAGACCGAATTGCTGATGCTTATTGAAAAAAAGAATGTGGATCCCAAGATTCATGGCATTCTGGTTCAGCTGCCCTTGCCCAAACATATCGATAGCAAAGTGATTCTTGAGGCTGTTTCTCCGTTGAAGGATGCGGATGGGTTTCATCCCTATAACTTCGGCCGATTGGTAGAAGGGCATCCGGTGTTTGAAGCCTGTACTCCCAAAGGCGTGATCAAGATGATTGAATCGGCCGGTGTGACCATCGAGGGGAAACGAGCCGTCGTTGTCGGACGAAGTAACATTGTGGGGAAACCGCTGGCGCTGATGTTGCTGCAGCGCAACGCCACCGTCACGATTTGTCATTCAAAAACGAAGGATCTTCCGGCGGTCTGCCGTGAAGCAGACTTGTTGCTTGTCGCAATCGGGAAAGCGAAGTTCGTCACGGCGGATATGGTGCGCGAAGGGGCGGTGGTGATTGATGTAGGAACGAATAAGACGCCTGAGGGGAAGTTGTGCGGTGATGTGGATTTTGAGCCAGTGAGACAGAAGGCCGGCTGGATCAGTCCCGTTCCTGGCGGTGTGGGTCCCATGACGATTGCCATGTTGCTGGAGAATACAGTCGAGTCCGCCAAACGAGCCGCAGGAATGAAATGAGAGGCCGGTCATGAGCCGAGAGCCGCAGCGGTTGGTCGATGTCTTGAATCGCGGGACATTCGCCGTTACCGTCGAATATAACCCTCCAAAAGGGACGAATATTTCTGCTGTCTTGGAGAATGCCAAACAGCTGGTGGGGCGTGTCCACGGTGTGAATATCACTGACAATACCGCCGCTGTGGTACGTGCCGGGTCGCTTCCGGTCTGTCGCCTGTTGTATGAACTGGGGCATGACCCGGTGATGCAGCTGACCTGCCGTGACCGCAATCGGATCGCGATGCAATCGGATCTGATGGGCGCGCACATGCTTGGGATCAGGAATATTTTGTGTCTTACTGGTGACTATCCAACGGTGGGTGACCACAAAGAAGCCAAGCCGGTCTATGATCTCGACTCCGTTCAAGTCATGCAACTGGTGCGGGGCTTGAATGACGGTAAGGATATGATGGGCAACAAACTGGACGGGGCTACGGCATTTACCATCGGGGCAGCCGTGACACCCGAGGCCGATCTCGTCGGGCCGGTATTGGCAAAGTTTGAAGTGAAAGTGAAAGCCGGCGCCCAGTTTTTCCAGACTCAAGCGGTCTACAACCCCAATGTCTTCGCCAGCTTTATGAAACAGGTGCAGCCGTTCAAGGTGAAGGTGTTGGCCGGGATTCTTATCTTGCGCAATCACAAGATGGCGGAATTCATGAACGCCAATATCCCCGGCATGTCCGTGCCGAAAGAGATGATTGATGAGCTGAAGGCTGCCGGGGACCGAGCGGAAGATGTAGGTGTCGACATTGCGGTGAGGACCATCAAGGCCGTGCGGCCTCACTGTGACGGTGTCCATATCATGGCGATCAAGGCCACGCATCGATTGGCCGAGATCATTACCAAGGCAGAATTGGGCTGATGACGATCCTTGACTTCCAACAAGCCAAACGAGACAAGAAGAAGCTGGTCGTCGTCACGGCCTACGATGCGCTCTTCACTCGCATCGTCGAGCAAGCAGGAATCCAAGCGATATTGGTCGGTGATTCGTTGGGTGTTGTCGTGCAAGGCAAGTCGAACACGTTGGCCGTGACAATGGAGGAGATGCTGTACCACACCAAGCTGGTTGCATCGGCTGCGCAGCGCGCCTTGGTGATCGCTGATATGCCGTTCATGTCCTACCAGGCCAGTACGGAAGAAGCCGTCCGCAACGCGGGCCGTTTTCTCCAAGCTGGAGCGACGGCCGTGAAGCTGGAAGGTGGGGGGGGCATGGCGGATCGTGTCAGGGCCATGACAAGCATCGGCATTCCCGTCATGGGACATCTTGGCATGACCCCGCAATCGGTGCATGTGCTGGGTGGGTACAAAGTGCAGGGGAAAATGAAAGATCGAGCCGCTGTGCTGCTGGACGATGCCAAAGCGCTTGAGGCGGCCGGCGCATTCGGGTTGGTATTAGAGGCCATGCCGATCAGTGTGGCCAAAGACATCACGGAGGCGATTTCCATTCCCACCATCGGTATCGGGGCCGGCCCCTGCTGTGACGGACAGGTCCTGGTGCTCTATGACCTCCTCGGCCTCTTCGACGACTTCGTTCCAAAATTCGTCAAGCCCTATGCGCATCTCAAGACGGACGCACTCCAAGCGGTCCGTCGATATAAGGAAGAGGTCGAGCAGGGGAAGTTCCCCAGCGACTCGGAAAGCTACCACTGATCAGTATTTAGTCTGGGTCGGTCATCCCGTCACATGGCACCTGGAAAAGTCGCTTGTTCTCTAGGCATAGGGCCGTAAGCTCTCTCCCCCACACGCAGCCGCTATCGATCGCCAAGAGGCGATCTTCGCAATGGAGTCCCAACGCGGCCCAGTGGCCACAGACGATCGTCGTCTTCCCATGGCGTCGGCCCGGAATCTTGAACCAGGGGAAGTATCCTGAGGGAATTCGGTCTGGATGACCGTTGTAGGAGGACTCCATCCGGCCGTCCGGTGAGCAGGCACGAAGTCTCGTCAAGACCTTGAGGACGGTGGCGAGCCGAGTGGAGCCCGTTAGAGTTGGAGACCATTGGAGATGCTTGCTGGGATACAACGCGCGAAGTGTGTCTCGGTAGGAAGGACCTTGCAGACTTATCTCGACTTCACGGGCCAGCTCTTCTGCCTCATCGATCGACCATTGCGGGAGCAAGCCTGCGTGGACCATGGCAAGAGAGCCTTCACGATAGAACAGGGGCTGGCACCGTAGCCATGTGAGGAGCTCGTCGCGATCGGGTGCGGTAAGGATTGGCTGCAGGGTGTCTTCGGGGCGAAGGGGTACGATGTTTTCGGCCACAGACAAAAGGAATAGATCGTGATTGCCTAAGACGACCGTAGCTCGGTCTTTCAGGTTCTTGATGTAGCGGAGGACCCTTAGCGAATCAGGGCCACGGTTCACGAGATCGCCGACGAACCAAAGTCGATCTGTCGTTGGGTCAAAGCGAATGCGCTGGATGAGACGTTGAAGGGGTTCGTAGCATCCTTGCACGTCCCCGATCGCGTAGGTGGCCATGTGTAGACTTGAAAGTACCGCGATGTATCTGAGGGTGCAAGCACTTCGTTGTACAATTGCGGTCGGTCGCAGCCATGAAGCGGCATCGATGCGAGGTTGTAGTGCTTCGATGTGCACTCGTTCTTTTCAGGCCGCCTTTTCTAACCACGGTGCCAATGCGTGATGCAGCTGATCAAAAGTGAAGGGTTTAGTGAGGTACCCGTCCATCCCGGCCGCCAAGCATTGCTCTCGATCGCCTTCCATTGCACTGGCTGTGAGCGCGAGAATCGGAAGACGGCGGCGATATGGATGGTGTCTTTCTTGTTCACGAATCAAGCGAGAGGCTTCCAATCCATCGAGGTTGGGCATCTGGCAATCCATGAGGATCAAGTCGTAGGATTGGGCGTCGATTGCTGCCAACGCTTCCTGTCCGTCTTCGGCAATATCTACCGTACATCCCAGCAACTCCAGCATCGCCACGGCGATTTCACGATTCACGACGTTGTCTTCAGCGAGCAAGACTTTTCCGTGGAGAGTGGCTGGAGTGTGTTGAGGCGGTGCTGGGATAGATGACATCTCGTTGTCCGTACGAACCTCCAGTGGAACGGTAAATCCGAACGTTGAGCCGCGACCTGGTATGCTTTCAAGATCAACGGTCCCTCCCATCAAGTGAACCAGCTGTTTGACGATCGTAAGGCCGAGGCCCGTACCCCCAAACTTGCGTGTCGTCGATCCGTCGGCCTGGGCAAATGCATCGAAAACGCGGGCCTGGGATTCGGGCGGAATACCGATGCCTGTATCACGAACCGTGATACGAAGCAGAATCTGGTCCGGATCGCGCTTGAGGCAGTCCGTGTTCACGGTGATCGATCCGGTGGCGGTGAATTTGATGGCGTTTCCGATCAGATTCAGGAGGATTTGTCTCAATCGCGTCGGATCTCCCCGGAGTGCAGAGGGCATACTCGGCGCTATTGCGATGGATAGGGAAAGTCCCTTTTGGCGGGCAGCTTCAGAAAACAACTTGACTGCATCATTAAGGAGGTGGGAGAGGTCAATATCGGTGTGCTCGAGTTGGAGCTTCCCTGCCTCAATCTTTGAGTAATCAAGGATGTCGTTGATGATCGTGAGTAGTGAGGCAGCAGATTGTCGTACAGTATGGGCCATATGCCGCTGTTTATCGGTGAGAGGAGTCGCCAGGAGCAGTTCGGTCATGCCGAGAACTCCGTTCATCGGTGTGCGAATTTCATGGCTCATATTGGCCAGAAATTGAGACTTTGCGACACTGGCCGCTTCGGCGGCATCTTTCGCGAGCGTCAATTCTCGTTGAACAACTTTGAGCGTCGTTATGTCCGATGCGACACCAAGGAAACTCGTGATCGTTCCCTCCGGATTGCGTAGAGCCGTGATCGTCAGGAGGACGGCGAGTCGACCCCCGTCCTTTCTCATGTAGGTCCATTCATGGGTATTGGGAAGGCCACGACGAGATTTTTCGACGAAGACGTCAAAGCCGGGCTGCAGGTCGATCCCAAGCTCAGCGGAAAAGATCTGGGCGCGTGCCGCCACTTCTTGGGGATCGTGAAAAATTGCGGGTGTCTCTTTCCCAACCAATTCGTCGGCCGAATAGCCTAAGAGCAGTTCAGCGGCCGGATTGAACACACGGATGATTCCATCCGGGGTCGCCGATATGATGGCGTGCCCGGCATTGTCTAGGATCGCCTTCTGAAACTCAGACACGTCACGAAGTGCTTGTTCGGCACGCTTCTGTTCGCTGATGTTTCGCACAGTCGCTTGCAAACCGGTCTTTCCTTGGAGCGTAATCCGTGTCAGGAGCACGGTGGCAGGAAAAGTTGGGCCGTTGATACGCCGATGGATCCATTCAAAATAGTGCGACCCCTCTTGCATGGCTTGCTGAATTACCTTGGGTGCTTTGCTGGTAGAGAGTTCGCCGTTTGATTGAAAAAGCGGGGAAACGTCCCAGGGGCCTAACGAGGTGAAGTGCTCTGCACTTTCTGCTCCAAAGAGGGCAACGGTTGCGGGATTACAGGCTGTGAATTTCCACTCCGGTGGAAATAAGAGCATGATGGCATCCCGTGATGATTCAAAAATCCCACGATATTTCGTTTCATTCTCGCGGAGGGTCAACTCCGCTTGGGCTCGCTCTGCGGTTTCTCGTTTTAGATCGTCGATGGCATCGTTTAGTTGCGCCGTTCGACTTGTGAAGGCATCCTCAAGCCAAGAGGTGGATGTCTGTATCAAGTGAATCTGCTTGGTTAAAAGCCCAAGGGTATGGTTGATGAGTGCGACCGTTCGCTCGATTTCTCCGCATTGAGATGGAATGATGAACGCGGAACCTGTTGCAGATCCTTCGGTCGGTGATTCCAGGTCAGGGAATCGCTGGTTGAGCGATGTCAATGTCGTCTGCAATCGGTCGGCTGTATCGCGAGAGAGGACGGAAATGCGATGCATGCTGATCAAGACGATGAGTATGCTCGATCCGATCAAGAGGACGCCGAGCAGAATTGATTCCCGTGTCGCGCGAGCCATCTGCTGACGCATCTTAGTGAGGGGAAACTCGATGCGAACCCAGCCTGCAATCAGCTTTCCGTCCCAAAGCGGCTCTACAGCCACGAGGAATTGGGATTCATGGGATGTCTCATCGTATCCAATGATTTTGCTTCCACGTTCCCATGCCTGGGTCGTGTGGGAATCAGTTACGGTGCGCCCGACCCGTTCCGGTTCGGTGGAGGCCATGATCCTCCGGTCAGTGCCTAAGAGATCCACACGGGCAATGTCTGGATCATCGTGATAGCTATCCAAGGCTGCTTGAATCCGGTGGAGATTCTCGTTAGGAGCGGCGGCTTCCAGTATGGTGAACGTGAGTCCGATGGCGTAGGCGCGAGTTTGTGTGGATTCTTCGAGCGAGGTCTTGATCTCACCCAATCGCCACGTGGTGGCGATGAGCAAAATGATTCCTAAGAGCAACGAAAGCGTAACTGTCGTGCGCAGACGAAGGTCTTGTCGCCAGATGGCGCGAAAGTGACTGAATAACGACATGGCCGGTCGCTAACTGAGAAGTCTAGTCAAAGCTCTACATGGTTGGAACTGGAGTTCCCTTCCGCCCACGCGAACGACGTGTGGGACCCACTCATGAAATGAGACACCATCTCTTGAAGAAATGCGAGTGTTTTTCAATATGTCAAGCAAGTCAAAGGTGCCCGATTATGCGGCTCTGAAACGCATGCTGCATCGCATCGGGGTGTAGGCGTGGACCAGCCTGTTTACTAGCGACAGATGTTTCCTACTACTCATACTCGGGGAAGACGATATGAAGATGTGGCCGGCATGGTTCTACGCTAAGCCAGCGATGACCTGAAGGATGTCTGCAGCGAACAATGAGGGGAGTCTTTGAAGAGCTATGCTTTTAGAGTCCGCGGATATCGGGCTTCAATCTTGCTGGAAAGCCCCCCCCGTGCGGTAAATGTGCCGGTCACTGTCGCCCACACAGGGCGGCAGGCGTGGACGACATCGTGGAGGATTCGGTTCACGGCGTTCTCGTAAAAGATGCCAAGGTTACGGTAGGCATGGATGTACATTTTGAGGGCCTTGAGTTCGAGGCATGCGTTGTCAGGCATGTAATGCAGGGTGATGGTGCCAAAGTCCGGCAAATTTGTCTTGGGGCAGATTGCGGTGTACTCGGGAATGTCGATCGTAATTTCATATCCCTTATACTGATTTGGAAAGGTTTCAATCTCCGGCAGACGAGCATGGATGCCGCTTTTTGCATGTCGTTCGTTGTAGCCGAGTTTTGTTGTTCGCAAGCTCTTGCGTAGCTCTTTACCTTTCACTCCTTACCCCTCTCACTGTTTAGACTTGTTTCATCCATTCCGTCTGACCGATTTTTTCAAGTTCTAAGTAGAGCGAGACCCAGGGGCATTTCATCTCAGGGTATACCTCGCAGAGTCCTCCTTTGCGAACCCCTCCACAGGGACCATGTGCCATAAATTTTGGACACTCAGCCTTGAGGGTGTTATCTGGAATCGGTGGACGCTTATGCACTCCACCCACATGGGTTCCTGCCTCATCCTCACCAGGAATCAGTACGCGCAGCGACATACACTGCAGTGTAAACAGATTGTCGTAGATCAGCAATCTCTAAACATGAATTGCCATCGATGATCCTCTTAATTCATAAGGGGCCGGTTCTCTAGGTTGGGGCGAATGGCCTACATCAAACCGCCAGGCCTAGGCCTTCTTTGGGAACCCCTGGGTCCTCTTTAAAGTTGCGTTGATTTTCACGGCGCTATACTATCTTGCGCAACGTTGACTAGCCTATGCTTGGGTGGAGTAGGCTTCCGAACAGAGAAAAGACTGAGCAAAGATTGACAGCCTTTTTTCGGCTTTGCTAGGATGCCAAGGGTACCGTTGTTTTGTATTGTGTGGTCCCAGGGCTCAAGTCTGCAAACCCTCACGTTTTCTTCGATGCATGTCGGTGGAGAGAGGTGAAAACTAGGTGCAGCGGCCCGCCGTTGCCAACGATATAAGGGAGGTGTCTGATGAGTCTCGATTATGTCAAGTTCTCCAATGGGTTTGAGAAGTTTATGCCGAAGGAATATCGGGATCTAGTGGAGCACGGACCGTTTGGAAAGAAGGTCACGGTTTCACAAGTGGGAAGCTTTAAGGAAGTGTTGGAAGAACATCCCATGTGTGCCGGTTGTGCCATGACCCTCTTCATTCGCTTGGCCATGGTCGCCTTCCCCAATCCAGAAGATACGATTACCGTTGGGACGGCCGGTTGCGGTCGGCTTGCCATTTCTCAGGCGGCGATTCCCTTCGTCTACGGCAACTACGGTGACCAAAATGGAGTAGCGAGTGGGCTCTCGCGTGGTCTCCGGCTGCGTTTTGGTGACAAGCCCAAAGACGTGGTTGTGATGGCTGGCGACGGTGGAACGGCCGACATCGGTTTCCAGCAGGTGCTCCACTCCTGGTTCCGTAAAGAACGGTTTACGACCATCATGTTGGATAACGAAGTGTATGGGAATACCGGTGGGCAAGAAAGTGGGATGACCAATCGCGGCGCGGTGTTGAAAATGGCTCCCCTTGGTAAGAAGTTTGAAAAGATGGACATGTTGCAGATGGCAAAGGTGGCTGGTTGTGCGTATGTTGCCACGGTCGTGCCGAATAATCCGCGCCGAGTGGAAAGCGTGATCAAGAAAGCGGTTCTGATTGCGCGCGAAGTTGGGTCGACCTACATTCAGGCGTATACGTCCTGTAATATCGAGTACGCCATTCCAACTGACAAGGTCATGGAAGACGCGAAGACCGTTGAGAACGATCGCTATCAGTTCACGGAGTATGTCAGCGAAGAGGCCAAGCAGTACCTTGCGGAGCGCTATGGCTATAAGGAGTTCCTCCCTAAGCCGGCTGCCGCAATTCCTAACAAGGCCTAAGCGAGCGAAGGAGATTCCACGATGGCAAAGCGCTTTAATATTCGAATGGCCGGTGTCGGCGGACAGGGTGTCGTGACCGGGTCTCACATTCTGAGTACGGCCGTCATTAATGCCGGCGGCGAAAGTACGATCGTGCCATTCTATGGCTCTGAAAAGCGGATGGCGCCGGTCGAAAGCTATGTTCGAGTGTCGGATGAGCCGATTTATGAGATTGGCGAAATCACCTTCCCGCACATCATTATCATCTTCCATCCGCAAGTCATTACGCACGGCAAGTCCTACACGATGCCGTTCTATTTTGGCCTGAAAGAAGATGGGGTTGCCCTGATCAATAATGATGGGCCGATGAATCTTCATCGAGACCAGGCGGCTGAGTTGCAGAAGCTTCGAGCCAAGCTGTATTACTTTCCAGCGACCAAAATCTCATTGGAAGTCGCAGGGATGGACCTCGCTACCAATATGGCGCTGATGGGCTGTATCGGCGCAATTACAGGACTGACAAGTATGGCGGGCTTAGACCAAGCCGTAAAGGACCGGTTCCTCGGTAAAGGCTTTGTAGTGTCCGGTGGTACGGCCGCCCTCGACAGTGTCGTCGAGCGGAAGTTCAAAAAGAAGCAAGAACTGATCGAGAAGAACGTCGCCGTTATGCGGGCGGGATGGAACTATGCCGTCGATCATGGGTGGGCTGCGGCTAATGTGAAGCGGGTTGAAGAGCCTGTCGCAGCAGTCACCGCGTAACCGGTTATAAAGGAGACTTCATGTACCTCGTAGCCGATATAAGTGTTGAAATTTGTGCCGCGAAGAGTTGCAAGCTCTGTACGCAGTACTGTCCAGAAGCCAACACGATTCTCTACAGCGATGAGATGGGCAAGGATCAAGGATTTAAGTACGGCTCCGCGTACGTTGCAGTCGATCGTTGTAAGGGATGTGCTCAGTGCGTGTGGGTTTGCGACAATATGGCGAAGAATAATGCCATCAAGATGATCATGATCGATCAATTGCCGAAGGCGGCGTTGACGGACAATATTACGTATGGAGAGAAGAGCACCACGGCGGTTTTAGCAAGTCCTGTTGTCGGGTAAGGAAAGGGAATCAGGCGTGGCAATCACACAAGATACGAGAGAGCGAATCATCGTGCCGGGTCCGGCTGGCTTCCATCCGCCGTCTGCGGCTCAATTAGGTGTCGACCTGCCAGATCCGGGGCAGGGGCTGTACTATGGTCTTCTTGAGCCAAACGAGGAAGTTGTCATTGAAGAAATGGCTCGCAAAATGTTGACGAGCCCGAATGCGACGATTTTCCCGGGTCCCCTGCTTTTGTGGGCCTGGAACGATCACGCGGTAGAAAAAGCAAAGGCAACATTGGAAATTGCCGCACAGATTCCGGAAGTCATGATTATTCCGATGCCGGACTATCGTCCAAAGTATCCGAAGATCGATCCTGAAGAGGTGATCAATCCGAATCATCCGAATTTGACGATCTGGGGGAATAAGATCGAAGCTTGTATCTTCATCGGCGTGCATTGCCATTATGCCAATCTCACCCTCAAAATGATCCGGGCGGGAACCAATTGCTGCACTATGGCGATTTGTGCGGAGCAGGGCCATGAAGATGCGATGCTCACGATCCGGGATTCCGATACGCTGAAAATCAAGCGCGTCGCGCAGATTTTCAAGCGTGTCCGGGAAGAGCTGGGAATCAAATTACCTGAGGGTGGAGAAAATGTCCGTTTTACCGGTACCCAGTCGAAGGTGCATGGCGGTAAGACCCATACCAATCCGATGGCGTTTGCTCCGACTCCCGGTGGAGCGGGCAGCGCAGCGATGTTTGGCCATTCTGCAGAACAGATGAAGCGAGAAGGGTAGGCTGAGCGAGCAGCTCACCGTCCATATAGAGAGGTGCGAATATGAGCGAAACCGAAGTGAAGACCAATCCTCAGGGCGATCCCATCACCAGCGTGGCAGCTCCGCCAAGCGCTTCAAAAAAAGATCCACATGGCGAAGCAAAACGACAGAAAGTTGTGACTCCTGAATATATGTTTCATGAGGCGCCTCGGACGAAGGAGTTCATCACCGGTAGCGAGGCCGCAAAGGAAGCGATTCGTCGTTCGAATGTGGATTTGGCTATTGCCTATCCCATCACGCCACAGAGTGAAACCATGCAGCTCGTTGGGGTGCTCTATGGTGAAGGCTATGTGAAAGAATACTATCGTGGCGAGGAAGAGGTCGGTGTGATGGCGGCTATCGCCGGAGGTTCTCGCGCAGGCGTTCGATGCTATACGGCCACGGCCGGACCCGGTACGTTGCGTGGTTTGGAAGGTATTGCGTCATGGCCCGGCCACCGTCTTCCGGTGGTTGCCATGTTTACCTGTCGAGTCGTCAACGCACCACTCGCCATTCAGCCGGACAATATCGAAGTCGCCTACTTACTGAATTGCGGAATGATCGTGTTCCATGCCGAGAATCAACAGGACATGTTCGATTTTACGATGGCTGGGTTCACGATCAGCGAGAAGAACGATGTGACCTTGCCCGTTGGGGTATGTTGCGACGGCTTCTTCGTGACCCATGCCCGTGGCTATGTGCGGATGCAGGATCGTGGGATCAAGTTGCCCCCGCGTGAAGCGTGGCGCGGCGCAGTGCCAGTGCTCGATGCGGAAAATCCTCCCGCTCGTCTCTCTCGTGATGCCCCGGTTCAGAAGTCGAACTTCATGGCGTACAACATTCACGCCGTCTGGCAGCAGGAAGTGTGGGCAGCCGTCGAACGGTCTCGTAAGTACATCAATAAGTACATGGGTGGCTTACTTACGGCGGAAAACGTCGAAGGCGCGGACGCCATCATCATTGCGTCCGGCAGTGCTGCGGCCCAGTCGCGCGAAGCTGTGCGTCTCTGCAAGGACAAGGGGCTCAACGTCGGCCTCATCAAGGTTCGTTCGCTTCGCCCATTCCCGACGAAGGAACTGCGTGAATTGTGCGGAAAGACCAAATTGATCGTCGTGCCGGAATTCAACTACGTTGGGTGGCTGGCGAAAGAAGTGGCCACTGCGATCTATGGGTACTCCAAGGCCAAGATCATCGGCGGTCCGCGCGTGTATGGCGGTCAGTCTATGCCGGTGGAGTTGATCCTGGATGAAGTCGAGTCCGGTCTGACGGGCAAGAAGTCGACGAACGTCGCGATGTCACAGGTCATGGGTGGTACCGTCAATCCAGACGAAGTTGCCCAGTTTATGCGAAGCATCTAAAACACCAAGAAACGGTAAAACGAGAGCCCGTGCGGCATGTTGCCGGACGGGCTCTTTCATTTTTGGGTCTATCTGATTGACCGGACAGACCAGAGAAACCAGATAGACCCAACAAACTGTTCACTACCCCTGAATCTCGTCCTCCACCATTTCCTCGCTGGCCGGCATCCCATAGGCTACATATTTGGCATAGGATAGATAGATCCCTGCACTATCTGTCATAGCTTTGGACCCGGCCGTCAGCCGAACGACTTTGTCGGAGCCGGGTGGTTCAATGTTTTGGAGCATGGTGACGTGGTCGTGCAGGAGTCGGATATAGCGTTCCACTGCTGCTTCCACGTCTTTATAGGCCTTCAGAATATCATCCGTCATGGTTGTCCTCCATAATAGCATGAGCATACACTACGTTCATGGGACGCCTCAACGCCACGGTATCACCAGAGATTCTTGATGCCATCCACGTCAATGTTGAGCGGGTAGGCCTTTCGAACAGGGAGCTTGCTCAGGCTGTAGTCGAACTGTCCCGCATGTTCACCAAAGACCGAGATGGTCTCAATGGGTCGTACCTCAATGACAGATTCTTGGGCACGGCCTATCTCCAGTATTTCCTGCCAGTGAATCTAGCCAAGATTCAGGTGTTGCTGGATGAAATGCCTACTCCTGAAGTAAATAAGGGTTTCTCAGTCTTGGATCTTGGTGCAGGCCCTGGTACTGGAGCGTTGGCGGTCCTCGATTGGTGGCATCAGCGAAAGCTGCCGTATGCCTTGTCTGTTACCGCGATTGATGGCTCAGCAGAAGCTCTCAGACAAGCCAGGCAGTTGTGGGATCGATACTGCCAGGCGGCTAGTGTTGGAGCAGCGAGCTTGCAGGCCTATGGAGGAGATCTTGAGCGACGAGTCTGGTTGGAGCAGGTTAAACCACGGGCGCCCTTTGATCTTATTATTCTCGCTAACTGCTTGAATGAGGTCTGTACAGATGCGCATGATCCAACCGCCATGCGCACTGGCCTGATAGTGGAATCCTTATCGCTCCTCGCACCGCACGGCACAGTGATGATCGTCGAGCCGGCTCTACGTGGAACCTCCCGAGGATTGTTTCACGTGCGTGACCGACTCCTCCAAGAAAGGAGCTGCACCGTTTATAGCCCTTGCCTCCATGAGTTAAGTTGTCCAGCCTTGGTGAAGCCTGATGATTGGTGTCACGAAGAGCGAGCTTGGGAACCGCCTGTAATAATTCAGGAGATTGGTGAGTCAGTTGGGTTCATCAAAGACGCGCTGAAGTTTTCCTATTTGTTACTCAGGAAGGATGGACGAACGATCGTGGAGCGGCAACCTGACGTATATCGAGTTGTGAGCGAGCTGCGAGTTATGAAGGGGGAGAAGCGAGCCTGGCTCTGTAATGAACAAGGCCGACAAGAAGTCGGCCGGCAGGATCGTCTCGCATCGTCAAAAAACGAAGCATTCGACCAATGGCATCGTGGCGCGATCGTGCAGATTGATCGGATTGCGCGTAAGGAACGGAGAGGGAAGGTTTCGTCGCTAGGTCGGATCGAACAAGACGGAGCGGTAATCGTCATTCGTTCGGTCTAGCTGTGGCTAGGTGATGAACCCTGTGCGCGTTCGAATTCAGCATTGACAGGTAGCTCAAGCTCACTTACTTTTCATGACTTGATTCTGGTGGGTAATTCAAATAAGAAGCCCATGAGCTTATACAGGATTGAATAATAGATCTTCCAAATAAAGAGCAAGTCATTCGTGTTTCCAAGCTGGCTGTTTAGGATCAAAGCATGGCTGGAAGGTTCGAAGGCTCTACAGAGGAGATGACCAAGGTGTTGCAAGATCTGCCGGAGACGGTTTCCCGTTGAGTAGGGCGACGCAGGTCACGAATCACCGGTCATAGGAGGAGCAGCACGATGGACGAGAGCATGGGACGGCTTCTGGATCATACGGACGGCATGGGGCAGGCCAAGATGTTCTCAAAGGCCTGGTACAACGAATACTTCAAGCGCGCCTATACGAGCCGGACTCATGCCCAGTTTTGCGAAGCGGTGTACGGGCGTGACCTCTGTCAGCACGGTATGATGGATGTGGAGGAAATGGATTTTTTGGCTTCGTTGCTCAAGCCCGGCGAGCAGGTTCTTGAAATCGGCTGTGCCAACGGCCGCATCACCGAATATCTGGCCGAAAAAACCAGTTGTTCGATTCTTGGGATCGATTACTCGGACGTGGCCATCTCTCAGGCTCAAGACCGCACTCAGTCCAAAACAGGAAGGCTGAGTTTTCGATGCGTAGATCTGATCGCCGACGACATCCCCGGTGAGGGGTATGACACCATCATCGCCGT
This sequence comes from Nitrospira sp. CMX1, assembly GCF_054902215.1. Taxonomy (NCBI): domain Bacteria; kingdom Pseudomonadati; phylum Nitrospirota; class Nitrospiria; order Nitrospirales; family Nitrospiraceae; genus Nitrospira; species Nitrospira sp. CMX1. Next base: position 133,390 of record NZ_JBUBKD010000011.1, on the reverse strand, counting down.
GGACTGTGTCTATTTCATGGGCAACTACGATGTGACGATCAGAAAGCTGAATAATAAGCTGAAACCAGGCGGCCGGATGATCGTGGCGGCGTTCCAAGCCAAGGAGGAGGGTGATCCGGAAGACGTTTTAGAGCCCGGACGTACCCGTATGGCTCGGGTCCTGCAGACGTTGGGGCTGGTGTACCGGCAGTATAATTTCACGCCGAATATTCGAAACCATTGGGTGAAGAACTACGAAGTCTCTCGAGCGATGTATCGAGAATTTGCTGCCGAGGGGAATGAGTTTCTCGCCGATGCGCGCATTGCCGAGAACGGATGGTTCAAGGATCATGCGGAACGTGGAACGCTGGTGCGGTTCTTATACGTCATCAATCATAATCCCGATGTGGCATAGCCGATACGGATTCGGCTATGGGCGACACATTCGGCTGAGAAGCCGCCGTGGGTCTCATCAATTTGGAATCCTTAAGTTGGAAGGCTCTTCAGCTTAATCCGCTTCCGGCTCTGAACTGCCGTGCTGGTGAGACACCTTGTCTTCCTCGAAGAGGTCCGCCATTTCTTCTGCCATGACGGCAGCATCGTCCTGAACGGCGAACACGGGAATCTCTTTTCTCACCTTGGGTTTTTCTTCCGGCGAGGGGTCGGGTTGTTTTGGCGTGTCACTCATAGTCTCAGTATACACCAACGTTGGGAACAGTTATTCAAAGGCCTCGAGTGAAGATTTCTCGACAAATTGTCGCTGACAGCCCTGACAGGTCACGAAGTAGTAGGCATCCCGCACGGACAGGGTGGCTCGAAGGTCGAGGCTGACCCCCCGATGATTGCAGGCTGTGCAGGAGATCTCCTTGAGTCTGAGCGGCACATCAGGCTGTGTTCGCAGATAGAACTCCATATCAGCATAGACTGGAAACGTATAAAAGCACTTCTTGCAGAGCCCCCTCCAGTCGCCATCGGCCCCCATGAACCGCTCATCAATGGCAAAGCTGGATTGTTTGCAGATGGCGCATGGGACCGTGTTCAGGCGTCGTTCCACTTCTTGCTGAGTGAGTGTAACCATATTGAGAGTATAACGGGCGAGGAAAAGAAATCGCAACTCCGGTTCGGAGAATGATGAATGCCTTGACGGTTTGAGGGGCAGGTTTATACTCAACTTACGATGCATATGATCACGGACCGGCTATTGGTGGGGAACATTGACGATGCGAAGCAGCCAACGACGGCTATAGGTACACTGCTGCTGGTAGCCGAAGAGTTGACCGTTACTCCTGCCGCCTGGGTGGATTACCAGCACATTCCGTTTCGAGAGTTTGCCAAGGCCGACCACGCAAAACTGGCTCAAGCCGTTGAGTGGCTTGAACCGCGAGTGCCGAAGGGGCGGACACTGGTCTGTTGCCGAGCTGGGATGGGCCGGTCCGTATCGGTGGTCATGGCCTATCTTTGCTGCGTGGAGGGCCAAACATATGATGAAGTGTTGAAGCTAATCATGACTCGCCGTCCGAGTGCGATGCCGCTCCCGAATCTACAAGTTGCGATCGAACAGGTCCGACAGCGTCGGCGTGCCGCGTAGGACGATTCACCTCCTCTCCATCCTGGCCCTGTCGGTTCTCTAGCAAGGCTATCTTGCCTTTCGTGAAGGTCCATGGCGTAATGCGACCAGTCTGAAGCTCTGTCGTTCAATCGTATTATGCCAGAACTCCCGGAAGCCGAAGTCGTGACTCGACAAATCCGTGCCCGCCTCCTGGGAGCACGGCTGACCGAGGTATGGATCGGACGAGAAGATATTGTTCGAGAGGGGTATGCCGCCGCATCGTGGTATCGAGGTGCTACCTTGCAATCGGTCAACCGATACGGCAAGAGCGTGGCCTTAGCATTTGTGAACAGCCACGATTGTCGCTATGTCGTGGCGGAGCTGGGGATGACCGGGCTCCTTCTGTTCCCATCCGTACAGGTGAAACATCCGCAACATGTTCATGTGAGGCTGTTGTTTGAAGGTGGCTGCGAGCCTGAACTGCGGTACTGGAATCCGCGCAGATTTGGACGGCTGTCGTTTTTAGATAAAGCCGGACTTGACCAGTATTGCACTCGCCGATTCGGGCTGGATCCATTGTCGGCGTCTCAGCAAGATGTTCTCAAACTCTTGCGGGAGCGCCGTGGGCGGCTCAAGGCACTCTTGATGCATCAACAAGCTATTGCCGGTATTGGGAATATCTATGCGAATGAAATTCTCTTCCGCGCCGGCCTTCACCCGAACAGCCAAGTCAGTCGCCTGTCGGCAAGCAAGGCCGACAGGCTCCATGCGATCATGCGAGCGGTTTTGGATGAGGCCATTAGGCATGGGGGATCGAGTGTCCGAGACTTTTTTGCCCCTGATGGGACCGAAGGACAATACAAACGCCAGCATCTAGTCTATGGGAAAGCAGGGCAACCTTGTCCGAATCGTTGCGGTGGGGTGATTCAGCGACTCCGAGGAGAGCGAAGCTCCTATTTTTGTCCTCGCTGTCAACCAGTACGTCGGAAGCGATGATGGTCAATCTTGAAAAGTCTTTATCTTTTAATGTGTTATGTGTCGGTTCCAGTGAAGACTCTATCGCTAGGCCTTTTGATCCCTCTTGATTTAGTCCCTCTGGTGTCTTGAGTCATCCTGCTGAGTTCCGTTAGAATCCGGATCCCCTATTTGCCTGAGTTACTACGAAGGAGAATTCGCAATGGCTAAGGTGTTGGAAGGCCCTGGTATGGGGCTGATGAAGAAGTGGGGGATTCACGTCCCCAACCATGTCGTCGTCACGTCTGCCGACGAACTGACCAAACTCGGACAAGCCAATGATTGGATGAAGACCTCGAAGCTGGTAGCGAAGGCGCACGAGGCGCTCGGGTCACGCTTTAAGCTCGGTCTGGTTAAGGTTGGCCTTGATCTCAATGCGGCAGTGGCGGCGACCAAGGAAATGATCGGTCGTCAGGTCGGCAGTATTACCGTCTCGCAGGTCATTATTTCTGAGATGGTCCCACATAAGGAAGAATACTATTGCGCGGTGAAGTCCACTCGCGAAGGCAGTGAGATTCTCGTGGCCAATTGCGGTGGGATCGAGGTCGAGTCGAATTGGGACCGTGTGAAACGTCTGTGTCTGGAGGTTGGGCAAAGTCCTTCGGCTGCTCAACTAGAAAAGCTCTCGAAAGATGCGGGATTTACCGGTTCACTTGCGAAGAAGGTAGCCGACTTTGCCGGCAAGATGTTCACCTGCTTTGACAGTGAAGATGCCCAGTATCTCGAAGTGAACCCCGTCGTCACGCGTGAGAGCGATGGGGAGTTGGTCGCGCTGGATGCGGTGACGTTGCTGGACGGCGATGCCAAATTCCGGCACCCGGACTGGAACTTTACCTTTGCCGCGGAATTCGGCCGGTCCTACAGTAAGGACGAAGTGGAAGTCATGGCGGTCGACAGCAAGATCAAGGGCTCAGTGAAGTTCATCGAGATTCCGGGCGGTGACACGGCCATGCTGCCGGCCGGTGGTGGCGCCAGTGTCTACTATTCTGATGCGGTTGTGGCGCGCGGCGGCAAGCTGGCGAACTATGCTGAGTATTCCGGTGATCCGCCGGATTGGGCTGTGGAAGTGCTGACGGAGAAGGTCTGTTCATTGCCTGGCATCAAGAACATCATTGTCGGTGGCGCTATTGCGAATTTCACCGATGTGAAAAAGACCTTCGGGGGCATCATTAATGGGTTTCGCAAGGCGAAGGGTGACGGCAAGTTGAAGGGCGTGAAGATCTGGGTGCGTCGCGGCGGACCTCGTGAGAAGGAAGGTCTCGATGCGATGCGCGCACTGAAAGACGAGGGCTTCGACATCAACGTCTTCGACCGCAATACCCCACTGACGGACATCGTCGACAAAGCGTTACAAAAGTAACGAGCTATTAGCCATGAGCTGTCGGCTGAATGTCTGACTGCAGACAGCTTCACTGTTGGAGGATTTTCGATGAGTATTCTGGCCAATAAAGACACCCGCGTGGTGATTCAAGGTGGTGCCGCCGGTGTCAATGCAGCCCGCCGCATGGCGGAGTTCTGTTACCTGATTAAGCGCCCCCTCACGGTCGAGGCGTTTGTCTATCCGCCCGACGCCGGCAAGACGAATGAAGTGCCGTATGGCAGTGGGCTGATTGCGATCCCTATCTACAAGACAATCGAGGAAGCCACGAAACATCATCCAGCGATCAACACCAGCCTTGTCTACATCGGTGCCGACCGCGCCATGAAAGGTGGCATGGAGGCCTTGGATGATCCACATATTAAAGTCGTCTCCATGATCACCGAGGGTGTTCCGGAGAAGGATGCCAAGTTACTTGGAGCCCATGCCAGAAAGCTGGGGAAGGTCTTCAATGGCCCATCTTCAATCGGTATCATCTCGGCCGGGGCTTGCCGGTTGGGTGTCATCGGTGGTGCGTTCGACAATCTGGTCCTCTCAAAGTTATATCGTGAAGGTTCTTTCGGTGTCATTACGAAGTCAGGTGGTCTCTCGAATGAAATTATCTGGATTTGCTCGCAATTTGCCGATGGCATCACGACGGCTATCGGTATCGGTGGCGATGCCTATCCTGGTACCGACTATGTGAGCTATCTCGAAATGTTCGAAAACGATCCGCAAACCAAGGCGGTCGTCATCGTCGGTGAAATGGGCGGCGATCTTGAGGAGCGAGCGGCGGAGTGGTATGGCGCTAAGAAGCGTCGTGTGAAGTTGATCGGTGTGGTCTCCGGGTTCTGCCAGGAGAGCTTGCCGAAGGGCATGAAGTTCGGCCATGCCGGCGCCAAAGAAGGCATGAAGGGCGAGGGGTCGGCTCGATCAAAGTCCGATGCGCTCAAGAAAGCCGGCGCCGTTGTCCCACCGACGTTTGGTGCCCTTGGTCCGGTGATCAAGGAAACCTATCAGGATCTGCTCAAATCTGGCCAGGTGAAAGAGCCGGTGGAGCCAGCTGTCCTGCCTAAGTTGCCAAAGTCAATTGAAGAGGCGATGAAGGCAGACGAAGTGATGGTGGCTCCGTTGATCAGGACCACGATCAGCGACGACCGTGGCGATGAGCCTTGCTACGACGGGTATCCGGCCTCGGAGCTCATCAATAAGGGCTACGAGATTCCCCACGTCATCGGCTTACTTTGGGACAAGCGCCTCATCTCGAAGCAGGAAGCGGAAATCATCAAGCGCATCATGATGCTGTCGGCGGATCACGGGCCTTGCGTCAGTGGTGCCTACGCGACGATCCTTGCGGCCTGCGCTGGAATCGGTCTGTCTCAAGCAGTTGCGGCAGGTCTCATCATGATTGGTCCGCGTTTCGGCGGTGCCGTGACGGACGCTGGTCGCTGGTTTAAGTATGCCGTTGATAACAAGATGACGGTCGAGGACTTCTTGGCCTACATGAAGAAGAATGTCGGTCCGGTGCCGGGCATCGGTCATCGAGTGAAGAGCTTGCGCAATCCGGACAAGCGGGTGAAGGAGCTTGTGGGCTACGTGAAGAGCTTACACATCAAAACGCCATGCCTCGATTTTGCCTTGGCGGTGGAGCAGGTCACGGCAGTGAAGAAGGATAACTTGATTCTGAATGTGGACGGCACGATGGCGGCCGTGTTGGTCGACTTGGGATTCCCGGTCGATAGTTTGAACGGATTCTTCATCTTGTCGCGCACGATCGGATTGATCGGCCACTGGGTCGATCAGAAGCGCCAGGACAGCCGCTTGATCCGGTTGTTCGATTACCTGGTGAATTACGCGGCACCCAAACGGAGAGAAGTGCCTCCGCTCAAGTAGAAGCGATTAGACTATGGCCGTCAGGCTTCAGTAGCTGAGCGTTGAAACTGATTGCTGATACCCCTGTAAGGAGATAAGTCATGTCCATGGATCTCGCCAAAAATCTCTATGCCAAGATGCCGGAGGTCTTCGAAAAGGCTCGAAAGAAGTTCGGCCGACCGTTGACGCTGGCAGATAAGATTCTTGTTTCACACGCCGACAACTTCGATACCCAGAATTGGGAGCGTGGCAAGGCCATGTTGGCGCTGCGTCCTGATCGTGTGGCGATGCAGGATGCTACGGCCCAGATGGCCGTGCTGCAGTTCATGCAGGCGAACAAGAAGAAGGCTGCGGTGCCGAGCACCATCCACTGCGACCACTTGATCCGTGCTGAAATGGGGTCGGAGAAGGACTTGATGCGTGCCTTGGATGAGAACAGGGAGGTTTATAACTTTCTGGCTTCAGCGGCCAAGAAATATGGTATCGGTTTTTGGAAACCAGGTGCAGGGATCATCCACCAGGTGGTCTTAGAAAACTATGCGTTCCCCGGCTGCTTGATCATCGGGACCGATTCGCATACACCGAACGGCGGGGGGTTGGGAGGCTTGGCGATCGGTGTCGGTGGAGCGGATGCCGGCGAAGTGATGGCCGGTTTGCCTTGGGAAGTGCTCCATCCGAAATTGATCGGGGTGAAGCTCACCGGTAAGTTAAGTGGGTGGGCGTCTGCAAAAGATGTGATCCTCTATCTCTGTGGCCTGCTCACGGTGAAAGGGGGGACGAATAAGATTGTCGAATACTTTGGTCCTGGTGCCGAAACGATCAGTGCGACTGGGAAGGGCACAATTTGCAACATGGGTGCTGAGCTTGGTGCTACCACATCGGTCTTCCCCTTCGATCAAAAGATGGTCGACTATATGACCATTACAGATCGGGCGGATTTGGCGAAATTGGCCCAGGCGAATAAGGCCTTGCTTGTCGCGGATCCTGAAGTGATGCAGGCTCCGGAGAAGTATTACGATCAGATCGTTGAAATCGATCTCTCGAAACTGGAGCCGCATGTGGTCGGACCTCATACGCCGGATCTTGCAAGGCCGATTTCGAAGCTGAAAGCGGAGGCGCAGGAGAAGGGGTATCCGGTCGAATTGAAAGCGGCCTTGATCGGGAGCTGTACCAATTCATCCTACGAAGACATCAGCCGCTCGGCACATGTGGCACAGCAGGCGTTGAAGGCAGGTTTGAAGGCGAAGGCTTCGTTTCTGATTTCTCCCGGGTCAGAGCGCATCTACCACACGATGAAACGTGACGGATTTCTTGAGACGTTCGAGAAGCTCGGCGGCACCGTGCTGTCAAATTCCTGCGGCCCCTGCATCGGTCAGTGGAAGCGTGCGGATGGAGTGAAGGGCAAGGCGGATTCGATCGTCAGTTCTTTCAACCGGAACTTTCCCGGCAGGAACGATGGTATCAGCGAAACACTTTCGTTCCTCGCAAGCCCGGAAGTCGTGACGGCTTATGCAATCACCGGCGATCTTGGATTCGATCCAGTCAATCAGGCGGTGAAGGGCGCCGACGGCAAGGAATTCAAACTCCAAGCCCCGGTCGGTGAAGAGTTGCCGGCTAAGGGATTTGCGAAGGGCGAGGAAGGCTACGTGGCCCCAGCGGAAGACGGCTCAGGCTTGAGGGTCGACATTCCGCCGACCAGCGAACGGTTACAAGTGTTGCAGCCGTTCCCGAAGTGGGACGGCAAAGATTTCGACAAGCTCCCGCTCTTGATCAAGACCAAGGGTAAGACCACGACCGACCATATTTCGCCTGCCGGTCCTTGGCTCAAGTTCCGTGGTCATTTAGATAAGATCAGTGACAACATGTTCCTTGGCGCCAACAGCGCCTATGCGGCAGAGCCGGGGAAGGGTACGAATGTCCTCACCGGAGAATCGAACCTTACGATCGCGCAGATCGCTCGGGCCTACAAGTCGAAGGGCATTGGATCAATTGTAGTCGGCGATGAGAACTATGGTGAGGGCAGCAGCCGAGAGCATGCGGCGATGTCCCCACGGTTCTTGAACGTGCGCGCAGTCATCACCAAGAGCTTCGCGCGCATCCATGAGACCAATCTCAAGAAGCAGGGAATTTTGCCGTTGACCTTTGCTGATCCGAAGGATTACGACAAGATTGACATGAACGATCGATTGAGCGTCGTGGACTTGCCGAATCTGGCGCCGGGTAAGCCGGTGACGGTCATTATTCACAAGACGAGCGGCGATGTGAAGATCCAAGCAAACCACAGTATGACGGCACAACAAATCACATGGTTTAAGGCCGGTTCTGCGTTGAATGCGCTGAACTAACCAAATATATCGAGGAGGGGAAACGTGGCGAAAGCAGATAAAATCATCTATACAAAGACCGATGAGGCGCCGATGCTGGCGACCTATTCGTTTCTGCCGATCATCAACGCCTTTTCAAAAGCGGCTGGTGTCACGGTTGAACTACGGGACATTTCGCTCGCGGGCCGTGTGATCGCGGTGTTTCCGGAATATCTGACCCCGGCGCAGAAGCAGCATGACGCCTTGGCCGAGCTGGGCGAGTTGGCGAAGACGCCGGAAGCCAACATCATCAAATTACCCAACATCAGCGCGTCGATTCCTCAGCTGGTTGCGACCATCAAGGAATTGCAGAAGCAGGGCTATAAGTTACCCGACTATCCCGAGAATCCGAAAGACGATAAAGAAAAGGATATCAAGACTCGCTACGACAAGGTGAAGGGCAGTGCCGTCAATCCAGTGTTACGCGAAGGCAACTCAGATCGGCGTGCCCCCTTGTCCGTGAAAGCCTATGCGCGGAAGCATCCGCATAAGATGGGAGCCTGGCCGTCTGATTCCAAGACTCACGTGGTTCATATGAAGGGCGGCGACTTCTTCTCAAATGAAAAGTCATGTACGATTCCGGCTGCAACGACTGCGAAGATTGAATTCGTGGGAGCCGATGGGAAAACCACGGTTCTGAAGGAGAAAGTCGCATTGCAGGCCGGGGAAGTGTTGGATGCCACCTTCATGAGCGTGAAAGCTCTGCGGAAGTTCTTGGAAGAGCAGATCGAGGATGCCAAAACCAAAGGCGTCTTGTGGTCGCTCCATATGAAGGCTACCATGATGAAGGTCTCAGACCCAAAGATCTTCGGCCATGGCGTGACCGTCTATTACAAAGACGTGTTTGAGAAGCACGGCGAAACGTTTAAGAAGCTCGGAATCGATCCAGACAACGGCCTTGGCGACGTGTACGCCAAGATTAAGTCACTGCCGGATGAGCAACGGAAGGCGATCGAAGCGGACATTCAAGCCGTCTACCAGAGGCGTCCGCCGATGGCGATGGTGAACAGCGATAAGGGTATTACCAATCTCCATGTGCCGAGCGATATCATTATCGATGCCTCGATGCCTCCGGTGATCCGCGATTCCGGTAAGATGTGGAATCCACAAGGCCAGTTGCAGGACGTGAAGTGCGTGATCCCCGACGCCAGCTATGCGCCGGTGTATCACGAGGTCGTCGAGTTCTGTAAGCAAAAGGGCCAGTTCGACCCCCGCACGATGGGGACGATTCCGAACGTTGGGCTGATGGCTCAGGCGGCGGAAGAGTACGGCTCCCATGACAAGACCTTCAAGGCACCGGCCAACGGCACGATCCGCATCGTCGATGTCAACGGCACGGTCTTGCACCAGCATCAGGTGGAAGAGGGCGATATCTGGCGTGCCTGCCAGGTCAAGGATGCGCCGATTCAGGATTGGGTCAAGCTGGCTGTCACGCGTGCGCGTGCGACCGGTGCGCCGGCGGTGTTTTGGTTGAACAAGGACCGTGCGCATGATGCCGAATTGATCAAGAAAGTGAACGCCTATTTGTCGAAGCACGATACAACTGGTCTTGAGATCAAGGTCATGGCTCCGGCCGATGCCTGCCGTTTTTCAATCGAGCGGATGAAGGAAGGCAAGGATACGATCTCCTGTACCGGCAACGTGCTTCGTGACTATCTCACCGACCTGTTCCCAATTCTCGAAATTGGAACCAGCGCCAAGATGCTCTCGATCGTCCCCTTGCTGAACGGCGGTGGGTTGTTCGAGACCGGTGCGGGAGGATCGGCGCCGAAGCATGTGCAGCAGTTTGAGCAAGAGGGCTACCTGCGTTGGGATTCGCTCGGCGAGTTCTTGGCGCTGGCTGCTTCGTTGGAGCATTTGGCGAAAGCGGGGAACAATCCGGTGGCGAAGATCCTGGCGGATACGCTGGATCAGGCCAACGCAAAGTTTCTCGAGAGCAACAAGTCACCTGCCCGTAAAGTCGGCGAGATCGACAACCGCGGCAGCCATTTCTACCTGGCTCTCTACTGGGCGCAGGCCTTGGCCGCACAGACCGCGGACAAGAGGATTGCGGAGAAGTTCGCGAAGATCGCCAAGGATTTGAGCGACAACGAGAAGACGATCGACGGCGAGTTGTTGTCCGCGCAGGGCAAGCCGCAGGATGTCGGCGGGTACTATCACCCGGACGATGCCAAGGCGTACAAGGCGATGCGACCGAGTGCGACGTTGAACAAGATCATCGATTCGTTCGCATAAGATAGAGAGGACAGTGCGTAGTTGTCAGCAATCAGATCAGAAAGATTCTGCGGCTGAAAGCTGAGAGCTGTCAGGGGATTTTGGTCATGGCTACAGAAACCACAGACACTCAGAATGTGATCGATCAACCCGAGGTCATGAAGCCTCGGATGGTCACGATTGAGATCGCCGGCAAGAAGGTTGAGGTTCCGGAAGGGATCACGGTTGTTCGTGCCATGTGGTACGCGGGTATCGATGTCGTGCGGGGCGTGGGCTGTCTGGGCGGGTTCTGTGGGGCCTGTGCGACGTACTATCGGACCAAGGATGATCCCAAAGTCCGGACCTGCCTCGCGTGCCAAATGGCAGTGCAGGACGGCATGTCCTTTACGATGATGCCCCCTTTCCCAGCTCGCAAGGCGACCTACGAGATTCAAACGCTCCAAGATCCGAAGCAAGACCTCTTCAATCTCTATCCTGAAGCCCCGCTGTGCAGGAATTGCAACGCGTGCACCGAGGCCTGCCCACAGAAGATCGATGTCCGCGAGGGCGTGTGGAAGGCCGTCTTCGGAGACTTCAAGAGCGTCTCCGAGATGTTTATGGATTGCGTCATGTGCGGGATGTGTACGCCGGTTTGCATTGCCGACATTGCCCCGAATCTCGTGGCACTGTATGTCAGTCGTGCGCAGGGCGCGCATTTCACCGACAAACCGGTGGGGCTTGATACCCGGATCAAAGAGATTCAAGACGGTACCTATAACGGCGAATGGGCCAGGATTCTGAAGATGAATGAGAAGGAACTGGCCGAACACTGTGCGACGGTGAAATAGCCGCGAAGCAATCAGCCGTCAGCTCTCAGCTTCTGAGAGGCGGTTGCTGGATGCTCGCGGCTGAAAGCGACACATGGACATTCACGCGCTCCAACAGATCGTACACAAAACTCGGGATGTCCGTCGTAAGCAGACTATCCCAAAGTTTTCTCCTGCCGACCGGGATCAGTTGATTCACAAGTATCATCCTGACTTTCGTGCCAGCGCGTACCGACCGATCCGGTTCGGTCCCAATGAAGGTGAGAAAACGGTCGTCGAGTTGGCCACGTTGCTGGAAGGCGACAGCTCGATTCAAGCCGATCTGGATCTGGCTCCCCAGTACACGACCGATGTCTTAGTCATCGGCGGTGGTGGAGCTGGTTGCGCAGCCGCCCTGCATGCACATGGGGCCGGTGCGAAGACCATTCTGGCGACGAAGCTTCGTTTAGGCGATTCCAATAGTGTGATGGCGCAGGGGGGGATGCAGATTTCGGTCGCACCGGAAGATTCACCCGTGACGCACTTTCTCGATACCCTTAAGGGTGGGCACATGGAGAACGACCATGCCCTGCTCAAGGTGATGGTTGAGGAGGGGCCGGCGATTGCGAAGTGGTTGATCCAGCTTGGTGTGCTCTTCGATCGACAGGCAGATGGTAACCTGCACGTCAAGAAAGGTGGCGGAAGTTCAAAGCCCCGCCTAGTCACCTGCTCCGACTATACCGGCCTTGAGATCATGCGAGTGCTTAAGGACGAGGTGATCAATCAAAAGATTCAACTGCTGGAATTCGCGGCGGCGATCGAACTGCTCAGTGACAATGACGGAAATTGTACCGGCGCCATCTTTAAAGATCTCGACAATCAGCGGCATATCGTCGTGGCAGCCAAGTCGGTTATTCTTGCAACGGGTGGGATTGGGCGGCTCCACATTCAGGGGTTTCCAACGAGCAACCATTATGGGGCCACGGGTGACGGACTGTGTTTGGCCTATCGGATGGGTGCCAAGCTGGCGCATGTCGACACGTTCCAGTACCATCCGTCAGGCGCGGTGTACCCCGAACAGCTGATCGGCGCATTAGTCACCGAAGGCATTCGTTCCGAGGGCGGGCACCTCGTCAATGCCAAGGGCGAACGGTTTGTCAACGAGCTGGATACGCGAGATGTGGTGTCCTCATCGATTATTCGTGAATGCGAGGAAGGCCGTGGGATCAGAACGATGTCGGGCCGCGTTGGAGTCTGGTTGGATACCCCACTCCTCGATGCCGAACATGGGCCGGGTACGGTCGAAAAGCATTTCCCGGCTATGATGATGCAGTTTGAGCGGTTTGGTATCGATATCAGCAAGGATCCGGTCTTGATTTATCCGACGCTGCACTATCAGAACGGTGGTGTGAAGATCGATACAAATTCCGAAACCAACGTGAAGAATCTCTTCGTGGCAGGCGAAGCATCTGGTGGTCTCCACGGCCGGAATCGGTTGATGGGCAATTCCCTGTTGGACCTGATGGTCTATGGGAAACGCTCTGGTTTAACGGCAGCAAGTCGAATCGGGTCGATGAAGCAGGGCAAGCTCACCGTGAACCATCTCCAGCGGTTTCGGGCTGAAGCGAAGAGGCACGGCAATGCCAGTGGCGTTATTTCGCCGATGATCCTGCCGGCGTATACAAGGAAAGTGGGGTGAGGACGGCGACGGAGCATTTCTCGTGCTCACTCACCGCACACCCAGAATCAAATCAGATTGTTTGGACATTGGTCGGTGTTCGGTGAATGCGCGTAGTGAGAAACGCCCCGCCACCGTCCTCAGGAATGAAGAGGTAAAGAATGAACGTTCATGAGTTTCAAGCCAAGCAACTCTTTGCCCAGTTTGGTGTGCCCGTGCCGCGAGGAAAGGAAATTACGTCTCCTGAAGCGGCGACCACCTGGGCCAACGAGCTGAATACTCCCGTCTTTGTCGTGAAGGCGCAGATCCATGCCGGTGGGCGAGGAAAAGCCGGTGGCGTCAAGATCACGAAAGACAAAGGCGCCGTGGCTGGTTTTGCTAAAGAGTTAATCGGAAAAACCTTAGTGACCCATCAAACAGGACCGAAGGGGCGGCAGGTTCACCGTCTGTTGATGGAAGAAGGGGCGAACATCGCTAAGGAACTGTATCTTTCGATCCTTGTCGATCGGGATACCGGTTGGCCCACGTTCATTGCCAGCACCGAAGGCGGGATGGAGATCGAAGAAGTGGCCGCCAAGACCCCTGAAAAGATCATCAAGGAATCGATTGATCCGGCCGTGGGATTTCAAGGATACAACGGGCGGAACATCGCCTTTGCGCTCGGGCTCCAGAACATCGAGCCGACGGCCATGAATCCATTCATTAAAATGCTGGGAAATCTGTACCGCCTGTTCATGGAGAAGAACTGCGCCCTGGTCGAAATCAATCCGCTCATCATCACGAAAGAAAAGACCGTCGTGGCGTTGGACGGTAAAGTCTCGTTCGATGATAACGGCCTCTTCAAGCATGAAGATGTACAAAAGATGCGTGACCTGAATGAGGAAGAGCCGTTGGAAATTGAAGCGACGGCGAATAATCTGAACTATGTGAAGCTGGACGGCAATATCGGCTGCATGGTGAACGGTGCGGGCCTGGCCATGGCCACCATGGACGTCATCAAATTGGCCGGCAGCGAACCGGCGAACTTCTTGGATGTCGGTGGTGGCGCGACGAAGGAGACGGTCGCAGCCGGGTTCCGAATTCTGCTGAAAGATCCGAACGTGAAAGGCATTTTCATCAACATCTTCGGCGGCATCGTGCGCTGTGAACGCATCGCCCATGGGGTGATTGAAGCAGCAAAGGAAGTGAAGATTAATGTACCGCTGGTCGTTCGGTTGCAGGGGACGAATGCCGAAGAGGGGCGCAAGCTGTTGGCAGAGTCCGGATTGAAGCTCGATGTGGCGAACGACTTGTGGGAAGCCGCCCAAAAAATAGTGAAACTGACAGGAAAAGCAGCGTGAGAATTGCGAGGCAGCCGAGACGCCCTTGTGCTCGCGCAACGCGCACCGGGATGGTTCTCAGTATCCTTGCAATGGACGGTGCTCGTTGCATGCGCGCAGTTACGGACGTGCTCGACCACCTCGCTTGTGTGAGGGAATAGGGAAAAGGAGTCGTATCGTGAGTATTCTCGTCAATAAAAATACGCGAGTCGTGGTGCAGGGGATTACGGGGAAAGAAGGTTCATTCCACGCGACGCAGTGCAAAGCGTACGGGACGAAGGTGGTTGCTGGGGTGACACCGGGGAAGGCCGGTCAGGAGGTCGAAGGCATTCCGGTGTTTAATACGGTGGCCGATGCGGTGAAAAAAACAGAGGTCGATACGTCGCTGATCTTCGTGCCGCCGCCTTTCTGTGCCGATGCAATTTTGGAAGCGGCCGATGCCGGAATCAAGCTCGTGATCTGCATTACCGAGGGGATTCCGGTGAATGATATGGTGAAAGTGAAACGGGCCCTTTGTGGCCGGGATGTGAGGCTGATCGGTCCGAATTGCCCGGGGGTGATTACGGTGGATGAGGCCAAGATCGGCATTATGCCGGGTTTCATCCATAAAAAAGGTGTCGTCGGTGTCGTCTCTCGCAGCGGAACCCTCACATATGAAGCCGTTCATCAGCTGTCGACATTGGGATTAGGCGAGACGACCTGTGTCGGTATCGGCGGGGATCCGGTGAACGGAACCGGGTTCGTGGATGTCCTGCCGTTGTTCGAAAAAGACCCGGAGACTCAGGCCATCGTCATGATCGGCGAGATCGGCGGCGATGCAGAGGAAAAAGCGGCTGAGTTCATCAAGAAGAACGTGAAGAAACCGGTGGTCAGCTTCATTGCCGGCATTACAGCACCTCCTGGTCGTCGCATGGGCCATGCCGGCGCCATTATCTCCGGCGGCAAGGGGACCGCAGCTGAAAAGATGAAAACCCTGGAAGCGGCTGGGGTCAAAGTCGTCAAGAATCCGGCTGAGATCGGTGCGGCGGTCAAACAAGCGTTGGGACGGTAGTACTCCTAGGCTGCTCTTCCGGTTGGCATCCTCCTCTGTCACACCTTCATCGATGTCATCTCGATGGGATGTCCCTCGTCGCTGCTCCGTGACGAGGGTGTCACGATGGTCATATTTTTCACTGAGTTATTCGATGATGTTCCGGAGTCATAGTAAGAGCGGTTCGTGAGAGAGATTGCCGAAGGTTCCAGCCATAGCCAAGTATTCCATCACTACGGCCCTGTCCGATCCGGTATTGGATTTACCGATAGCTCCAATCCGTTTTATCTATTTTCAAAACTGAATGTGGGGTTGCTACTGTGGGCGCCGTTCGCCCCGACGATGCGAGAAGAGTATCCCCTTCTGATCGCTCGGAAGAGGCGGATCGGTGGAGGCTTATGTCAAGAACTGCAACCGCCGAACAGAGGGTTGAGCTGGGTTGCACGAAGACCGGCTCTTCTCGTTTCACTGCACTGACTATCGACGATCGACCAACGGATTTCTGATTGCGCAATCTAAATTCGTCGCAGAACATAGCTGCTTTACTGTGGGAGGACGCTGAATGAACGCGAGAATTTCGGCGGTGATGTGTCTCCTCTGTGCCTTCGGCTATGCGGATCTCACCAGGGCGGAAGATCCGTACAGCCAACGGGTCGCCGATCCCTATGCGATATCCCCTGATCCTCCAACTATGTCCTCCGGGACGGTCGAACCCTATCTTTCCTTTATGGCGGGTATAGGAATTCCTCGCAGTACGGATGCCACGTTTTTGGACGGGACTACGCCGTCGGTGGTCGAGAATATCGACTATAAGACGAAATTTTCACTCGGTGGCAATCTGGGGGTCTGGTTTCCCACCAGAAACAAGTTGTGGGGGTTCGATCTTGGCGTTGAGCTTACCGGCTTTCTTTGGTATCCGGATGTGCATTGCTGTCGGGACAATTATAATCGTGATCCCGCAACGGGTAATGGCACCGCGACGGAGATCCAAGGCCTCTATATCGGCCCCAATTTCCTAATTCGTTACCCCATGGGTATTTCCGAGGCCTATCCCAACGGGCGGTGGCATCCGTACGTCGGGATCGGCGTCGGCATGCATCAGATGGCGATGAGGCCAGGTGGGGCTAGGGGACTGAGTGCCTGTTGTGTGCCGGGAGGTAATCTCGATACAAATCCCATTCCCGACCAACGGGATACGACGGTCGGGTTTATGGGCGTGGGCGGCATCAAGGCACATCTCTTCAAGTACCTGGCTTTTTTTGTGGAGGCGAAGTATCTCCATGCCCACCACGACGGGCTGTTGACGGATCGGTTTGGGCAGTCCGCGCCCATCGTCTGCTGTGTCTCGGGTCCAGGGGGACTGAACCCTCCAGTTTATAATCCCTATTCATCCACGATCGACACGATCTTGGTACATGGGGGCCTGTCACTGCACTTTGATTGGAAGCCGTAGGCGAGTACGAGAATAGTGACCGCCCATCCCACTAAATGAAAATGGGGTGGGCGGTTGCCGGCCACGTGTGAACGTTCCACCTTTTTTCTAAGTCTCCTTCCAATATCCGAATGCAAAACTTTGGTGAGCCAATGTTCCATCCTGAGCTCATTGAATTAGTGTGACCAGAAATGGGAAAGGGAGGGCTGATGGGGTTGGAAGGAGAATTTTCTCTAGCCACATGATTCATGAGGGTTTCTGCTGCAACTGCCAAGACGCAATTGCGGCCAGCACGTTGCCTGATCCTGAGTTCAAGGTTTCATATTCAAGGCTGTAGACTCCTGGCTTTTGGAAAGCCTGAAACATAACACTCGAAACTGTTAGCCGAGACACTTCATGCACGCCCCTTCACGAGGTGTGTTGGAGAGAGTCAACTCATCGAGTGCCACCGCCCTGTCTGCACGTCAGATGCAGTATTGGATTAACCGATAGCTTCAATCCGTTTTATCTATTTTCAAAACTGAACGCGGGGTTGCTACTGTGGGCGCCGTTCGCCCCGACGATGCGAGAAGAGTATCCCCTTCTGATCGCTCGGAGAGGCGGATCCGTGGAGGCTTATGCCAAGAGCTGTAACAGCCCTAACTGGGCGTCAAGTTGAGTGGTACGAAGACACGCTGGTCTCACTTCACCCTACTGACCATCGACATCGACTGACGGGTTTCAGATTGCGCAACCCCAATTCGTTACAGAACATGGGTGCTTTACCGTGGGAGGACGCTGAATGAACGCGAGAATTTCGGCGATGATGTGTCTCCTCTGTGTCCTCGGCTTTTCGGATCTCACCAGGGCGGAAGATCCGTACAGCCAACGGGTCGCCGATCCCTATGCTCTCTCGCCTGGTCTCCCGGGCATGTCTTCCGGGACGCTCGAACCCTATTTTTCCGTGATGGCAGGTGTGGCGATTCCGTTCAGTCAGGACGCCACGTTTCAGGATGGGACCTTGCCGACCGTGGTTCCGAAGGTCGACTATCAGATGAAACACTCATGGGGGGCCAGCGCGGGAATTTGGTTTCCTACCAGAAGCAAGTTGGCGGGATTCGATCTCGGCGTGGAGCTCACCGGCTATGTGTGGTATCCGGACGTCGCCTGCTGTCGAGACTTTTTTAATAATGACCCCACAGGGGCCAATAATGGGGGATTCCCCAATCGCGGCACCACGACGGAAATATCAGGCGTCTATATTGGCCCCAATTTTCTGATTCGCTACCCGATGGCGATTTCCGAGGCCTATCCCAACGGCCGGTGGCATCCGTACGTCGGGGTCGGCGTGGGCGCGCATCAGTTGGGGATGAAGCCTGGTGGATTTCGAGGAGGGACCCTTATGAATGCCGATACCACCCAACGGGATACGACGATCGGGTTTCAGGGCGTGGGCGGCATCAAGGCGCATCTCTTCAAGTACGTAGCGGCGTTTGTGGAGGCGAAGTACCTCCATGCCCATCACAATGGGCTGTCGTCGGATCGGTTCGCCCAGTCCCCCGATGGCGGTCTACTGATTGGTACACCAGGTCCTTTTGTGAATCCCTATTCATCTACGATCAATACGGTCTTTGTGCATGCGGGCTTGGCGATTCACTTTGATTGGAAGCCGTAGGGTTGTGGGTCGAGTTGAGTCATGAGAAGACGTCCTCGTCTTGCTTCACTGACCTTCGACGATCGACTGATGGCTCTCAGATTGCGCAACCCACAGTCGTCGCAGAACATGGGTGCTTTACCTTCTTGGGAGGACGCTGAATGAACGCGAGAATTTCGGCGGTGATGTGTCTCCTCTGTGTCCTCGGCTCTGCGGATCTCACTCGAGCGGAAGGTCCGGACAGCCAACGGGTCGCCGATCCCTATGCGGTCTCGGCTGCGCTCCCCACCATGTCATCCGGGACGATCGAGCCCTATCTGTCCTTTATGGCGGGTATTGCAGTTCCGCGGAGTGCGGACGCCACATTTACGGATGGAACCACGCCGACGATAGTCCAAAATGTCGACTATCAGACGAAACACTCATTCGGGGGGAACGCGGGGATCTGGTTTCCCACCAGAAACAAGTTGTGGGGATTTGATCTCGGCGTGGAAATCACCGGCATGCTGTGGTATGCGGATGTGGCCTGCTGTAAGGACAATTATAATCGTGATCCCGCAACAGGGGCCGGTACCACGACGGAAATCAATGGTATCTACGTCGGCTCAAATTTCTTGGTTCGCTACCCGATGGCGATTTCCGAGGCCTATCCCAATGGGCGGTGGTTTCCGTACGTTGGGATCGGCGTGGGCGCGCATCAGATCGCGACGAAGCCAGGCGGACAAGCGGGGACAGGTTTTTTCCGCGCCATTACCGAGGAGCGGGATACAACGGTCGGGTTTATGGGGGTAGGAGGTATCAAGGCGCATCTCTTCAAGTATGTGGCTGTGTTTGCGGAGGCGAAGTATATCCGTGCCCATCATGACGGGCTGACATCGGATCGATTCGGGCAGTCAGGCCCGGCCTTTCTAGGAGCGGTGCAAGGGGACCTTGTTATGAATCGCTATGAATCCACGATGGATACGATCCTGGCGCATGCAGGCGTGTCGATTCACTTTGACATCAAGCCATAGACCTCTCCGAGAGTATCGCCTGCCCACCCCACTACGCAAAGGTGGGGTGGGCAGTTGCCAGGAGGGATTTGGTTTTTCCCCCTTCCTCTCCGAAATTCCTATCCGCCATCAGAATTCACAGTTAGGGTGAGATTCTGTTCCCTCCCAACTCATCGGGTTGGTGTGAACAGAGATGGGCTAGAGCGGGCTTAGGCGGGTACTGCAGGAAGCTCTACGTTTAGGGCCGACTCTTGTGCCATGACTCGATCCAATCGATGACGCGTCAGTGTCGGGATGCGGATAAATTCGACACCAAAGCCATGTTCCTTGACCCAGCGGACCTTCCCGAGTTCGATGAACAGGGAAGAGGTGGGATCCGGTAACAGGACGCTTAGTTTTATATAGCTGCCCCTCAAGACTGCCCGGTCGCAGTTCACGGAACAACCTGTCAGGGAAAGATCTGAGACCGTTCCTTCTCCAACAAACGGTGCTCCTCCAAAGATGACAGGATAGGCGACGGAAAGCCGACGATGGATTCGCCAGTTCACAATTGGGTCAGCCATTGGTCGGTCCTCCTGGTCTGTCATTGGTCGTGATGCAGCATAGTCAGGCGGAGAACCAGGGACCATTCCTCTGAGGAGGGGTTACGTGGCCTGACGGTACCGGGAATGTGTTGGGCATTATCTCGTGAAGCGTCTCGTCCTGCGGCTTCAACCTAAACCTGTCCATGAAACGTTAAATATGAAACCTGAAACTCATGATCGAGCGACGCACGGTACCGCCGCCGCTTCTTGCTGGTTGGAGTCGATACGTTCAGGAAAATACGGACTAGGGCCTGCTCGGCTTATCAGTCGGGGAGGTGTACGGGACTATTAAAGGCGGTTCAAGGCGTTCGAGTATATCCTGTTTAAGTCTGGTCGGCTCCTCGATCCGGTTCTCTCGCTGTAAGGTATTGACATCTCTGAGTTTTCTCGCATTGAGCTCGGCCATGTCCGCATCATCTCGAACCAAGTGTGGAGTCAGAAACACAAGAAGATTCAACTTCTCGGTTTGGCGATTTTGCGATTTGAACAGCCATCCTAGCCAGGGAATATCTCCCAAAAGCGGAAGCTTCCTTTCGCTCAGCGTGACGTTATCGCGCACTAATCCCCCTACCACGAGTGTTTGTTGATCCTGGGCGACTGTCGTCGTCTCCATCGATCTCTTTGTCGTGGTGGGGCCGACGGGGATACTGGCCGAACCAGAGCCGATAGTCTGGGCCACGTTTTCCGCAATGGCCGTAATCTCTTGTTTGATTTCGAGGCGTATCAGGTCATCTTCAAGCACTTGCGGTGTGAGCTCCAACGTCACGCCGACGTCTTTCCGTTCGATCGTCACCAGGGTTCCGCCCGTGATGCCTTGCGCCTGTCCGGTAGGGAACGGTCGATTTTCACCGACGACGATTTTGGCTTTCTGGTTGTCCGCGGCAAGGACTTGAGGGGTCGACAGGATATTCGTATCGGTGAGGTTCATCAATAAGTTCAGGAATGCACGGACATTGACTGTATTCAGGAGAGGTGTAATACCACCAGTGGCTGCTCCCGCAGCACCAGTTGTTAGGGCTTGAGCGATCGTCGTCAGCTCCGGTGGGGTGTTATTAAACCCACCGATCCCTGTGAAAGATCCTTTATTTGCGGCACCAAGAATTTCGGTCGGATTAGTTCCTAACTGTCTGAGACGATCGACTTGAACCTCAAGAATAACCGCTTCCACAAACACTTGCTTACGCCTGATATCGAGATCACGAATCACAGTATGAATATGAGTCCATGCGTTTTTGGTCGAGCTGACGATGATGGAGTTTGTGGCCTTGTCTGCAAACACTTGGACGGGGGCCTCAAATTCCGTCAGTGGCCTGATCGGGGGACGAACCCCGGGTGTCATTTGAGCCACGGTTTGTGAGCGGGCCACCAGATTGGTCAGAACCGCCGCGAGATCTGTGGCATTGGCGTGTTTAAGCTTGTAGACAAACACCCCTCGCTCTGGCGGGAGATCACCCATCGGCACAATTTGATAGAGATTTCCGTCCTTCTTCACGACCGCGATGCGAGCGGCTTCGAGTGCCGCCACAAACATGTTGAACGCTTGGTCCGGCGAAACCTTAGTCGGGGAAAACGCGGAGATTTTCCCGCCTTGTTTTTTAATCGTTTCGTCCAGCACGAAGTTCTTGCCGGTGATCTCACCGATGAACCTGGCAAAGACCGGGATGTCGATTTCGTTGAAATCAAGAGACACCTTGGCCGGTTGTGAGCCGGTTCCTTGCGCAAACAGGTTGGGCGGAACGAGTGCCGACCAGCAGAGCAGTCCCCATAGCAGGTAGGTGCATACCTGTCTGCCTGTGGATAATGAAGGTGTGAGGTCTGACTGAATTTGCACGATGGAGCTAGGAGTTCCGTGGTTCTTCTGTAACTTGATAGCTGGATTTGACCGTATCATAGGCGGATCCAATGACACAACCAGGATTACGCTTTGCGCCAACTCGACGCTGTTTACCGGGTGCTTATCCGCCTGCGATCAGTCCTTGAAGCTCATTCAGGATCCTCAATGGGTCACTCACAGAGGGAGCGCCCTCCGGAGTCGCTCCTTTCCCTCCTAAGCTAATGAATTTCATGAAAAAGCCGATAATACATGGAGAAGGGAATGTATGTGGGCTGCCTCAGGAAACCGTCTTCTCAGCCGATCAACTATATGAAGGAATGAGCATCCACTGGTTAAGGGAGCCCATGTAAGCGCTAGGGATTGCAAGCCGATATAGTAAACAGACCAATCTGTTAGGCACCGACTATCAATGACTTGTACCACTGCACCTGATGGTCTAGTGCTCTGGAAGGCACGCCCATCAGAGTCAGTAAGGCCTTTGAGCAGAAGGGTGCCCCCTGATATGGGCGAAGGAGTCCATAGGGGCTTGTGGATCCTAGGGATCTGCTAAGGTTAATCCGTGCGCTGGAATAAGAAACCCTCAACAAAATCAGAGAAAACGGAGACAATCCGTACGCCGAAGCGCGGGGTGGTCGGCTACAGCAGGAAGAGTGCTCTGCTGGAGGAGGCCATTACCCAAATGAACGCCGGGAAATATGGGCGTTCATCCGCGGCGCTCAAGGAACTCCTGGCTCTCGATCCCGTGAATATGGAGGCGCGACGGCTCTTCGCGACCCTCCACCTTCGACTGGGAAGCCTCATTCCGGCACGAGAGGCCTTCGACGCGCTTATTGCAGAAGCGTTCCAGCGTCAGGACTATTGGCTCGCGGAATCATTGCTCCGTGAATACCTCGCCGCCGGCCCGCGCTGTGTACCCTACCTCGAAAAACTGGGGACGATCTATCAAGAAAAGGGGAATGCCCTTGAGGCTGTTGAGGAGTATGGGAAGGCCGTCGATATTTTGATCGAAGATCCGGATCCCGAGCGTCCGGATCACGCCGGTCGACTCTATGCCAAAATACGTGAGTTAGCTCCGGCTAGCCCGGTTGCCTTCCGGTTGGCTTCCTCCTTTGATGCGCAAACCGGCGAATTAGTGCCGCGTCATCCGAGTGCTCTCGAGACCACCACGCTACATCCGGAGGACTCTGAGGAGGAGGGAGGAAGGGAGCAGCTCGGTCATCCGGCAGTCGGTGGAGCGATGCCATGGGACATGCAAGTCCCGTCGGAAGGGTTGGGGGCGACGGCTGAGACGTCTCAGCCAGCTGAACGTGCACAGCCACCGGTGCAGTTGGAAAATAGTGCGGATGCCCTGCAAGCAGTACAGTCTTCTGATCAGGATCTGGTTCTGTCGGAGAAAGCTGCAGCTGCTCAGACAGAACACAGTGGCATCGATGCTCAAACTGATAGACTGGCAGAACGCTCGACTCGTGAGACCGGAGAGGTCTCATCTGTCGAGGAGACTTCACCGCTTGTTGAGCAGAGATTGGTGGAGGATATCCCTCCTTCTCCAGGACCCATAGATTCTGTAGCAAAGATTCCCGTGGTGCCGTTGGAAGTTGAGTTAGATGTGGTCGCCGTTGATTCTGGCTCGCCCCAAACACCGAAACAGGAATCGGTTGAAGCTCCAGAGACAGCATCTCTATTAGTAGAG
The DNA here is from genome assembly GCF_054902215.1 of Nitrospira sp. CMX1. Lineage (NCBI taxonomy): Bacteria > Pseudomonadati > Nitrospirota > Nitrospiria > Nitrospirales > Nitrospiraceae > Nitrospira > Nitrospira sp. CMX1. The sequence goes on along the minus strand of NZ_JBUBKD010000011.1, from coordinate 110,065 downwards.
GGGCATCCCGCATCCGGGGCGATGAAGTTCGACTCGGATCAGCCAGCAGACGCGTCGGTCAGTTTTTCGGCTGAGTTTGCAGAACTTCGTCTAGCTCATCCGCCTCAGTCTGACGAAGAGCCACCTTCCCTCTCTCTGAAGTCCGATCCATCGCCTTCAGAGTCGATCGTGGTGCCACACAAAGAAGAAGTCTCTCTTCAGACTGACACGGTCGAGACGCTGCACGCAGAAGAGCCATCCAACCCGACTGATTCGCCAATAGCTCCGGCACAAGTCTCAGCCGACGAGATCGCGCAGCCCTGGAAACAGCCGGGGTTCTCCTGGAAATCCATCTTTGATACCGCCTGGAAACTCGGTGAGCAATCTCCTGCAAAGGATGCGTCAACGTCCCCGGTGTCGAGCCGCGAAAATGAGACGGTGACAGAGACGCTTCCTGTCCCATCTTCTCAATCCCGCTTGGTCGAGGACCTCGCCAGAGAAACACTGAAATCAGAGGGAGAGACCAGGAAAAGAGATGAAGCGGCGTCGAGATCGCCGGTTACCTCAATACCATCGGACTACGTGCAGGAATCGGTGCGCTCGATCCCTTCCGCCCAGACGAATTCGTCGATCGCGGAATCGATTGAACCGTCTGAGGATTCGCCGCAGGATCGAGATCGCACCTCACACACTGTTGACGGCCAACTGCCGACTTCGCCATTGGCCAATGATTCTGATATAGAACCGGACTCGTTTGTGCTCGCACAAGAGGCTCCAATCATGCCTTCGGAGGAACGGCATGATGCCGTCGAGGTGACGAGCGCCCCGTCCATGACGGCAGAAAACACTGATCAGGTAGCGGAGTCAAAACCTGAATTTTCCTTCGTAAAATCATCGCCGGCCGAGGAAGCGTTCTCTCTTACGTCACCGGCCCCTGAGTCTCAGCCGAGTACGCAGGAACCAATTATCGGCTCTCTTGTGGATCACGTAGAAGATCGCGGTGAGCCTACCGAGGTCCTCATCGAGCGAGAGCAGGTTCGCACGGATGCAGCCACGGAGGAGGTTGGGCAGAGTTCTAAGGCTGAATTCCAGTCGCATCACTTGCAACCTGTCGACGAAGTCATAGTCGAGAAGGCCGAGACCGTTCCATCTTTCGAAACTGTTGCTGTTGAACAAAGCACGACAGCGTCAATCGTAAACGATCGTGGGCTCTTGTCTGAACGTCTGGAAACCTCCCAGGCGTTACGTGGCGAAGATCAGCCAACAGAAGAGGTGAACGTTCATACAAGCTCGCCGATTACCGAATCTGTGGCTCCTCCCAAAGAGCGGACGGAGTCCAGTGTATCGACGCGAGCGAGTTGGGACTACTCTGCTCCTTGCGCCACACCAGCCGAACTGGCGATCCCTGAACAGCAGGACGTCAGCCAGCCGCTGCCGGCGGCTCACGCTGCTGATGCAGCATTCAGTGAAACGTCACGGCTCAGGAGGGTATCTGAGACGAGCATCCGTGTCGACGAGGCGAGGCAGAGACAAGCCTCGCGCGCGGTTCTGAGTGGATTAGGAACCGCGATCACAGGCTTTCTAAGTACGTGTTTTTCAACCACCCAAGCCATCGTGAGGACCATTTTCGGACTGGTGGTGCTTGTGGGATTATGTGTTGTGCTCGGTATGGGGGCGCTTGCAGTGACATGGATGATCATGGAAGAACCACCATCACCGACGTTTCAGAGTTTTACAACGACGCCGCAACAGACGCTCTCCGGGGCTCAAAAGAATGCCTACACCGTGTTGTTCGGGATCGATGCACCGGTCGGGCAAGACCCTCTCCGCGCCGGGATTGAGAGACAACCTGTCGTTGGAAACAGCGCAACCGCGTTGGATTGCGCTGGAAATCCAGGGGCTGAATCTGGTGATCGTTTGAGTGCATCCGCGAATACCATGCGTGGGTGGGTCCGAGGATCGGATCCGATCGGCCAATTCAAATCGAATCAGGACGCGATCCAGGGGTGGGGTCGTCAACAGCAGGTGGCACTCGAACGATATCATCAGTGGCAAACGCTTCCGTTCGAAGATTGGGGCTATGGTCAGCCGGTCAGTCCACCTTGTGGAGCGATGGTCTTCGCCCACCAATTGCATGTCGCGGATGGATTTGGGCAAGGTGCGGATGTCGCCGTCGATCGACTGGAGACCGACATGGACGCGTGGCGCGTTGTCCTGGGCCAAGCGCGGACGCTTCCTGTGAAAATGCTAGCGCTGCAAGCGATCAACGACGACATCGCCGTCGCATCAGGTTTGCTGGTCCGCTCTGACCTCGATACTAAGTATTTAGGGCGCATCACGAAGTTGGTGCGCCCTCTTGATCAAGGTGAGCTGTCGTTGCGGTGGCCCATGCAAAGCGAACTGGTCTCGGCGGTGAAGACCTACGAGAGCCAGTTAAAAGCGGCGAGAGCTGAAGGTCAATCAATGTCTGCCATGGTGGTGTCGGCCCTGCCCTTGCCCAAACAGCGTCGGCTCAACGACTATGCCAAATACTACGAAACATCGTACCAAGCGACCGGCGAAAAGCAGTATGGCTCCCTTCCGAAGCGGAAAGACCATGTGCGTTTCCCCGCAGCCGGCGTGACGGATTACCTCACGAACCCGATTGAAAACCTTGTCGGAGTCGAACCGCTGCCGGCCTGGGATGTATATAACGGAATGATCGTCGATACGGACGCCCATCTCAGGCTTGCAAGTCTACAGGCCTGGCTGCGACGCGGGTCTTCAGACGGCGATCTTCTTAGCAAGATTGCCAAGGCAGGACAAGATTTTTACGATCCGTACACCGGGCTCCCGATGTTGGTGAACCAGAAGAAGGGTCTGCTCTACAGTGTCGGTCACGATGGGAAAGATCAGGACGCCGATTCGCAAGCAGACGTGGTTGTCGAGATCCCCTTCGCGTCCACCTCCGCCAGCCAGACGAAATCTTCCGTCTCTTCGTCAAAGTCGAGATAGGTCTTACTCGGGTGCATCGCGTACCGTGTTCGCGAGCGCTTTCGCTGCTCCCATCTGCGTTGTTCGTTTCTTTGCTCCAGGGTTTCAGGTTCAACGTTTCACATTGTGCGGAAACCAACAACGTCAAGTCTGAAACATGAAACTGCTGGCAGAGACGTTCCATCCTTGACGCGAACAAGGTGGGCTCGGTAATGCTCGCTTGACAGCGTGTTGAGTATTTCACACAATCAACGGTCCGCATATAGTGAAGGGACGGTCATGGAGTACATCTCAATCCCAGGTTCGGCGGTCGCATCATGAAGAAGGGCCTGACTTGCCCAACGCGGATTCCAACGAGGATCGTCTCGAATGAGGAGTTCCGCCCCATTCCCCAGACGAGACGGCAGCAGCGTGTTGAGCGAGTGGCCGAAGACCTCATGGAACGAGCAGTGACGCGCAGCGGAATGACCAGGCGAGCATTCTTGAGCGCAACGGGTGGGATGGCTGCGGCGCTGTTGGCCATGAATGCCGCGTTCGGTAAGTTTTTCAATATTGGAGACATCGAGCTCTTCGAAACCGCCGCGTTCGCCGAGCAACAGGGCGCCCCGTACTTTATCTTCGATGTGCAAACCCACTACGTCGGATCCGGTTATGATCCCGCCGATGCCGAAGCCGTTCGCAAAGGCGCGGTGTCCAAGCAAGCGCTGTTGTCGCTGCGGCGGTCCATTCGTGAGTCCGGACTCAATCCACGATTGGCCGGTGATCGGGGCACCATCGATGACTTGTCCTGGAAAAATTTCGTCAAGGAAGTTTTCTTTGACAGTGAAACCGCGATCGGCCTAATCAGTACGCCGCCAGGTCCTTATCCACAAGAGGCCGTGGTCCCGCCAAAAGAAATGGCCCATATCCGAGATGAGATCAACCGGTTAGCCGGCTCACAGCGGATGTTGGCCCATGGTTTGGTGACTCCTCAGCTAGGTGCGGCAGATTTGGACTTCATGGCCATGCAGGCCGAGATGCTCAAGGTTGATGCCTGGAAGTGTTATACCGGGTCCTGTCCGAAGGGATTCGACCGAGGCTGGCGGATGGATGACGAACGGATCGCCTATCCCATGTTGGAGCAAGCGAGAAAACTGCGGGTCAAGCGGATCTGTGTTCACAAGGGGCTCCCGCTGGGGCCTGTCCCCGACTACAACCATCCGAGAGACCTGATGAAGGCGGCCAAGGACTTTCCAGACCTCGACTTTTTGGTCTATCACTCGGGGTTCCGAGGCGTGGCGTCAGTCGATCAAGTTTTTGCAAAGACCGGCGAAATCCCGTGGACTACCGAATTCTGCCGGATGAAGGAGCATGAGCCGGGGATCTCCAACATCTATGTGGAGCTGGGGTCGACGTTTGCGCAATTGGTGACTACCTATCCGCTGATCTGCGCGCATCTGCTGGGGCGGCTCATTCGTGCGTTCGGTGTCGATCATGTCTTGTGGGGGACGGATTCGATCTGGTATGGAACACCGCAATGGCAAATCGAAGCCTTCCGGCGATTTCAGATTCCAGAGGCATTGATCCAAGAACACCACTATCAACCGTTGACGAGACAGGTCAAGGAACGCATCTTTGGTCTCAATGCGGCGAAGGTGTTTGGGATAGACGTGGAGGCCAAACGCCATGAGGTGCCACGTGATGCCCTGGGGCGGCTCCGCATGAGCTATCTGGAGGAGGGGCCGGAGCCGAGCCGTCGGGTTTATGGGTGGATAGCGGGGTGAGTTGGGCAAGGCTGGCTCATGTCTTCTGCTCGCGCACCGCGCACGCAAGAAGGATGTGGATCGCTGAGAGAGGGGAGGTGCTCGGTGCATGCGCGCAATCAAGACATGGACCAGCCTCGCCCATGATGGGTGAAGGAAAAATAAAGAGGAGATGAGAGAATGAAGAGTGAAATCCTATATCCCGGTGCATTTCCGATGGTGCGTATTGAATTGGCGGAAGGAGAAAAGATCAAGGCGGAGTCTGGTGCGATGGTCGCCTGTTCTCCGACCATTGATATCGAAAGCAAAATGGAAGGCGGGTTTCTCGGCGCCTTGTCACGGAAATTTCTGACGGGGGAGAAGTTTTTCTTTCAGACTCTTCGTGCAAGTCGGGGGGCCGGTGAGGTGTTGCTGGCGTCGACGGTGCCCGGAGAGACGGTGATTCTTGAACTCGATGGCGTGAACGAATACATGGTGCAGAAAGACGGATTTCTTGCCGGTGCAGACGGAGTCGTCATCGATAGTCAAATGCAGAGTATGACTCGCGGATTGTTGGGCGGGGAAGGGTTCTTTCTTCTCAAGATGAGCGGGAAAGGCATGCTGGTGCTGAACAGCTTCGGCGCCATTCACAAGATCGAATTGAAACCTGGTCAGGAATATATTGTCGACAATAGTCATCTGGTGGCTTGGTCCTCCACCACATCGTACAGCATCGAAAAAGCCACCTCCGGATGGGTGGCCAGCTTTACGTCGGGCGAAGGCTTTGTGTGCCGATTCCGCGGGCCAGGTGTCGTCTACATTCAGAGCCGGAATCCCGGCGGATTCGGGGCATGGGTGCGACAGTTCATCCCCGTAGCGGAGTAATGATGAGTCGATGGTCATTTGTCATTCGTCATCAAAAGGATTGGGAGACTCAAACGCAAGGTAACGACCGTTCTTTACCAATGACAGTTGACCAATGACTATGTCTCCTAATGCGCTCTGCTTCGGCGACGAATTTCCTGCGACAGGCGTGCCGTGTCTTGTCCAGATTGAAGCTCATGGACTCACGGTAACCCATGCTCCTGAACAGGATGGAGCTGGCAACCGTTCAGAGTCTGTGTGCTTTTCAGATGTATCCGTTTCAGCGGGCGGATTGGACCATGATCAGCTGGTGCTGCATTGGGGAGGAGCAGCGGGCCAGAGAACGCTGTATTTGAAGAATCCTGATGTGATTCGGGCCTTTCGACGCATGGCGCCGGATCACATGAGTCGTCCACTTGAACAGGCGGCAGAACAGGTCCGTCAAGTTCGGCAACGTCATCGGGTCGTGTGGGGGCTCGTCAGCGGAACGGTCCTTGTGCTGGTACTGGGATTGTGGTTCGGCAGTGATCTGTTGGTCGAACTTGCCGTTAATCGCATTCCGGTCGAGTGGGAACAGAAGTTGGGTGAATCAGCCTACCGTGAGTTTCTTGCGGGGCAGGATGTGACGAAAGACGGGCCCGCAGTGGCTGCGGTCAAGGAGATGACACAGCGCCTAGCCAGTCAGGTGCCCAACAACCCCTATCGCTTCGAGGTCACTGTCGTGAAGAGCGACGTGGTGAATGCCTTTGCGCTGCCCGGTGGGTATGTCGTCGTATTCACGGGGTTGATGAAAAAGGCGGAGAGTCCGGAAGAAGTGGCGGGGGTTTTGGCTCATGAGTTGAACCATGTGCTCCAGCGGCATGGACTTGAACGGATCATCAAACAGCTGGGATTTGTGGCCGTCGTGTCGATCGTCCTGGGCAATCCACCGGGGCTGGGCGGGGTTATGAAACAGCTCGGGGTGGAATTGATGACGCTGAAGTTCGGCCGAGCTCAGGAGACCGAAGCGGATACCACCGGCCTTGATTTGCTGTATCGTGCAAAAATTAACCCCGAAGGGATGATCACGTTCTTCGAGCGACTGGCTGAGAAAGACGAAGGACGGGTCGAGTGGCTCTCCACCCATCCGATGAGCAGCGCCAGGGCCGATCATCTCAAAGCACGACTCGCGGCAATGCCGAAGCAGAAGACTGAGCCGTTCTCCTTTGAGTGGCCGAAGGTCCGAGAAGGATTGGGCGTGTCCTCGGGCTCTGCTCCGTGAGCCGATCACGGCTCTTCCGTATCGGAGTCATCGCCGACACGCATGGCCTGTTCGACCCGGCAATCCAGCAGCATTTCCAACATGTCGATCATATCGTGCATGCCGGTGATATCGGCAAGCCCACCGTCATCGATCACCTGAAGGACATCGCTCCAGTGACGGCGGTTTCCGGCAACGTAGACGAGTACGAGAAGAGCGGTTTTCCGACCGAGGCGTTGCTGAACTTGAATGGGTTCCGTATTGCGATTCGGCATGTCGTGTTTGAAGCAGGGAAGCTGAGCAAAGAAGGGAGAGCGTTTCTCGATCGTATGCGACCAGACATTTGTATCTTTGGTCATACTCACCAACCAAAGAACGAATGGCTCGGCGACACGCTGCTCTTCAACTCCGGCTCAGCTGGGCCGAAGCGATTTAAGCTGCCGAGGATGCTAGGAGTGATCACGATCGGGGCGCAGCTGTCGGCGAGACACATTCGCTTGAAAGATCGGATTGCATGATTTGCGATTTCTGATGAGACGAGATAGTGCCGAAATCTTGGATTGTGTTAGATGAGGACTTGCACGACGAATGAGACAACACGATTATTTTGATGAAAGGGGAAAAATCATGGGCAGATTGGGTCAACGAACTATTGCTGCGATGGTGTTGCTGAGTGTGATGATCATGAGTACTGCATGCTATGGTCCGTTCAATCTCACGAAGAATGTCTATCGCTGGAACAGTAATGTCAAAGGCAACGGTCAAGTCAACGACAAATGGATGAAGGAAATCGTATTCTTCGGCATGTTGATTGTCCCGGCCTATATGTTCTCCGCGTTACTGGATACCTTCATCTTCAATTCGATGCATTTTTGGACGGGTGAAAGCCCCATCAAGGAGTCCGATCTGGGTAGCGATGATACGAGGGTGGCCACGTTAGGAGAGACCACCATTCGATGGACTGCTTCAAGCGATGGTGCAGTTGTGACCTACGAGCGTCATGGCATCGTCGAACGCCGTGCCACGATCGTCGCCAGTGCGACGGGCTATCGCCTGATTGACGAACATGGGAATCTTCTCTCGGAAGCGGAGTATGCGGCCGATGGGAGTGTGCGTCTGCTGAACGGTGAATGCCAGGTTGTGAAGGAATTGAGTCAGGAGCAGCTGAGAACAATCGCCGGGGATCGGGTTGCACTGTTTGCTGAAGTAAGAAGGTAACGTCTTGTTGGTGTCAGTCTGATGCCGGTTAGACCGGCATCAGACTGACGCGGAGCTTTAAAAGCGTAGGCCAACCCCAAGTAGTCCATAGTGAGTGCGAAAATCGGCAGCCAGTCCTTCCCAGTGATAGTTTGACGACAGATACCGGTACTCACCGAATAAAAAGAACGCCATATCTCGCTGCTTATTGAACAGAGTGAGTTGTGGTTTCAGCATGACTTGTACTCCACCGAGAAACTGATGCGTGAAGGTGCGGGCTGAGTCAAAATCCTTATCGTCGCGTCCTGCGATGTTGGGATTGAGGAGCGTCCCGTGAGACCATCCGATGCCGGCACCGACGTATGGGCGAAACCGTTCTCCCGGATAGCGGAGGATCAGGTTGAACGTTGTATTGATCATCAGCATGTCCGAACGTCCCGTTTGATTCGTGCGTCCATTCGCAATGTTGGGAAAGGACAGGGCTGTGCCATGAATGTTGGAGTCCATCTCTAGGCCCACGATTCGTTTCAGAACGGCTGGAAAGACTCCGATCTTGAACCCCGCGCCAAAGCCCTGCTGAGCTGAGGCAGAAACGCTTGTTCCCTGGTTGAATAGATCCTGATTTCCGGGCAACGTGCCCAGTGCGTATCCACTCAATTCAATATCTCCAAATTCGGCTGGGAACGCGACGTCGGTAAGGCTTGGATAGCAAGACAGTAAACTCAGTAGCGCAGCAGATCGTACCAGGGAATCGAGTCCCATGGTTCACAAGAGCCTGAAGGCAAGAAAATGAAAGGGCCTTCCGGACATCATCCTGAAGGCCCTTTCTTCTATTCGGGTACTGCAGTCGCCTAGTTGCCGCGAACGATCGTGCACCACTCACCGATAACGCCAAGAATGTTCTTGGCTGAGTGGTCGACAACCGCAACGGTGGTGATACCACCAGCCGCTTTTGCTGCTGAGACGCTTGCATCACCGGTAGCAACCCAACCGAGGATCGACTGGCCGCAGGCCTTACCCTCTTTGGAGGCTCCTGATGCGTCGGTGGCTGTATCGCCGTACTTCGCTTCGGTGTAAATCGTGCCTAACATCGGAGACGCAACAATCATACAACCCGACGTGCTGAGTCCGATGAGGACTGCAAGAGTAAGTAGAAGGCTCGTCCGCTTCATGAATCCTCCTTGTGGATGAAGTTTTATAAACCCCTGTGATCTGCCTAGGTACTCTAAGCGTTCACCGAGTCGGAGTATAGTCAAATGCGTGAGAGCCGTCAATGTGAAACTTGATCCGGACGGTGTTGTGTCGTGCATGGAGAGGAAAGCGAATATAATTATTTGTACTCATTGTGCGAGGTGGATTTGCTCGCACGTCACCGACATGATATGAGTGGGAAAGCGAAAGTGAGGGTGTCGATGCTATTACAAATCGGTTTTATTCAGAAGTGTTCTCGGATACTCGCGATCCTTGTCTGTGCGGCCTATCTGTCAGGATGTTCTTTTTTCGGCGGGTCATCGCAGAACTTCGCGGTCAGTTCAGATCCGATGGGTGCTACGGTGCGGATCAATGGTCAACAGGTTGGTGTCACGCCGCTCCAATATCAAGTTTCTCGAAGAGGGGATCTGTTGATTGAAGTAGAAAAAACAGGTTACAGGAGCCAATTTCGACAAACCTCGAGAAAGCTGAGTTCTTTAGGAATTGCAGATGTCATAGGCGGAGCCTTTCTTTTGCTTCCGCTTATTGGTCTTGTCGCGCCAGGGGCATGGGAGCAGGACCCTGCTGCGATGGGGTTCTCTCTCGAACCTGCCGCAGCATCGTCGACTTCCACACCCGCTCCCTGAAGCTGGCGGGATGTGTGATCCTTTTACCGGAGAATTTACGGCATGCCCGCAAGGTGCAATCCGGTAAATTCATAGTAGAGGCCTTTGTGCATCTGCCGGTTCATCGCTCAGATTTTCACTCTGAGCTTGGGTGGGGTATTTTGCTATTACGTCACCCACCCTTCGCATGCTCTGCAGAGAGCAGAAAAATCGTCAAGCTGATCCTCGATTACTCACGATCAAGACTCCTTGGTCACTCTGTGTGGGTGAACGCTGTAAGTGAAAATTTTTTGTAAACATTGGAGTCGAACTCAGCTATACTCTGCGGTGTTTCGACGATGGTGCGGGTACTTAACCACTTTCTAACTACCGGAGGAGGACTTATGTCGAAGAAAGTACTCTTATTGGCTGTTGCGATCCTGTTTGGTAGCCAGGCGGGGTTGGCAATGGCAGCAAATCCAGACACTGGTCCGGGCTGTGGGTTGGGGAAATTGGCTTGGAGTGATTACAAGGGCCAGAAGGAGATTGCGCCACAGGTGATGATGGCTACCACGAACGGAACATTCGGCAGTCAGACATTCGGTATCAGCACCGGCACTTCCGGGTGTACAAACGATGGCAAGATCTTGGGTGAGCACAAGACAACGATGTTTGCATCGTTGAATTTCGATGCCCTCACGGCTGAAATGGCTCAAGGACAGGGAGAACACCTGGCCTCGCTGGCAACGCTGATGGGTGTGCCGGCAGAGCGTCATGCAGAGTTCTTTGCCATGACCCAGGAACGGTATACGTCTCTCGTTCAGGCTGGCGAAGCGTCTCCAGTCGCGCTCGTGAAGTCCCTCAACGATGCAATCGCGGGCCATCCGGTCCTCGCACAGGCATCGGTACGTTAAGCTAGTACAAGGGCCCTGGCAGAAATGCCGGGGCCCTTATTGCCTCTGTTTGCACCGTGTTGGTTCTACTCGTTGCGTTTCTAGCCTGTCTGTCCGCTCCTCTTTCCTCTGAGGCACAGGAAGCTGATCAAGAGCTTTATTCCAAACAGCTCATCCACCAGGCCGAACGAGCCAGGCTCGCAGACCATCGTGAATGGCAGCTGTTATTGCACTATCGGAAGAATCTCTTTGGTGGCTATGAGAGCGAGCAGGACGATCCTGGTTTTTTCTTATCGCCCAAAGGAAAGACGGATCCTGCTGCTGAGCTTGCAGCGACACTTGCGCAATTCTTTTCTGCTGATCTGGTTGGTCGCTCACAGCAGCCTGCGCAATGCGCGTTCGTTGCGCGGTACCACTGGCTCAGGGAACAATTGCGGTTTGACCCGGCTCGACTTCCACCGATGGCTTGTGAGCGGTTTGATCGGTGGTATGAGGATTTTGACGCCCAATCGATCTCGCTGATCTTTCCCGCAGCTTTTCTGAACAACCCGGCGTCTATGTTCGGCCATACCTTGTTCCGAGTGGATCAGAAGGGGCAGACCGAACAGACCAGAATTCTCGCTTATACGATCAACTACGCGGCCGAGGTGCCTCCCCACGCCGGTCTTGCTTACCCGATACGAGGCATCTTGGGAAGCTATAAGGGGTATTTTTCGACGATTCCGTACTATCTGAAGGTTCAGCAGTATCGAGATATCGAAAACCGAGATATTTGGGAATATCGCCTGAACCTCACGGGAAACCAGCTACGGCGATTCTTAATGCATACCTGGGAACTAGGGAATGCCTACTTCGACTATTTTTTCTTCAAGGAGAATTGTTCGTATCATATTCTCGCGCTCTTGGACTATGCCGACCCTGAATTACACCTGACCGATGAGTTCATGGGGTGGACTGTTCCGGCCGATACGATTCGATTGGTCGTGTCAAAACCTGGCCTGGTGTCTGATATCACCTATCGTCCCTCCCGCAGTACGGTCATCAAGCGCAAGCGAGAAGCATTGCCGGCGGAGGAGCGGGATTTAGCACATCGGATGACACAAGACGTTGGGGAAATGACCTCTACGGCATTCACCCGATTAGTGCCCGCTAAGCAGGCATTTTTACTGGATCTCGCATCGGATTATCTGCGCTACCGAATTGAGACGACCGATGACCCCAAACCGGAATGGAAGGCCCAAAATAGAGAAATTCTGGCCACTCGCAGTCAGCTCCGCATCCCATCCAAGGAGTTCCTGGTGCGCCCTTTTGCGAAGCAGCCTGAACTTGGACATAAGATGCACCGAGTTTCGATCGGAGGAGGTTGGCGTAATAACGACACCTTTGAAGAAGCGACCTTTCGCGGCGGTTATCATGACTTGCTCGATCCGGAGGTTGGGTATACGCCGGACGCGCAGATTGAACTGGCTTCGATTACGGTGCGGCACTACAATCGAGTAGATCAGACCAGGGTAGAACGGGCGACGTTGCTCAACCTTCTCTCCCTTTCCCCGATCGATTCCGTTTTTCACGCCCCCTCCTGGAAGCTCAACCTTGGGATGAATACCATCCGGCATAACGAGTGTCGGCTCTGCAGCAACGGCATCTTCAGCGGCGGGATCGGAGGGGCAAAAGAATTGCGATTGCTCAATCGTGAAGTCTTGTTTGCTTTTGCGGAAACCGAAGTAAGCGTCAGCAAGGCCTATGATGAAATGCATCGAATCGGCGGAGGCGGAACAGTCGGCATACTGGCTGATATGACCGAGCGTTGGAAAATTATGGCAACGGGGTCATATCTAAAATTTCCCTTGGGTGACAAGTCAGACGATTTTCGGTGGTACGTCGGATCACGATTCACGCTGGTGCAGAATTGGGCGGTCAGGCTGGAATACAACCATCGTGATCGGGATAATGATGTCCTCTTCAGCGTCCAGGCCTATTTTTGAGTGCGAGATGGTCCTGCGGGGGAACTAGTACTTGATTCGCTTGAGGTGGAATCGAGAGAAGGCGTCTGACTCGAGCGTGGGGTGGGGTGTTTTCGTCCTTGGCTGGTTAAAATCAACGTCGATCTCCTCTTTGCTCGCTCCAAGCTTGATGTGCTCGAAATCCGCTTCCTTATTCCCAACCATGGCCATCATGACCGAGCACCCAGAGAGAGTCAGCAGCACATACAGGGTCAGCAGCACAAACAGTCCACAGAGTAGGCTGGAAAAGGCTTTGAGCATCTCACATCCTCCACGGAGCGGGGTACGTTGCAAGCCCTTTGTCGAATGAGCTATAGCGCGGTTTAGAAAATGAGACAAGCAAACCGTCATTTTTTTCATGCGTTGGAGGTAGCTGGCCCTGGTGGGTCTAGTGCTTCCTTCTCTGCGTCGGTTCCGGTATCCTGCCTCCGTGGGCTTCCTCGATCAATTCTTTGTCTACTATCCTGAACCCTGGCAAAACCGAGACTGGGCAAGAGTCAGTGGATTGCCTCTGGAAGAGGTCTGGTTTCAGGCTGCTGATGGAGTTCGTTTGTTCGGATGGTATGTCGAAGCAGCGGCGGATCGTCCCGTCATGCTCTGGTGCCATGGCAATGCGGGAAACATCAGTCACCGCCTTGAAAATCTGAAACTGCTGTTCCAGCTCGGGTTATCCGTATTCTTGTTCGATTATCGAGGGTATGGAAGGAGCCAGGCGGTCAGACCAAGTGAGAGGGGACTCTACGACGATGCCTATGGGGCCTATGACTATCTTACGCGCACGAGAAACATTCGCCCAGAACGGATTGTGCTCTTCGGCCGATCTCTTGGAACAACAGTAGCCGGTGAATTGGCCGTGCAACGACCGTCCTCAGCGCTGATCCTTGAATCGTGTTTCCCCTCCATCGAAGCGGTGGCCAAATTTCACTACGGTGGGTTGCCTATCCACTGGCTTCTTGGAGCGGAACATCGATTGATCGACCGCCTCCCTCAGCTGTCCCTCCCCAAGCTGGTCATCCATGGGGACAAGGACGAGCTCATTCCGATCCAACTAGGACGCCAGGTCTTCGACGCAGCCAAACCGCCAAAGGAATGGTATGTGATTCAGGGTGCCGACCATAACAATACCTATCTAGTCGGCGGCGGAGCCTATTTCCGACGGATGGGAGAATTTATCAAAAAAGCGGTTGCGAAATGAGCCTGAATCAGTTTTGACAGACTAATACCAGACCTTTGTTCCGGCTCGGCATTCAAATGTTTGTGGAAGCCGAGTTACCTTATGAGCCAGTTTGATAGATGACTGGTCGATAACGCGGTTTAGGGATGGGCTTGCCGGACGCACGAGCGGCTTCCAGCCAGACTTTCTTGGCCAGTTGAGCTTGTTTCAAGGCATCGACCGGAGTTTTTCCGTAGGCAGAACAGGCTTCGAGATCAGGAATATCCGCGATGTAGCCTTTGTCTGCTTCACTATAGAAGATATTGATGTGATAGTCCTTCATGGCTCCTGCTCGCTATTAAGTTGTAGATTATACCTCTCTACCAAATCAAGCAACTGTCGGACTTGGTAAGGTTTGGCCTTGCCGCTGACTTCCTGAAGATTGACCAATTCATGCAGGGCTGGGTGGATAAAGACGTGGTGACCACCCCGTACTCGTGAGAGTCGAAATCAAAAGGCTTCTGCCAGTCGTACCGCTTCAGTGAATCGAAGGTTCTTGGAGCCGGTGAGGGCTTTCACAAGGAGTTTTCGTTTGTTCATCCGTTTCAGTCCGATGACAGCCTGTAAGAGTATAGGCTTTGCGAGAGTCAAAGAGATTATAAGACCTAGTCTCTTTCTCGGGATAAAGAGCAAAACCAACTAGCGTGTTAGTCCTCACCGCTTCGCTTCCGGTGGGGGCCAGTTCATTTCGGTGTGCCGGCCGCAGTAATAACACTGGAGACGATACCGAGCCTTACGTCGGGGATTCGGCAAGGAGACGAAGGTAATGGGTGTGTCGTCGTACGGACAGGTCGGTTGATCGTGGAGCAGATGTGTTTCGGCCATCAGTGTAATAGAGGCGACATCCCAGGACGGATGATGCTCTTCCTTGCCGGTGATCTTTTCCACGATGTGACAACGTTCACAGGTGGCTTCGTAGGATTTGATGCGGGCGCTATGTGGAGAGTGATCAGCCACGTCCATGGCTCCACCGCAGCCCGGCTGCACGCAGGTGACGTGCTCATGCTGAAGGGCTTGGACGAATCGCCGATGGGCTTCGCGTTCCTGCTCTGATTTCATCAATGACCCTCCATTTCTGAATCTTCCTTCCCTTTCCAAAACGCGTCGAGTATTTGAGTCGTTCGCACTACCGCATTGACCGATTCCGTCTTCCCCTCGCCCTTTTCAGGAACGGCATTCAGGTTGGTTCCCCTGCATAGATGGATCAGTTTCTCAATACTACCTTCCCTCCTCCTCTTTGCGAGGGAGCGTCGGGTTGGTTTCATACTGCGCGCATTGACCGCACACCGCCTCTATTTTGAATATGATCGAAATTCTTGGTGGGCGGGCAGCGAGCACTGAAACTAACCTGATGCTCGCCTCGCTTCCTATATCCCCCACGCTCCGCTGATTTGAATGTTGGCGCCGTTGACGTATCGAGCGTCATCGCTGAGGAGATATCGGACGGCTGCGACCGTATCGTCGATCGTTCCGATATAGCCGGCAGGAATACGTTTGATCATAGCCGCGAGTTCTTGCGGCGGCGCGCTGCCCGAGTCGATGAAGCCTGGGGAAACGGCATTGACAGTGACGCCGTAGGGCGCCAGCAACTTCGCCAATGTCCGCGTCAAGATGAGGACGCCGGCCTTGGCAATATAGTGGCCGGTCACGTCCGGCTGGGCCTCCATTTGATCGGCGTTGGCCATGCTGAAGCTGATGATACGGCCGGATTTGCGTGCTTTCATACCAGGTGCCACAGCCTGGGCCAAATAAAAGATGGGGTGAAGGTTACCCGAAAACATCTCGTTCCAGCCCTCGACGGTTTCATCGAACAGATTGATGCGATGATAAGGGCCGGCCCCATTGATCAGGACATCGATCCGTCCCCACTTCTGTTCTACCTGCGAAACCAGATTCTTGGCTGCAATTGGATCAGAAACATCGCAGCGGAGAGCCAGCGCCTCTCCCCCTCGTGCCGTAATCTCTTGGGTGGTCCGCTGTGCCTCTGCCTCGCTCGTTCGATAACAGATCGCAATCTTCCACTGTTTCGCCGCGAGATCAAGGGCGATTCCTCGCCCGATGCCTTTTGCTCCTCCGGTGATAAGCGCGACTTGTTGATCCATATGATCCTCAACGTTAGAGAGTTACGGAGGTATTATGCCTTCGAACCAAGTCGTTTGGCGAGCAATTGCAGCACACCGGCAGTCCGGTTCGAAAATACCCGATCATTTTTAGGGTTTTTGGTGTCGGCGACATTTGCTTCAATGAGTGCTTGCAAATCGCCGACCGTATCCACATCCCGCCAAGGATCAAGCAGCGCAGTCTTCAGTCCAAGCGTTGCCGCTTTCTCTTTCGTCAAAGCGAGGACCTGCTCGGTGGACCATGGAATGTCGGTGAAGAGCTCTGGGACTAGATGTTTGAGACCGATGAGGTAGTAGCCTCCGTCTAGAGCGGGACCAAGAACCAGATCATGGCCTTGGAACAGAGCGAGGGCTTGTTTAAATCGATCGAGAGGAAGAGTCGGAACATCGGTTCCAACGATCAGGACACGCTGGTATCCGCGGGCGAACATCTGCTCAAATGCACGAGCCATTCTTGTTCCCAGGTCATCGCCGACTTGGTCAAAGATCTTTATGCCGTGCCGCTCTTCCATGATCTTGAAGAACACATGCCTGGCGGACGGTGCACAAGCCAAGTGCCGCTCGACCGGTAATTTGAGTGTTGTCGCGGCGAGTTTGGTTCGCTCCAATGTGTCGAGGACAAAACTGCCATGGAGCGTCGCGGCTTCGTCCGGTGTCAAAGGTGGGCAGAGACGCGTCTTCACCTGGCCCGGTATCGGCGCTTTGGCGAAGATCACAAGGGCAGTGCTGGATGCGGAATGCTGAGGGCGAGGAGTCGGCACGTGTCACCTCACGGTATGGTAGAAGCGTGTAAGCTGATGTGGATTAACGCCTGCCCAATAGAGGAATCGTAGGGTCCACATCAGGAGGATGGTCCGAAGTGGGCCTTGCTGTTCCCATCGTCGGAATGAGGTGGTGACTGTTTGGCGAAGTGCCGCAGTCGATCCGGTCTGTTTGAGTCTTCGGCTGAACTCAATATCTTCCATCAGTGGGATGTCCGCAAAGCCTCCAAGTTGCTCAAAGATGTGGCGACGGACAAAGATCCCTTGATCTCCCGTGGCGATGCCGCTCGTACGTGAGCGCCAGTTCATGAGCGCGCTGATGATACGGCCCCAACCGGAGTCAGTGTCGAATCGGACATCGAATCGGCCTCCCACGATAGCCGGGTCCTGGAGGGCAGATTCAATGATCCGAGAGGCATCATCTGGCACCTGTGTGTCGGCATGCAAGAACAGGAGAATGTCTCCACGGCTGATCTTTGCTCCCTCGTTCATCTGTCGGGCTCGTCCGGTCGACGTTCCTACGATGTGAGCGTTGGACGTTTCAGTGCAAAAGGCACTCGCAATCGGAAGAGTGCGATCGCTGCTCCCTCCATCAACAATGATGGTTTCAAGAGCGAGAGACGATGGAAGGCTGGCCAGTGTCTGCCCAAGGGCCTGTTCTTCGTTCAGCGTCGGAATGATGACGGAGATCGTCATCCTGCAGGGTGCATCACGCTCAGGTGGTCGGCTTCTTGGGTTCGACGAACATGAAATACATGACGATGATGATGGTGGTCCAAAACAGCACTTGTTTGTGCCAAAACAGCACTTCACCATATTGAAAGAGCCCTAAGGCCAATGTGACGGCCAGCGCCATGACACCATATCGGATGGCCGGTGTTTCGATAGCGGCATTGGCCCAGACTGCGAGGCCGCCGAAATAGATAAGAAACGGGACGATATTGATCTCAAACCCGCCGCTGATGGAAAGAAAGATATTGAGAAACCCGATAAACATCAGCGCGGTGCCGACCATCAGTCCGATGACGTGAACTTGGTGTTCGGAACTTCCACGCGACTCTTCCGGTTCGGACGGAGGCGACGGACGAGCGGGTTCGTGAGGATGGGACGGCAAATCAGATGGAGCCATAGTTAGATCTTAAAATGTTTGCTGAGCGTGAGGGTCTGTCGTTGATAGGATGAGCCCAAGCCGGATCCATAGAGCTGTGTCGGGTTGGCCATCATGGTTTCATACAACACTTTGAAAAACGTTTGTCCGTCGTGGATCAAGAACGGCACATCGTGCGGGCGAACTTCTAAGACGACCTGCGTGCCTTTAATCTCGCCCCTGGCCCCATACCCGAAGCCCGGGTCAAAAAACCCTGCATAGTGTGTCCTAAGCTCGCCACAGGCCGCTTCGTACGCCACCATTTCGGCGGCATAGCCGGGGGGCACCCGAATGCGTTCCTTTGAGACAAGGATATAAAACTCTTCCGGCTCCAATAGCAAGCTGTCGTGGCGATGGCGGTAGAGCGGCTCCCAGAAGTCAGCCGCAGCATAGTGGCCGACTTTCTCGAGGTCGATGACATGGCTGTTTTTCTTGGCGCGGTATCCAATCACGCGGGAATCTCGCTGATCCCCTCCGGTGAGGTCAATGCGAAGGAACAGGCCACGCTCCGCGCGAACGTCTTGGCTGCCGATGCGCTTGGTGGGCGCGACGTTGTGGTACAACAGCGGAGTCGCCCGATGGAGGGCGTGCAGTGATCGATCTGAAACCGTGGCCTCGCCGCGCACGAACCGGACTTGGTTCAGCGACTGTCCGGTGCGGACTTTGATGGCAAACGAACGGGGAACCACCTCGAGGAAGAGCTGTCCCCGATAGCCGGCTCGGATTTCGTCGAACCCCGATGTGAGGTCCGTCACCACGCGGGTGAATACATCCAGGCGCCCGGTCGTGCTCTTCGGATTCGCCCGTGCGCGGATTGTTGCGGGGAGTGCCAATTCTTCCAGCAAGGGGACAAGGTAGACGTGGCCTTTTTCTAGAATGGCACCATCGCTCAGATCCATTTCGTACATCACGAGATCCGACTGGTAGAAATCCATGACGTTCAGGCGGGACGAGATCGCCGACAGTTCCGGCAAGAAGCTGCTGATCAGTCGGTAGGCTTTGCGGCCGAGCCGGAGGTCGAGACTGGCCGGTTGGATCTGTCGGTCTTCAATCGCCGGAGCGGCGGTGATGGCGCCGCCGGAGATCAACCGTCTGATGTCCTGATAGGGGGAAATCCCGGATCGGGGTGAATGAGTCGTCACAGTTCGTCCGCATCTCCGCCGCAGCTGTTTCCCCACATGGCGTAGCCGTCGCGATCCGGGTAGCTGTCCCCGCAAGCCGCATAAGCTTCTTCTGTCTCGCCGACAGCGGAGCCCACACCGACCATCGGAAGTTCTCGTCGACCGTCTGTCTTTGGTTGGGGGTAATGGAAGGTTTTGTTCTCGTAGTTGCGGAGAACGGCCCCGTCCTCATTCAGATGGACCAGGTAATTGTCGGGCAGCAGCGGGATCTTGCCGCCTCCACCCGGCGCATCGATCACAAAATGAGGGACGGCCATGCCGCTGGTATGGCCCTGGAGCGCTTTGATGATCTTCAGGCCCGTTTCAACGGTTGTCCTGAAATGATTTGTTCCTTTGGTCAAGTCAGCTTGATAGAGGTAATAGGGCTTCACTCGCGCAAGGAGGAGTTGATGGACGAGCCGTTTCATGATTTCCGGATCGTCGTTCACTCCTTTGAGCAGAACGGTTTGGGCCCCGAGTGGAACGCCGGCATCCGCCAGACGACCGCACGCAGCCTTCACCTCCGGGGTCAGCTCATCGGGGTGATTGAAATGCAGGTTCATGTAGATGGGGTGGTACTGTTTTACCAGGTCACAGAGCTTCTGTGTGATCCGCTGAGGCAAACTTCCAGGGACGCGTGACCCGATACGGATAAGTTCCAGATGCGGAATCGTTCGAAGCGCTTTGAGTATCCGTTCGAGGAGATGGTCGGGCAGCAACAGCGGGTCTCCTCCGGACAGGATGACATCGCGCACCTCATGGTGCTCACGCAGATACTGGATGGCTCGGTCCAGCTCACCTTTCTTCAGAAATCCCGGTTTCCCGACCAGTCGCTTTCTGGTGCAGAACCGGCAGTAGATCGGACATTGGTTGGTGACCATGAGCAGCACCCGGTCCGGGTAACGATGCACGAGGTGAGGCACGGGGCTCATGAGGTCTTCTTCGAGCGGATCGTCGTCCGCCGCAATGTCATCCAATTCTGCCGTATCGGGGACCACCTGTTTCCAGATCGCATCATCCTTTGACCGGATCGTCTCAAGGACGGTCGGGGTAATGCGCATGGGGTAGGGACCGACAATGGCTTCGACTTCTTGTTCATCGAGGCCGAACCGCTTGGCGAGGTCTTTGGGCTTCACGATACTTTTAGCGAGGACTTGCTGCCAGTCTTCCATAGGTTGACCTTCGTCGATTACTTAAGCCGACAAGAGGGATGTTCGTCGTCTGGGTGTGGTGCCTCTGGTGTGGTACGGGCTTGAGACTGAAACTGGGTAGTTGTCGGAGTGCCCGCGGTGCCTGCTTGGGCACGCTCGTCCAAATAGGCCAGAATATCTTCAGTTTCCGTTAGAACCAGATCGCCGTCCTTGAGGACTGGTACATAATACTGACCGGAGACGTCATATACTTGTGTGCGCATGCGCCGGCTGTCCGGCACAATGACGGGGTCATAGGGTAGTCCCAAGTCGGCCAGCTTGCGCAGAACCACAATGCAGTCCGGGCACCAGTCGACATGATAGAGGGTCATGGCCATCGTCGTCTAAGGCTACCAGGAAAAGTGAGAAAGTGAAACGCCCAATTTGGCAGGATGGTGAAAACGTCCTCCAGCTTCATTCTCGTTTCGCCTCAGAGGCTCAACGTACGAAAAAAGTGCGCCTCGCCTCCTCGTTCGCTGCGGTCTTGCTGGAATGACATGTTGACCATCCTACCGACTCCTCATTGTTGTATGGATAGGGGGCTTTGAGAAGAGCCGGCGGATCGCACGGCACAGGGAACCATGATGGCGTCCTTCATTCCGTGAAGAATCTTCTTGTCCGCCGGACAGACGGTGGCCAGAATTCCGGCGAGCTCGACGGTTCCCTCGGATACGAAGTAATAGGGAGACAGGCGTGCGCGACCGGACATGCGAATCAGAGTTCGGCGGTCGTCGTCCATGAAATCCATCTCAAACAAGCGTCCCTTATGGAACTCCTGCAGGATATAGGGCGTCGTCGGGAAGGCGGCGAGTGCGGTGCGAAGCGCCTGGCTCCATTCAGCCTGAGACAGATCATGTCCGATCGAGACACCTCGGCTTCCCCACGCAAGTTCGGAAAATCCCGACGGCTTGATGACGAGCTGGCGTTCCTTTTGGGTCGCCCCTTCGAGAGCCGTCCATTGTGCCACGGCGTGCCCTCCCACGTGCAGGTTGGGGATCGTGGCAATGGCCGGAAGCGGAGCGGGGTCGAGCAGCCAGGTCTTGGGCATGATCGTTCTGAGATGCCGCAAGCAGTCGGGCCCCAGTGATTGTTCCCAGAATCGGCTCAGGATGGGATGATGGAGGAGGGCAAAGGCGGATTTCTCCTCAAGCGCCGGCTTATAGGGAGGGGTCAGGGCGACCCGATCTTTTTTTCCGGCATACTGGATAAGCTCGGCCTTGGGAATATTCAACAGGTCGAACAGTTCATAAAACCGATAGACGACAGCAATGGGGTATTCCTTCCCGTCGGTGCGCAACCGAAGGCCTTCTTCCGTGAAGATCACCTCGCGCGGCTCGATGCACCAAGCGGCGATGCCTTCCTGTCGGAGCTGAGCGGCCAGCCACGACATTTCCGGACGATAGTCCTTGGACTCTTCCGAAACGAGGATGGCAATGCATCCTTCGTGCTGCTGTTGAATGGCTCGCAGCATACGAGCAAACCCACGGACCATCCCCTCTCGTCCTCCGACAAGGCCGGCATGGGTACCCTCAAGATCATCATAGATCTGAGTCAGGCAGGCAGTGAGCCCAATCCCACCAGGAACGGAGTCCAGCTCGGTGATCACCATGCCGTCTTCCGTGGGGATGACATCAGGACGGATGACGGCGGGCAGTGCGTCACGAAACCGTTTCATCCGACCGTACTGTACCAGGGCTTCCGGCTTTCCTTGATCGAGCGAGGCCGCCACCCAGGCCGGTTGTCTCCCTTTGACGCTCTCGCTATAGAGTTGGTTCAGGGCCCGATAGAAGGAGAGCAGCTGTGGTCCCAATGCGGTGAAGAATTGCAGCTGATCAGCAGACAAATAAAACGGGCAGGGGCTTACCCGCCACGTCGTGGTGGCCTGCGGCGTCGTCGCCTTGTGCGACCCGGGGTCAGCGGAGGGAGATCCAAAGAGGTTGGCTTGCGACAACTGCGTGCGAATGGCGACACAGCGATCACGTGCTGCTTCGGTCGTGAGTTCGGCGCAGGGAGAGGCAGTCGGTAGCAATTGAACGAGTCCTACTGGTTGCCCTTCGATCAAGAGCGCAGGAGAGATCTTCCTCGCTCCAACGGGCCAGATGCTACCATGCACAACGCAGGTCGACAAGTGGCCGGTCTATCCGGGGTCTATGGATGCGATGAGAAAAGGCAGCTCACTGGTCGGATGGGAACCGTTCTTGCTACCTTTCAGCATGCGTCGTATGATTGGGACCCGATGGATCTTGTTGCAGCGGGTTCCAAACAAATGGTAAGGGCTCTGCCGCAAGTCGTGCCGGGATCGGCCTGTTTCCGCTGCGACGTCTGTTGCCGCTTCCCGGAGGCCGATAGTTTTCTTCGCCCTTACTTTACGGATCACGAAATCACCCAAGCGGTCGCGCATGGCCTCCCGTCTGCATGGTTCCCAAACAAGTCCGGTTCGCAGATCAATCTCGTTAAAAGCTCAGACGGCGAAGGATATCTCTGCCCCGCGTTTGATGCGCAGTCAGGTCGATGCGGCATGTATGAGCAACGGCCGCTGGATTGTCGGCTGTACCCATTGGCCTTGATGTGGGACGAATCCGGCCAGGACGTGCTTCTTGGGTGGGATACGAAATGTCCCTTCATGAGAGACGAGCCGTCTCGTTCGGTTCGGATTTATGCCGAGCAAGTCGAGCAGTGGTTGAGGAGCGAGGCGATCGTCGAACAACTTGTTGCGCATCCGCGGCTGATCGGTCGTTTCCAAGATGATGTGATTGTTCTCAGCAAGCTTCCCCATCTGACGACTCGATTGATGCAACAGCGAACCGATCCTCGACTCCATCCACTCACTCCGGCGGATGCGCCGGCATTTGCCGCTGCCGTGGAACGTGCTCACGTGCTTGATGCGGATAGGCCGGCAGCATTTGCATTCCCCTACCACTACATGTGGACCTCGGTTCTCTCCTATTGGTGGATGGAATTGGACGGCACCTGGTTCCTGTTTGCTCAGTCGCCGGATGGATGGTTCATGCCCCTTCCACCGCTCGGTCCAGGTTCGTTGGATCAGGCGGTGGACCAGGCGTTTACGTTGATGCAGCGGTGGAACGGTCCCTCACCGGTGAGCCGCATCGAACAGGTGATGGATTCACAAAAATCGAACATGCGTGTTGAGGGGATCCAATTCCGTTCGAAAGAAGGGGATTACCTGTATTCCGCTGCGGCGCTGGCAACCTTGGCTGGGGATCCGTACAAGTCTCAGAGGGCGCTCTGTAATCGTGCGGCAAGGGAGCAGGCGATCCTGATCGAACCCTATCGTACATCGGATCAGGCCGACTGTGAGGCGCTCTATCGACGATGGGCGGCGCAGAAGTGTCAGCATAATCTGGATCAGCTGGGAACACTGTTGCTGGAGGATGCCGAACCGGCCCATCGACTGGTGTTTCAGGAGCATGA
The DNA here is from genome assembly GCF_054902215.1 of Nitrospira sp. CMX1. NCBI lineage: Bacteria > Pseudomonadati > Nitrospirota > Nitrospiria > Nitrospirales > Nitrospiraceae > Nitrospira > Nitrospira sp. CMX1. Next base: position 86,376 of record NZ_JBUBKD010000011.1, on the reverse strand, counting down.
TCGGATTGCGGTGTCCGGTACGGTGTTCAGAGTCAACAACGAGGTCCTCGCTTATACCTTCGGCTATTGGCTGACTCCCCAGACGTGGTGTGTTCTCTTGGAGGTTGCGGATCGATCCGTTCCCGGTCTCGCCCAGTGGGTCTTCCGCGAAACCTGTCGTGTAGTAAGGGCGCAAGGGGCGGTTTGGATCAACGCCATGGATGATGTCGGGCTTCCAGGCTTGCGTGCGGCGAAGTTGGCCTATCACCCGACCACAGTCTTGACGACCTGGATCGCAACAAGGACGACCACATGACGCATTCGGAAGAGCGAACAACCTCAACGGCTCGACGGTATGAGTGGATCACCTTTGTGATGGTCCTTCTCACGTTGGCCACGCTTGGAGTGGGAACCTTCATGCTCGCTCGTGTGGAACGGAGTATCGTTGCCGCCGTCTGGCTTCCCCTCTTGATGCTGCTACTCTGGTCGACCAGCCGATTGCGCGCAGAATATCGGCAAGCGCAGCAGGAAAGCGCATGGGCGCGTGCCGCTGAAGCGGCGTTGCTCCAGAGCCAGGAACGGAATCGGGCGATCGTCGACACGGCTCTTGATGGGGTGATTACGATCGATGCGGCCGGCATCGTGACGGAGTGGAATGCGCAGGCCACGGCCATCTTTGGATGGGCGAGGGAGGAGGCGATGGGGAGGCCGCTCTCAGAGACCATTATTCCGGAACGTGACCGGGAGGCCCACGCGAGCGGGGTTCGCGAATATCTGAAGACCGGAGTCGGTCCGGTGTTGAATCGGCGGATCGAAATTGCAGCGCGGCATCGGGATGGTCATGAGTTTCCGGTGGAGCTTGCCGTCTCACCGGCGCGGATCGGAGAAACCTACATCTTCAGCGCGTTCGTGCGCGATATCACGGATCGTCGTCGAGCCGAGCGGCGTCTGGCTTCCCAATATGCCGTGACACGGGTGCTCTCCGAATCGATCACCCTGGAGCAAGCGGTTCCCAAAATTATTCAGGCAGTCGGCGAGAGTCTCGAATGGGATCTCGGGGTATTTTGGAGACTGGAGAAGCAGTCAGGCACGTTGCGCTGCCTCAACCATTGGCAGGTGGCAACGGGTACGACCGATGAATTCATCACCGAGGTGCAGTCCCAGGTCTTTAAGTCAGGGGTGGGATTACCCGGCAAGATTTTAGAAAGCGGAAGTCCTGTTTGGATCAGAGACGTATCGATGGATCCCACCTTTATTCGTGCCGATTTGGCTGCCAAGACGGGGGTTCGGAGCGCCTTTGGGTTTCCGATCCGGATCGGCGGGGACATCGAGGGGGTGATCGAGTTTTTCAGTCATCAGGTTCGCGAATCGGATCCTGAGTTGATCAGTATGATCGCCGATGTTGGGTTGAAGATCGGGCAATTCGGGGAGCGGACGAGAGCCGAGGAGGCATTACGCCAGACAGAGGCGCAACTCCGGCAGTCCCAAAAAATGGAGGCGGTCGGACGGCTTGCCGGCGGCGTGGCCCATGATTTTAACAATTTGCTGACGGTCATTCGCGGCTATAGCGAATTGATTCTGAGTCGTTTGGCGCCCGGAGATCCTGCCCGGCGGGAGATGGACGAAGTGAAGAAGGCCGCCGATCGGGCGGCAGGTTTAACCAGCCAACTCTTGGCGTTCAGCCGGCGACAGTTTGTGGCGGCCAAGGTCCTGGATTTGAATGCGCTGGTCATGAATATGGACGGGATGCTGCGGCGGCTGTTAGGCGAGGATGTCGTGGAGCTCTCCGCGGATCTCGATCAGAAGCTCTGGGCCATCAAGGCGGATCCCGGACAGATTGAGCAGGTGATCATGAATCTGGCCGTGAATGCACGGGATGCCATGCCGACGGGTGGGAAGCTGACGATTCAGACTCGAAACGTCACCATCGGGAAGGGATCCCGACGTCAGACGGTGATGCTTGAGCCTGGTGCCTACGTGTTGCTCGAGGTGAAGGATACCGGGCATGGCATGAGTGAAGAAACGCAAGCCCATCTATTTGAGCCGTTTTTTACCACGAAAGAAAAGGGGAAAGGGACGGGGCTTGGGTTGTCGACGGTCTACGGGATCGTCAAGCAAAGCGGCGGAACGATCGCGATTGAGAGCAAGATGGGGCAGGGAACCGTCTGCAAGATCTATTTCCCGAAAGTGAACGAGGCCGTCCACGCGGCCCCAAGCGTCAGTGGATTGATCAGTCGAGCGATCGGTCGAGAGACCATTCTGGTCGTCGAGGATGATCCCTCGGTTCGCGGTCTTGTGCAAGAGACCCTCCGCCTCAGCGGCTATGAGGTGTTGGTTGCTCGTCACGGTATCGAGGCGCTGCTGACAGGTGCCAAATTTTTGGGGCCGATCCATCTTCTCTTGACCGACGTGGCGATGCCACAGATGAGTGGGCCGGAGGTGGCGGAGAAGTTGACGGTGGTGCGGCCGGAGCTCAAGGTGCTGTACATGTCCGGATACCCCGACCATCCGGTGTTCGACCAGGGAGGGGGCAAGCGGGACACGGCCTTTCTCCATAAACCGTTTACGCCGAATGTCCTCACCCAAAAAGTCCGAGACGTGCTCGACGGGAAGAAGGTCGCATAGCGAGTCGACCCTGACGCCTCATCGCTTGATATCGGCACTTTGTTCCGTTTATGGTGATGGGCCATTGACCACAGGTAATCGGGTGATTCCTGGTTGTCATCCCAAATCGAAGGTCGTGAAGTGATGCAGCAGGTACGCGAAATTGATGTGGCGCAGTATCGGATTGTGCAGGAGCCGTTTTATGCCGAGGTCTGTGGGGAGGTCGGTCTGTTTTCCATCGCAGCTGAGCAAAAACTGCCGGTGATGCTCAAGGGGCCGACCGGCTGCGGGAAGACCCGGTTTGTGCAGTACATGGCCTATAAGCTCGGTCGACCGTTGATCACGGTGGCTTGTCATGAAGATCTGACGGCTTCGGACTTGGTCGGTCGGTATCTTCTCAAGGGACAGGAGACGGTCTGGATGGATGGGCCATTGACCGTCGGCGTGAAGCATGGGGCTATCGTGTATCTCGACGAAGTGGTTGAAGCGAGGAAGGATACGACCGTTATCATTCACCCCCTCAGCGATGACCGCCGCGTGCTCCCGATCGAGAAGAAGGGGCAGATTGTGGAAGCTGCCGACGAGTTTATGCTGGTGATCTCCTACAACCCTGGGTATCAAAGTGTGCTCAAAGATCTGAAGCAAAGCACGAAGCAGCGATTCATGGCGATCGAATTCGATTACCCGGCTCCGGACATTGAAGCTCGGGTGATTCAGCGTGAAGCCGGGGTGGAGCCGACGATTGCGGGAAATCTCGTCAAGCTCGGCCAAAAAGTCCGGAATCTCAGAAATCATGGTCTCGAGGAAGGAGTCAGTACCAGACTCTTGATCTATGCCGGGACCTTGATCAAGCAGGGGGTTCCACCGGCGAGAGCCTGCGATGTCGCCGTTGCCCGTCCGATTACCGATGATGCGGATATGCAGCGGGCGATACTCGAATTTGTCAAAGCCATCTTCTAGCCCGCATGATTCATGAGCACTTCTGCTGCAATCGCCGATCCGCTGCTGTGACAGGCCTTCGGTCGGCGGGTTCGCCCTTCGGACCTGCAACGTCCTGCACGAGGACGCCTCAGGTTCTCAGGGCTTCGCACGCCGCTCTCGCCACGCGGCTCTGCGATTTCGCCATGAACCGCCATGAATAATGCGGGCTAAGTCATCACGTCATGTGGACGTCCAGCCTGGCACGAGACAGTGAGTGCGGTGTGCTCCTGACCGTGCATGTTCAACCCAACGCGTCACGAACAGAATGTGTCGGAATACACGGAGATGCGATCAAGATCCGTGTCGCGGCTCGCCCGATTCAGGGTGCCGCCAATGAAGAGCTGATCCGCTTCATCGCCGACCGGTGTTCCCTTGTTCGAACGCAAATTCAGATTCACGGCGGAGCGGAGACTCGACGGAAGCGATTGTGCGTCCAGGGAGTCACAGCAGAGGTGTTGATGGCTCGATTGCTGCCACAGGACTCGAAAGGAACGGTGAGGAAATGAAGGGGGTCACGCTGAGCGCCGTCTTTGTCGTGCTGACGCTTTCGGCTTGTTCCGGTGCACGTCCGGTGTTGTATCCAAACGCACATTTGCAATCGATAGGAAAAGAAGCTGCCGAGCAGGATATCGAAGCGTGCAAGGCCATGGCAGAGTCGGCCGGTGCGGAGGAGAGCCGCGGCAAGGCTGGGCGCGTGGCGACGAATACGGCCGTCGGTGCCGGCGCCGGTGCTGCAAGCGGAGCGTTGGGCGCGGTGATTTCCGGCGCATCAGCCGGTTTAGGGTCGATGGTCGGGGCAGCCAGCGGCGCGGTCTGGGGTCTCTTAACCGGACTCTTTTATGCGGTCGCCGGGCCTTCTCAGCCCAATCAGGCGTATACGAGCTTCGTCGACCGCTGTTTGCAAGAGAAGGGATATGACGTGACGGGATGGCAGTGAGGGGGGAGTGTGGAAGCATCTCGGCGGATGCTCCTTGCTCGCTGCCCGCCCACGCAAAGTACTATTTAGAAGGGCGATTATGGGCGGTGGTCGGTCAATGCACGCAGTGGACCATCCACCGAGGCGCTTCCGTGTGATGACGAGCGGAGTGAGGATTCGATGATGCGCGCGATGGAAACAACCTCGATGCCAGATCTGGTAGAGAGAGGAATATAGGAAAACGTGTGCTCGGACAATGCGGCAGGTGAGTGTCCACTCATCCGGTCTCTGCGGATGAGAACAAGAATGGGAGGAGTCACACCTGCATGCCGGACCGTGGAGGACGCATGGTTCCAGGATTCTGAAAAGATTTCCCGGGCTGTGCACAATTGAAAAATTCTCGACATTTTTCTTGAAGGGTGAGAAGTGAGGAGCTGGCTGGAACACCCTCGGAGGATTTGTCGTGATCAATCGGGCCTGGAAATGGCTAATGGTGTGTATGCTCCTCATCAGCCTCATTGCCTGTACCGGACCGCAGCCTCTCTTACGATCCAATAAGCAACTGCACATGTACGGCAGGCAGGTGGCTCAACAGGAGATCGACTCCTGTCAGCAGCGTGCCGCACAAGCTGGATTGCGGCATGGAACCAACCAAAGCACCAATGCAGCAACCGGGGCGGTGCTGGGGCTCACATTGGGTGGCGCGGTCGGTGCATCGGCTGGAGTGGTCGGAGGATTCGCCGGAATTGCGATCGGAGCTGCCGCCGGCAGTACAATCGGATTCACCGTTGGACTCCTCGGCGGAACGTTCAAACCGCTGGAGCCGGATCCTCCCTATGCCGACGCCGTGACGAAGTGTTTGAAGGACAAAGGCTACGAAGTCAGCGGGTGGGAGTAGGCACACAAACCGTTGAGATCCTAACCTCACTCATCATCCTCGATCGCATTCTCGCCAGGCAGCTTCCGATACCTAGAGTTCACATGAGCATGGCATGTCCCAGGCCTAACGGGTAGGTATTCCCATATTGGTCTGGTAAGAGGTCTTTACCACTGAGAGCACAAACTGACAGTTCTAGCGTGGCTGGACATGTGGAGGCGATTGAGTTGACTGCTCCGTGGGGCACAAGTAGACTAATGTTAGTCCGCATGGGGGAGCTGATGAAATCTACGACGAAGACCGTCAATATTCATGAGGCCAAGACCCATTTTTCAAAACTCTTGGCTGCTGTAGCGAAAGGTCAGCGGATCACGATTTGCAAAGACGGGACACCTGTGGCGCAGCTTGGACCGCTTGATCCGCCTGTTCCTGTCCGTCGTCCCGGTCTCTTAAAAGGGCGTGTCACTATTGCGGACGATTTTGATGAGCCGTTACCAGCGGAGGTGCTGGCTGCCTTCGAGCATGAGGTATGAATCTCCTGTTAGATACCCATATCTACTTGTGGTTTGTGGTGCAGTCCCCACGACTTCCGAAAGGCATCTATCACCAGATCGAAACCACGCCGATCGTCTATGTCAGTGCCGCCTCACTCTGGGAGATGGTCATTAAGATTCAAGTGAAGAAGCTTGTTGCCGATCCAGACGAACTCGCCGCCAAAATCACGGCGAGTGGTTTTCAAGAATTGCCGGTGTCTGTGCCGCACACGCTGGCTCTGGAGCGGTTGCCACTCCATCATCGTGACCCCTTTGACCGCATCTTGTTGGCGCAAGCTCACGTCGAACATTTACGTTTACTCACGGCCGATTCAGGGCTAAAGCCGTATGGCCCGGTGTGTCAGGTGATCGCAAAGGCCAACTGATTACGTATCTCCTAGCAGTGTGGCCCCGATGACATGGCGGTGAGCCGGAGGCGTATGGAGGAGAATGGGCATTCAATGTATGACGACGGGAAATTCGCTCATAAGAAAAGGTTCTAAACGATGTTTGGGTTGATGAGTGAAGTAAAACGGTTCTATGATCGATCCTACTACTCTAGGCGGATTTGCCATGGCGACAACCACGATTTCATCTAAGTTTCAGGTTGTGATACCGAAAGCGGTGCGAGACAAGCTTCATCTGGTGCCAAGACAACGCTTGCTGGTTGTTGAAAAGGGAGGCGTCATTACGCTTGTTCCGGAAGTGCCTCTCAAATCGCTGAAAGGTGCGCTCAGAGGAATGACGACGACTCATGTGAGAGAGAAGCAGGATCGTGAATGAAAATCCTTCTGGATTCCAGTGGTTGGATTGAATTCTTTAGGGATGGCCCCAGGGCCAACCGGTATGCCGCCTATCTCACTTCCCGATACCGTCTTATTACACCAACGATTGTGCTGTATGAGGTCTACAAGAAAATTAAACGAGAGCTGGGAGAGGAACGGCCTTGCAGTTTGCCGGATGTCTCCACGCGACTCATGTGATTGCATTGACGGAGTCGATTGCCTTGCTCGCTGCCGATCTGAGTCTCCAGCATGGACTTGCGATGGCTGATGCGATTGTCTATGCCACCGGGCGAGATCAGGAAGCGGAGGTGGTGACCGGTGACGCAGATCTCAAGGGGCTGCCAGGAGTCATGTACATTGTGTAGAGGATTCTCAAGACCTCTGCGGATGTGACCATCGTGCGATGACTATTTGTTGCAGATGCCATGTGTCCTCATCGCCACAGCTGAATCCCACCTTGCATCGAACTCCCCCTCCTGATACGTTTGCTGCCCTACGTAACCTCCTGGGAGGGTGGCGTGCCGGACGGGTCGGGGCAGACCTACGATGTCTTCGTCAGCTATGCCCATGCGGATAACGAGAAACCGCTCGGCTCCGTTACACAGTACGGGTGGGTGACGACGCTCGCCCACAACCTGAACACCGGTCCAGGCCATTTACGCAAGAACCTCTTCATCGATCATCAACTCAAGCCGGGTGATGTCTTCAGCGACGACCTTGTTGCGAAGGTCAAGGGTAGTATCCTCCTTCTGCTGCTTCTCTCCCAGAACTACATAGAGTCTGAGTGGTGCGGGAAGGAACTGGACCATTTGTTGAAGTCTTCAACAATGGGAGTTCTGCGATGGCCACAGTGAATTTTAGTGTCCCGTCGGATGTGAAGGATGCGTTTGACAAGGCGTTTCGACGGCAGAATAAGAGTGCGGTGTTGACCGAGCTCATGCGGCAAGCTGTGGAAGAGCGCCGGAGACTTCAGCGTCGAGCCAAGGTGGTTGATCAGCTCTTGTCATTACGAAAGCAGACGCGGCGGGTGACTGAGAAGGCTATTCAAGCTGCGAGGAGACGCAAGCGACCGTGACGACGGTCGTGCTTGATGTCAGTGTGATTGTGAAGTGAGTCTTTGTTGATCGTGCCGCAGAGTGCCCTTCGTTTTAGGCCCTCCAGATTCTCCAGTTGATCAAAGAGGGTTGGCTCGCTGTCGTGCAACCACCGCACTGGTTGGCTGAGGTGGCTGCGGTCATTGCACGTTTGGATCCTGGCGGGCACGCCGAGCCGTTTCCCTTCTGGACGCGCTTGAGTTGCCGGTCATAACGGACAGTGAGGTCTATCAGAAGGCCTGTGATCTCTCTGCCTCACTCGCACCGCATGTCTTCGATACGCTGTATCACGCCGTGGCATTGTACGAACCTGGAACGGTGCTGATCACCGCCGATGAACGGTATTATCGGCAAGCTCATACAATCGGTCGGATTGTGAGATTGCACGACTTCGTTCCGTCGGCAAGGTAACTAGGTTCTCACTGAGTCGTGCGAGACGCAACGCTTACTCCCGCGCCGGGGCGATAAAACGGATCGTGGCCTCTACGGGTAAGCCAAGCGTGCTCAGGGCGGTTGGGATACTGATCAGCACCAACAGATCGATCTGTTGACCGGCCTGCAGCATCGGTGCTTTCAGCTGCCCTATGTTCTGGCCGCAGGCTCCACGTTCAATGAGTTCGATCTGTCCACTGTCATCTTCAACGGTCAGGGTGGTGCTTTCGTGCGCAAAGCCGCAGATCATCCGATTCGTGATGATCTCGGTCTGAACGGCTGTGATCGTACCTCTCAACCGAATCTCTCTCATCTGATATCGATCAGGGTGGGCGAGGAGCGTCCCGATCGGAATCCGTTCGTAAGAGGTGAGGAGGCCACGGAATGGTCCACTATGAGCGGATCGGGGGAGATCGTCTGCTGCCATTCCAGGTTGTAGGAAAGGCGACCATGTTATGGCTACAGTGATCAACAGGCAGGTCAGAAAACGAATAGTTGCCATGACTCCAATCGTAGCAGAGGGTCGATAGGTCGGCGCCGATCATTCGGCACAGTGCCGCTTGGTCGACACCGGACTAAAAGGGTTTGCTTTCCAACCGGCGACATCAATTCATCGAATCTCCACATATTCCAACAACATAGCGCGCATCACGTCGGAGAGATCCAGTTGGAACGCAAGTTGCCCATGTGTGAGGGAGTGAGAGTGACGCGGCGTGTCGGGACACAGGTTACAAGTGATGACACCGTCGCCATCATGTAGCAGTGAATGCTGGGTATAGCGAGTTTCAATAAGCAAAGGAGGATCATCATGTTTGTAGTCATCGGGGCGACAGGGAATACGGGATCTGCGGTTGTGGACACCTTGCTGAGTAAGAAACAGCCGGTGCGGGTCGTTGTCCGCTCGGCTGACAAAGGAGCCGCGTGGAAGGCGAAAGGCGCGGAAGTCGCGGTCGCGTCGTTGGATGATGGCTCCGCTTTGATCAAGGCCTTCGAAGGAGCGAAAGGCGTCTATTTGTTGGTGCCACCGAATTATGGTGCCGAGGCCTGGTTGGCGGATCAACGAGCGCGGATGGATCGTGCGGCAGAAGCTGTTAAGAAGAGCGGAGTGCAACATGTTGTCTTTCTGTCGTCGGTCGGCGGACATATTGCCGGAGGGACGGGCCCGATCCGAGCCGCGAGCTATGGCGAACAGGCGCTTGGCCGTACTGCCAAGCGGCTGACCATTCTTCGTCCCTCCTATTTCATGGAGAACTGGGCGCCGGTGATCGGCGCGGCGAAAGCAGAAGGAGTTCTCCCGACGTTCATTGCGCCTCAAGCAAAGATTCCCATGACTTCAACCAAGGATATCGGTCGGATCGGGGCGGAACATCTGATGGCTGGTGGATCGGCCAAACAGATCGTGGAAATGGCAGGTCCGGAAGACTATAGCCCCAATCATGTGGCCGCTGCGCTGGGTCAGCTGCTGGGCAAGCCGGTCACGGCGCAACATGCACCCCTGAGCGCTGTGGTGCCGACATTTAAGTCGTTTGGGTTTTCCGATGAGGCGGCGAAACTGTTCGAAGAGATGTATACCTCGTTCTCGACCGGAGCAATCGGGTATGAGACGCCTGATAAGCTGGTGCGCGGGACGGTCACTCTCTCAGAAGCATTACGGGGGATGGTGTAGCCTGTGCCGATTCGGAGTGACATATCCGCGGGTGCAGGAGAAACATTCATGAATAATGCGGAGCCAGGAGGACATCATGACGGCCAGCACGCTGATTCCTAAAGAGGTGCTCGGAGTCTATCGACCGGGATCGGCCCATATGGTAGGAGACGGATTTCCTGTACGCAATCTGTTTCCCAGCAACGATCTGGACCAGGCCGTCGATCCGTTTCTCTTACTCGACTATGCAGGGCCACAGGCTTTTGAGCCGACCGACCAGCCACGCGGTGTCGGTGAACATCCTCATCGGGGATTTGAAACGGTCACGATCATGTACCAGGGATCTGTGGTCCATCGAGATTCTGCCGGCAATGCCGGGGTGATCGGCCCCGGCGATGTCCAATGGATGACGGCAGCCTCCGGGGTCGTGCACGAAGAGCTGCATGAAGCTGTTTGGGCGAAGAAAGGCGGGATGTTCCGGGCCATCCAACTTTGGGTGAACCTCCCGCGGTTCAAGAAAATGTCGGCACCAGGCTATCAAACGATTCTGAACGCTGATATTCCGAATGTCCCGCTTGATGGTGGAGTGGGTCGCCTCCGTGTCATTGCCGGCGCATTCCAGGGGCACAAGGGACCGGCCCGTACGGTTACACCGATTGAACTGTATGACTTGGCACTGGGAGCCGGCGGACGCGCGGAGTTGCCTCTGCCCGATGGGCACAATACCTCGGTCTTCGTGCTGCAAGGACTGGTGTCCGTAAATGGCGCTGGTGAAGCAGGAGAGGCGGAATTAATCGTGTGCAAACGGAACGGGTCATCGGTGGTCATCGAGGCTCGTGCAGACAGCCGGCTCTTGATCTTGAGCGGTCAACCGATCGGAGAGCCGATTGCACGCTACGGTCCGTTTGTCATGAACACCAAACTTGAACTCGTCCAGGCGGTCGAGGACTACAAGGCGGGCAAGATGGGGCATCTGTCGTGAGTGAACGGACGGTGAACATCGATGTTTATTCGGATGTCATCTGCCCGTGGTGCTATGTGGGCAAGCGGCGATTGGAACGGGCGCTGAAGCAAATGGGAGACAAGGTGAACGCTGAAGTGACATGGCGACCCTTTCAGCTGAATCCGACGATGCCGCAACAAGGGATGAATCGCACAGTCTACTTGGAAACCAAGTTCGGCAATCTACAGGTCTTCCAAGACATGGAAGCACATCTCTTGGAAGCGGGAAGGGGCGAACAGATTTCCTTTGCGTTCGGGAAGATCGACAGGACTCCGAATACCTTTCTGGCCCATCGGTTGATTTGGTATGCCGGCACACAAGGTCGTCAAGATGAGGTGGTGAACCAGTTGTTTCACGGCTATTTCGAAGAAGGCCTGGATATCGGTTCTGTCTCTGTGCTCATTGAGGTATCCGATCGTGCGGGTTTGAACGCGGAACGGTTTCTCAAGGGTGAAGAGGGAACCGCAGAGGTCAAGGCCGAAGAATCGGTCGGTCGCCGGTTAGGGATAAGCGGAGTCCCGTATTTTGTCATTGAGAACACCTATGCCATCTCCGGCGCGCAGCCTGTCGATGTGTTCCTGGGAGGCATTGAGAAGGTTCGGTTCGGCCTTTCTGCCGCCGCCGATTCTTGACCAGTAGGAGGTGAGGGATGGCAGTCCAAGTCTATGGATGTAACCATGTTGCGATCGAAGTCACGGATGCCAAGAAGGCCGCGAGGTTCTATCAAGACGTGTTCGATCTGAAGATGCTGCGCGGGGGTGAGGGAGCGGTCTGGTGCAAGCTCGGTGAGCATCAGTTCTTGGCGATTTTTGAAGTCGAGACATTGCAGCCGGATCGCACGAAACACTTTGGGCTGATGGTCCGCGATGCAGAGCAGATCAAAGAGATTCGGCGCAAGCTGACGAAGAAGTACAAGTTGAAGCTCCATCCTGATTTCCGCTGTGACTTTCGCGATCCGTGGGGCAATCGCGTTCAGGTGGGAGATTTGAGTGATGAATCATTGGTATGGCTTCTTCCTTATCGAGAAGTGCAAAAGGCCGGGGTTGTCCTCGCATATAAGAGGAAATGACCATGATGGATTCATGCGTGCAGCGTTTCCAGTCTTACGCGAGAGCGATGCATCGAGTATTCCGCTCACTTGACGGAGAAGGCCGCGCTAGCCCAAGATTCGCCGGAAGATCTTTGCCGGGTTACCCCTCAGGGATGAGTGAGCAGGTAGAGGAACGTCGTGATGGCTGACATGGTTTCGAGGAGCGTCGTCAAGGGTGCGTGTGTTGTCGTCGGAATGCTCGGGTTATTCGGTTGTACAGGAGAAGCGAGTGCCCCCCCGCCCCGCCCGACCCCGGAAGTTCAAATCGTCGAGGTCATGTCTCAGACTGTGCCGGATGAACCGGAGTTTATCGGGCAAGCCGAGGCGTCGAGCATCGTCGAGATCCGTTCGCAAGTCACCGGCATCATCAAACAACGGTTCTTCTCCGAGGGACGTGATATCAAGCAAGGCGATCGTCTCTACGAAATCGACCCTGTGCCCTTCAAGGCGGCCTTTGCGAGCGCCAAGGGGCGAGTGGCGCAAGCGGAGGCAAGGCTTGTTCAGGCCAAGCAGAATCTGGCGCGCGTCAAGCCGTTGCTCGTCGAGGATGCCGTCAGCCAGAAGGATGTCGATGATGCCATAGCGGAAGATCTTGCGGCCAGGGCATCGCTGGAGGCGGCGAATGGGGATTTGGTCAAAGCCAAGTTCGATTTGAATAATACCATCATCGTCGCTCCGGTCGACGGATTGATCGAGCGCACGCGTTTCTATCAGGGTCGATTGGTGACCGCTCAGACGGATTTGCTGACGGTCATTCATCAAGTGGATCCCATGTATGTCATCGTGAGCGCGCCGGAGAGCTTTCTGCTCAAACGGAGACGGGACACGATTTCAAAGCGGATTCAGCACCCGGGTATCTACAGCTTGACGGGCACCATCATCTTTGTGGACGGCACGAGTTACGCTCATGAGGGTGTCTTGGATTTTGCGGATGTCGGATTACGGACCGAGACGGGTTCTCGGCAGGCGCGCGTGGTGTTTCCCAATCCGGATCGATTGCTCATGCCCGGGCAATTCGTGACCGTACGCTTTCACGGCGTGTCGAAGCCGCAGGCCATTCTCATTCCGCAGCGGGCGGTCCAGCAGGGGCCTAAGGGGGCCGTCGTCTACGTCGTCGGTCAAGGCGAGCAGGTGGAGGTTCGAGACGTGAAGGCCACGGACTGGCAGGGCAATCAGTGGCTCATTGAAGAAGGACTTCATGCGGGAGAGCGAGTGATGGTGGATGGATTTCAGCGAGTCCTCCCCGGCGCTCAGGTCAAACCCATCACCGTGTCTGCAGCGACACTCACCACACCTCCGTCATCGGTCGCCGACGGTACGGACAAGCCGAAATGAACCTCAGCGTTTTTATCGATCGTCCGATCTTTGCGTCGGTCCTCTCCATCGTCATCGTCGTCGTGGGGCTGGTGGCCATGCAGGCCTTACCCATCGCCCAATTTCCGGAGATCACTCCTCCGGTGGTGCAAATCGAGGCCGACTATCCCGGTGCGAGCGCGGAAGTGGTGGCGGAATCGGTGGCACGCCCCATCGAGCTGCAACTGCCGGGTATCGATCGTCTCTTGTATTTTGACTCCACGAGTACGAACGACGGTCACATGACCATCAAGCTTACGTTCGAAATCGGGACGAACGTCGACATTGCGCAGGTCCAAACCCAGAACCGGCAGAAACTCGCTGAACCACAGCTGCCGCCCGAAGTGGTTCGCCAGGGCGTCACCGTCAAGAAAATGTCGCCGGACTTGCTGACGGTCATGGTGCTGAACTCCGAGGATCCGCAGCAAGATGCGCTCTTTCTCTCAAATTTTGCGATCTTGCGCATTCTCGACAATATCAAGCGGTTGCCTGGTGTCGGGGATGCGCTTGTCTTCGGGCAGCAGAATTACAGCATGCGGCTCGTGCTCGACCCCGTGCGCATGGCGCAGCTGGATCTGACGCCGACCGATATCGTGAATGTCGTGCGCGAGCAGAATCGCGACTTCCCGGCCGGAACCGTCGGGCGGGAACCCATGCCGATCGACACGGAACTCACGCTTCCGCTCATCACCGACGGGCGGATGTCCGACGTGCGGGAGTTCGAGGAGATGATCGTCCGTGCCATGCCGAATGGGTCGATGGTCCGTCTGAGAGACGTCGCGCGCGTCGAGCTCGGAGCGCAATCGTACGTGCTCGAAGGCCGGTACAATCGGAAGCCGACCGCGCTCCTTCTGACCTTTCTGTCCCCCGGTGCGAATGCCCTCGATACGGTCAAGCGCATTCGCGGCGAAATGGATCGGTTGAGCAAAGTTTTTCCACCCGGCGTTACCTACGATATCCCGTACGACACTACCCGCTTCGTCGACGTCTCCATCAAGGAGGTCGTGAAGACCTTGGGGGAGGCCATGGTGTTGGTCATACTCGTGGTGTATCTCTTCCTCCAAAGTTGGCGTGCGACGTTGATTCCGGTCATGGCGGTTCCGGTGTCGTTGATCGGCACCTTTGCGGGGATGGCGGCCCTTGGATTCTCGATCAATACGCTGACTCTGTTTGGGTTGGTATTGGCGATCGGGATCGTGGTCGACGACGCCATCGTGGTGGTGGAGAACGTGGAACGCCATATGGCGGATGGGCTCTTGCCCAACGCCGCGGCAAAAAAGGCCATGGGGGAGGTCGCCGGTCCGGTGATCGCCATTGTCCTGGTACTCTGCGCGGTATTCGTGCCAGTCGGGTTTCTCGGTGGAATCACCGGTCAGTTGTACAAACAGTTTGCGATCACGATCGCGGTATCTGTCGCTATTTCTGGGTTCGTTGCCCTGACGTTGAGCCCGGCTCTCTGTGCCCTGGTGCTGAAGCCGAGCCATGGACCACGCGGAGGTTTCTTCGGGCTGTTCAACCGAATATTCGATTGGGCCCAAATACGATACGTGCAGGGTGTGGCGCTCACCTTGAGACACATGGTGATCTCGTTGGCGCTGTGCGGCATCGTCATCGGCATCACCGCAAGCTTGTTTAAGGCCATCCCCGTTGCGTTTTTGCCGGAGGAAGACCAGGGGTACTTCATCACGATCGTGCAGTTGCCGGATGGGGCCTCGAAGAGACGGACGGATGTTGTCCTCGATCGGATTGAGCAGTATTATCATACCCTGCCCGCGGTCTATGGAACGCAAGCCCTCTCGGGACAAAACTTTGTGTTCAATACGAGGGGCACTAACACGGCCACCCTCTTTGCGCCTCTCAAACATTGGGATGAGCGGAAGGGACCACAAGACCATGCCAAGGCCTTGATCGGCGGGGCGTTCCGAGAGTTTGCAAAAATTCCCGGCGCGCTGGTTTTGGCGTTCAATGCTCCCTCGATTCGCGGCCTCGGCGCGACCGGCGGATTTTCCGTGCAGCTTCAGGACCCGACCGGCGGGGATTTTAAACAGTTCGGCGCGGTCGCTCAGGAATTCGTCGAAAAGGCCAGGCAGAATCCTGCCATCGGGGCGATCAGTACCAGCTTTCGTGTCAGTGCTCCCAGGGTCCAGGCCAAGATCAATCGAGAGAGAGCCAAAGCGCTCGGTGTGCCGATTTCCGAAGTGTTCGATACGCTTCAAGCCTATTTCGGCAATCTGTACATCAACGATTTCGTCAAGTTCGGACGTGTCTATCGAGTACAAACCGAAGCGGAACCTCAGTATCGATCCCGCCCGGCCGATATCGGCAAGATCTATGTCCGAGCCAAGAATGGGAACACTCCGGCGATGATTCCGCTCGACACGGTGGTCGCCACGAGTTATTCCAGCGGGCCCGATCCCGTCACGCACTTCAATGGATTCAATACCGCCCTCGTCTTGGGATCAGCGGCACCCGGGTACAGTTCAGGTCAGGCACTCGATGCGCTGGAACGGGCGGCACAAGAAGTTTTAACTCCTCAAGGATTCGATCTTGATTGGAGTGGTATTTCATACCAGGAACGCAAAGCAGGCAGTCAGTCGATCGTGGCCTTCGGGTTCGGTCTGCTCATGGTTTTTCTGGTGCTGGCCGCACAGTATGAGAGTTGGACGGTACCGTTTGCGGTGCTCCTTGCCGTGCCGTTCGGGGTGTTCGGTGCGTTGTCGGCGGTGTGGCTGTCGGGTATGGCAAACGATATCTATTTCCAGATCGGGTTGGTGACGCTTATCGGACTTGCAGCGAAGAACGCCATTCTCATCGTGGAATTCGCCAATCAGCGGTACATGCAGGGTTTTTCGTTGAAGGATGCGGCGCTGGAAGCGGCACGACTCCGATTCCGACCGATTTTGATGACGTCGCTCGCGTTCATCCTTGGCGTGGTGCCGCTGGTGATCGCGAGCGGAGCCGGTGCAGCCAGTCGGCATTCGATCGGGACCGGTGTGTTCGGCGGCATGATTGCCGCGACCATTTTGGCGGTGGTGTTCGTGCCCTTGTTTTTTGTGCTGATCCGAAGGTTCGGCAAAGCCGTTCCTGAGTCGGTCTCAAGAGGACAACGTGAAAACAGCCATCCCAACCTCGGGTCGGCATCGGCGCCGGGAGGGCAGTGAGGTGGTGCGTATTCTCGCAGTGATCGGTCTTGCCGGTGCGTTCTGTTCCTGCGCGGTCGGGCCCGACTATTCCCGCCCCGATGTTCCCCGCCCCGATACATTTCGCATGGCCAACGAAGGTGCTGATCTGCCGGCGCTCGCCAATATGTCGTGGTGGGAGCTCTACCAGGATCAGGAACTCCAAAAACTCATCCGCATTGCGCTGGAAGAAAATAAGGATCTTGAACGTGTTGTCGCAACCGTCGATGAATATGCGGCTCGCTTGTTTATCGCACGGACCGACTTTATCCCTCAGATGACGGCCACGACCAATCTGCCGTTCGCCAGGTTGGGTGGAGTGCGTTTCCCTGGCTTTCCCAGTCCATTCAGCTACTACTTGCAAGGGAACCTTGCCTGGGAAATCGATGTCTGGGGACGGATCCGTCGGTCAAACGAAGCAGCCCGCGGTGATCTATTGGCTCGGGAAGAAAACCGACGGGCGATCATTTTGCAGTTGGTCGGCGGAGTGGCGCAGGCGTATTTTGAACTTCGGCAATTCGATCTGCAGTTGGAGATTGCCGAGCGCACCTTGGGGGCATGGGATGAATCTGTCCGGATCAGCAAGGCTCGGCATAGACAAGGGTTGATTCATGGACTCGATCTCCAACAATTTCAAGCCGAGCGGGAAAGCGCGGCGGCGCGCATTGCCGACTTGAAACGACAAATCATCCAGAAAGAAAACGAGTTGAGTTTGATCCTGGGCAGAAATCCAGGACAAATTCCCAGAGGGTCTTCGTTGACCGAGCAGGTGATGCCGCCGGTCGTACCGGCTGGGCTTCCATCCGAGCTGCTCCAACGTCGTCCGGACATCGTCCAAGCCGAGCAACAGCTGGCCGCGGCGACAGCCAGGATCGGAGCCGCAAAGGCAGAACGCTTCCCTAAATTTTCACTCACCGGTCTCTTGGGCCTCGCCAACCCTAGTCTATCCAAACTCTTCACGACCGGCGGAGAGTTCGGTGCCGTCGGTCCGACGATCACCGGCCCAATACTGAATGCCCATAGTCTCGGGTTTCAACAACGTGCCGCGGAGGCCCAAGCGAGGCAGGCCAACGCCCAGTACAAGCAGGCGATCCTCGTGGCATTCAAAGAAGTTGAGGATGCGCTGGTGGGCGTTGCCATGGCGCACGAGCAGGCCGGTGCACAGGAGAGGCAAGTCAAAGCGTTGAAGACTGCCTTGCGTCTCGCAAATCTCCGCTATAAGGGCGGTCTCGCGAATTATTTAGATGTGCTGATCGCCCAGCGCAATCTGTTCGATGCGGAATTGGCGCTGGCGACGACCCGGAGCTCACACCTGACTTCGGTGGTGCAACTCTACAAAGCACTTGGTGGGGGGTGGTTGCCCGACCAGCAAGGGCAGGAATCGACGGTCGCAGCGGTAGACAAACAGAAAAATAACTAATGCGATGATGCGATACTGCTGGTGCTCATGCCTCGCGTCTTTAGCACTTGTCGGTCTGTCTTTACGCGTGATGGGCACTGCGTGCGGAATGTAAGAGGTCTTGGACGTGATGAATGTTCGGCCCTGAGGAGGACGGCAGAATCATGAAGTTGAAAGACAAAGTGATGCTGATCACCGGCGGATCAGGTGCGTTGGGTCAAACGGTGGTGCCGACGTTCACGGCTGAAGGCGCGCGGGTGTTTATGACGGCCCGTCAGACGGAAGTGGCCCCGCCCGAGGTGTCGATCATACAAGCAAACGTGACAGATGAAACGGAGGTACAGCAGGTAGTGACTGAAGTGCTCTCAAAAACCGGTCGTATCGACGGGCTGATCAATCTCGTCGGAGCCTTTGCTTCCGGTCCTGCCGCTGACACCTCCTTGTCGGTTTGGGAGAGAATGCTGAGCCTCAATGTCACCACGGCCTTTGTACTCTCCAAGGCAGTGGCCCCTCATATGCGGGCACGAGGAGTCGGTCGGATTCTCCACGTGGCGGCTTGGGCGGCGGTCGTCCCCTTTCCAGGTGCGGCGGCCTATATTGTGGCCAAGTCCAGTTTATTGACGCTGGTCAGGGTGTTGGCGGTGGAATTGGGCGGGAGCGGCGTCACGGTCAACGCGGTGCTTCCGACGACCATCGATACGCCGAGCAATCGAACTAATATGCCTCACGCGGACAGGTCCACTTGGGCGAGCCCGGAATCCATCGCCGCCACGTTGAGCTTTCTGGCATCGGATGGTGCGTGTCAAATCAACGGCGCTGCTATTCCGATCGGGACGTAAGGCCGGACAACGTTGGAAGGCACGACCCAGAAAGGAATCACCAGCATGTCCGTCCAGAATCCATCGCGTGCGCACCTGACGGAACTCTTTCAAGCGCTACTCCGGTTACATAAGTCGCTATTGGATGCGGAACGCGTCTCATACGAGCGAGTGCATGGCCGCATCGAGTCCAATGGGGCATTCCTCCAATTGACGTTGACCGATGCATGGTTTGCCTGGTTGCGACCGCTGTCTCAAACAATTTCCAGACTCGACGAACTGTCCGAAGAAGACCCCTCCGTATCCGGTGATAGAATCACGGCGCTGCTTGCTTCGATACGCAGTCTGCTGACTCCGTCTGAAATGGGAGAGGGATTCGGGAGACATTACTACAACGCATTGCAGCAGGTGCCCGAAGCGGGGTTGGCCCATGCGCAGGTGAAGGCATTGCTTGGTTCATAAGAAACACGCGGAGGGAGGAAGTACAATGAGCACGGATTTTGAGAAGCTCACACTGTTGGCGAAGGATCTCCGAAAGACGTACCCACGCAGCCCTCGAGAAACACTCGCCGGGTATGTCATCGCAGCGCGGTGCGTCGACAAATGTCGGGCATCGCTTCTGAACATGAACGGTGAGTACAGCTATTGGCCTTGTTCGTTGGCCAGCCAATGGTTTTCGTTTACCGGGATCACGCCCGAGCAACTTAAGGATGTTGTTGCCGCTGGCGCGGACGACGAGACCGTCGCCCGATGGATCACCGAACAGTCCAAGGTGAAGGATCCGGACGAGGTGCTGAAATGGAACAACCGGTTGCGTGACATGAGACTGAGCGAGATGAGCCTCCAGGCGCAGCAGTACCTGGAAGCGTATATCCCGAAGTTTGTGCCGAACCACCGTCCGGTCTACGTGTGGTTCGATGTGTATGACTTGGAGGAACAACGGTTCTAGGGGAAGGCCCCTTCACGTAGGACAGCTAATTGGCGGAATGCATGGGTTCCAATCCAACATCTTTGGTGGAAAGAAGGAAGTGTGTTCGAGCACCTGAGCGAGAGGCAGGAGCTTGGCGCCCCTGACCTCGACCGTCCCGAGCAATCTCTTTGTCCTTGGTCATGCCGGCAACCGCGTTCCGCCTATAGGCTGATTGATCGAGCGGAAACGCGACGGATCATGGTGGCGTGTTACGTTACACGGATCCATCAAAGGTATCCTCAACCGAATCGTACCGTGCCGCAAGAATATCGCTGTACTATCCGCAATGAAAGGAAAGCAGGCAATGGCTATGAAACCGAACATTGTGCTGGTGCATGGGGCTTGGGGTGACGGTTCACATTGGCGCCATGTCATTCCACTTCTTTATGACCAGGGTTTTAAAGTTCTGGCGGTCCAGAGCCCCTTGACCTCGCTTGCTGATGATATCGACCGCACCAGCAAGCTTGCAGCAGGGCAAGATGGTCCGACCCTATTGGTGGGGCATTCCTATGGTGGTGCAGTGATTACTGGCGCAGGGCACGTGCCGAATGTTGTTGGGCTTGTATACATTGCTGCCTTTGCGCCGGACGAAGGGGATAGCTTAAGCAGTATCTTTGCCAGGCGGGAACAGCCGTCCGGGGCACGCAGCATTCGGCCCGACAAATATGGATTCTTATGGATCGCTCAGGAGTCCTTTCGGAAAAGCTTTGGCCAAGACCTCGACGAGAAGGAGGCACTGGTGATGGCGGTCTCCCAAAAGCCGATTGTCGGGCGGTGCTTCGAGGACAAATCGGGCGCACCGGCGTGGAAGAGCAAACCAAGCTGGTATCAAGTCTCAGCGAATGACCGCATGATTCCACCGGAGACGGAAGCATGGATGGCAGAGCGTATCAAGCCCAAGAAGACGATGACCTTGGAGGCGAGTCACGCATCTATGGCCTCGCACCCGGGCGACGTCGCGGCTTTGATTGCTGAGGCCGCCGGACTTTTCGTATAAGGCTTGTAAAGCAAGACCGCTCTCAATTCATGCACGCCGATGCCGTGTGTCAGGATGATGGTATTCAAGCGTCGGCCACCTCATGTTGGGGAGATCCGTATGACGATCGATTACTCTCAACCCAGTATTCTTGCAGCCCTGCCGGTGCTCGGACGGTCGCTCACGTTTCGGATTGCACCGTATGCCGATCCACGCTCCGCATTGAGACGGCTGCGCGACGGTTTTGCACTTGATTGGGGCGTCATTGGCGTGGGTGAGCCTGTGGCACGCGCGCTTGGTCAAGAAGTGGAAGGGCTCCGTGTGTTTCCTGGGCTTGCCGGGCCTGCTTGCAGCGTTCCATCCACACAGCAGGGGCTGTGGTGTTTCCTTCGAGGGCAAGATCGTGGTGGTCTTGTCGATGTCACTGAGCAGATCCAGTCCTTTCTCGATGAGGCGTTTATCCTTGATGACATAATGGATACCTTTCTCTATGCCGATGGCAGAGATCTTACCGGTTACGAGGACGGGACGGAGAACCCCCGTGGTGACGCCGCTCATGACGTGGCTGTCGTTCCTGCCGGGAGCGACTTGATGGGATCGAGTTTTGTCGCCGTCCAACGATGGGAGCATGACTTGGGTCGTTTTCGGTCGTTTTCATCGGATCAGCGCGATGCGATCATGGGCCGTCGTGTCGATACGAATGCCGAGATTGAAGACGCGCCGGTGTCCGCACATGTAAAACGGAGCGCACAGGAACGTTATGATCCACCGGCATTCATGGTGCGGCGTTCCATGCCTTGGGCGACCGCTCATCAGCAGGGGTTAGAGTTCATCGCCTACGGGGAGTCTCTTGACCGCTTTGAGCGCGTGTTGCGCCGTATGGTCGGTCTTGATGACGGGATCGTCGATGCGCTCTTTACATTCACCAGACCGTTGACTGGCGGTTATTACTGGTGCCCACCAATTAGCGGAACCCGGCTTAACCTTTCTCGTCTTGGAGTCTGACGATGTCACATGTGATATCGTCATGGTCGGATCGAATATCTTTTTTCGCCAAAGAGGTCGGCAATCATCTAAACACCGACGACAAGATCATCGCGCATCTAACCTCGCCACTCGCTATTGGCGGTGATGAGTCGCGGCAAGTGGCGCAATGCGGCTACATGCCTGGGGTTACGAGATCGAGAGCGGCAACGTGATGACCGGCGAAGATCTGAGATCACACACAATGAGGTGGAGCCATGGAGAAAAAAATACTCGTCGTATTGACCAGCGTTGAAAAGTACCCCAACCTGAACCGAGCCACCGGTTTATGGTTGGGCGAGGCCGTGCATTTTGTGAAGAAGGTCGAGGCAGCGGGTTTCCGGGTGGATTATGTGAGCCCTCAAGGGGGCTATACGCCGATCGACCCACATAGCTTGGCGATGGCCGAGCCGACTGATTGGGATTGGTACCACAAGAAGGAATTCATGAACCGGCTCGGCACGACGCTTAAACCCAGTGAGGTCAATCCGAATGATTACGCAGCGATCTACTTTACCGGCGGCCATGGTGTG
The DNA here is from genome assembly GCF_054902215.1 of Nitrospira sp. CMX1. Lineage (NCBI taxonomy): Bacteria > Pseudomonadati > Nitrospirota > Nitrospiria > Nitrospirales > Nitrospiraceae > Nitrospira > Nitrospira sp. CMX1. The sequence goes on along the minus strand of NZ_JBUBKD010000011.1, from coordinate 64,186 downwards.
ATATGGGATTTTCCTGATAATAAAGCCCTTCAGACGATTAGTCGGAAAATTTATGAGAACGGCGGGTATGTGTCATCGGTTTGCCATGGAGCCGCAGGCCTACTGAATATCAAATTGTCCAATGGAGTACTGCTGATCAAGGATAAACACGTCACCGGTTTCTCAAACGAAGAGGAGAAGTTGGCAGAGCTCGACAAGTTCGTGCCGTACCTCACGGAAACGGAACTCGCTGCTCGAGGAGCGGTCTACAAAAAGGCGGAGAAGCCCTGGGCACCGTTTGCCGTTGAAGACAGTCGATTGATTAGCGGGCAAAATCCGGCATCGGGCGGGGCGGTGGCCGAATTGTTGATTGCGGCGATCAAGAAACAAAGTGCATCGGAGGGGTAACTGAAATCGAGGAGGAATACACAATGAACAATCATACATTGAAGGGAAAGGTTGCCATCGTCGGCGCGGGCTCCAAGAATTTGGGCGGCCTCATTAGTCGAGAGCTCGCCAAAGGCGGTGCCAAAGTCGTGGTGCATTATCATAGCGATGCGACCAAACCGGATGCTGAATCCACTGTCAAAGCGATCACGTCTTTGGGTGCCGAGGCATACCCTGCACAGGGCGATCTGACAAAGCCGAGCGCAGTTGCTGCATTGTTTGAGCAAGCCAAGAAACGCTTCGGCGGTATCGATATCGCTGTCAACACCGCGGGGAAGGTGCTGCGCAAGCCCATCGTTGACACCACGGAAGAGGAGTATGACTCGATGTTCGATATCAATGCCAAAGCCGCCTACTTCTTCATCAAGGAAGCTGGCAAGCATCTCAATGACAATGGGAAGCTCATTACCATTGTGACGTCGCTGTTAGCTGCCTTCACGGATGGTTATTCCACCTATGCGGGCGCCAAGTCGCCGGTCGAACACTTCACCCGTGCTGCGGCCAAAGAATTTGGGCCGCGCGGTATTTCTGTGACCGCGGTCGGACCTGGTCCGATGGATACCCCGTTCTTCTATGGGCAGGAAACGCCCCAACGTGTGGCCTACCACAAGTCGCAGGCTTTGAACGGTAACCTCACCAAGATTGAGGACATTGTGCCTATCGTGACATTTTTGGCCACCGAAGGCTGGTGGATTACCGGGCAAACGATATTCGCGAATGGCGGGTACACGACTCGATGACATGGCCCATCAATCGTATGATGCGTCAAAATTACGGCTGTGACAGTCGAACCGCGTGAAACGGGAGACGTTCTCGACATGGGTTGCCGTCGTCCAAATGAGCGTCAATCATCGATATGGATGAATGACAGCCGGCCCAGATTCGTTGATACGGTGCATGTTGCGAGCGGGAGGATCGGATCATCAAAAGAATCAGTGATGCGTGATTGAGATATGGAGGGAGAATATCATGGACTACGCACATGGAAGTCGGCCGCTCGATTCAGATATCGGTAATCGCTCTAAACGGTGCGGCATCATTCGCGCTCTCGTGATGGCTCTGTTGCTCGGGCTGGGGTCATTGGGAACCGGCGTGAACGGTTGGACGGCCGACGATGACGGCAGTCGACTCACGATCGTGAGTCCGGCACAGGGCGCAGTGATCAAGGGAGATTCGGTCGACGTGCAGTATCAGCTGTCGAAGGGTGTTCAGGCCACGCATGTCCATTGTTATCTGGATGGAGAGTATCAAAGGGGGTTCAAGGGTGTGCTCAAGGGACTAGCGAGAGGTCCACACGAGATCAAGATCGTGGCCGCGAATCACGATCATAGCGGATTGGTTGCCGAAGCGACAGTCACGATCGAAGTAGAATGAGACATGTGGATCACGATGGAGTTCGAGGGAAGCGACAGATCCGAGAGGCGTTTGATCTGACCCGTCCACCGATCGATCCGGACATTTCTTGGCGGGAGAAAGCAACGGAGCGATGAGTTACCAGCCGATCCAAAATTACGGCATCATCGGCAACATGCGCACGGCGGCATTGGTCGGCTTGAACGGATCGATCGACTGGCTGTGTTTCCCCCATTTCGATTCTCCCAGTGTGTTTGCAGCCATTCTCGACGATGAAAAGGGAGGCCGATTCGAAATTACCGCCGTCGGCGCCGACATTTCTCTCAAACAACTTTACTGGCCTGATACCAACGTGCTCGTGACGCGCTTTCATGCCACGAACGGCATCGCCGAGATCCTGGATTTTATGCCGGTCGGTCTTCCTGCGGATTCCCCGTGGCATCATCAACTCATTCGCCGAGTTCGTGTGATGCAAGGGAGTATGGAGTTTCAGGTCCGCTGCCATCCGGCCTTCAACTACGCGCGTACACCGCATCACACACGCGTGACCAAACAAGGCGCCAGTTTTCATTCGGCGGATCTCAACCTAGGGTTGGCGACGGATATCACGCTCACCCCAGACGATCGAGGAGTCCGCTCGATTTTTGCTCTGCAAGAAGGACAATCGGCGGTGTTCGTCCTTCGGTCTCTTGAAGCGGATGAACACTGTGGGGCGTGGCCGTCCTCGGGTGAAGCCGATGAATTGTTTGAGCGTACCGTGACATATTGGCGGCACTGGCTCTCTCGATGCACGTATACCGGTCGATGGCGGGAGATGGTGCATCGCTCTGCGCTCTGTTTGAAGCTTTTGACGTTTGAGCCGACGGGCGCCATTGTCGCTGCGCCGACCTGTAGTTTGCCGGAAACCCCAGAAGGCGTCCGCAATTGGGACTATCGATATACCTGGATTCGCGATGCGGCCTTCACTGTCTATGGGTTCCTGAAAATCGGATTCACGGAGGAAGCGGACCAATTTTTGAAATGGTTGGCGGCGCGTGCCAAGGAGGTAGAGGCCGGCGGCTCGCTGCAGGTCATGTACGGAATCGACGGACGTCACGAGTTGACGGAACAGACACTCGATCATCTGGAAGGATACCGTGGCGCGAAGCCGGTACGTATCGGGAACGGCGCCTATAACCAGGTACAACTGGATATCTACGGCGAATTGCTGGATGCGGTCTACCTGTACAACAAGCATGTGATGCCGATCAGCCACGACACGTGGACGAGAATCAGGCATCGGCTCGACTGGTTGTGCGATCACTGGCAGCAGCCGGATGAGGGAATCTGGGAAACCAGAGGCGGCCGTCGGCAGTTCGTCTATTCCAAGTTGATGTGCTGGGTGGCGATGGATCGTGGGCTTCGCTTGGCCGACAAGCGGTCATTTCCTGCTGATCGTACGCGGTGGGTGCGTGTGCGCGATCAGATTTACGATGAGATCATGCAACGAGGATGGAACGAGAAGCGTCGAGCCTTCGTTCAGCATTACGAGAGTGATTCATTGGATGCCGCGAGTCTGATCATGCCGCTCGTGTTTTTTATTTCTCCGAACGATCCGCGGATGCTCGAGACGTTGGCGGCCATTACTCGCTCGCCGAGGTCCGGGGGGCTGATGTCCGATGGGTTGGTGTATCGGTATGACAGCGAAACAGGAGAAGACGGCCTGCATGGGAAAGAGGGCACGTTCAACATGTGCACATTCTGGTTGGTGGAGGCCCTTGCCCGGGCAGGACGCGTTGATCGTGCAAAACTTGAAGAGGCGCGTTTCCTGTTCGAGCGGATGTTGGGGTATGCCAATCATGTCGGGCTGTACGCTGAAGAGATCGGAACCAGCGGGGAAGCCCTCGGCAATTTCCCTCAAGCGTTCACTCACTTGGCATTGATCAGCGCCGCCTTCAATCTCGACCGGACATTGAATGCCGGATCAGCCGGAGGAAGTCGATAGGGGAGAATGGATCGGCGCACGCTCGAACGGGTAGAGACTATGGAATTCAGACGGGCAAAGCCTGAGGATATCCCCGCCATTCTCGATGTGCAGGCGGCGAACTTCGTCGGTAACCTGGATGATGTGGAACGCCGGGATGGATTTTTGTCGGTGGAGTTTACACGCCGGCAACTCGATGAGATCGCAAGCCAGGTCGGGATCATCGTCGCCGTCAGCGAAGGCCGCCTGGCCGGTTACCTCTGCGCCTCTTGCTGTGAATTCAATCGACCATTTCCCCTCCTTGCCGCCATGATGCGGCGGTTCGATGCGATCGACCATCGTGGACGAATCCTCGCGGCCTCCCGTGTCTTCATTTATGGGCCAGTTTGCATCGATCGGTCTTACCGCGGGCGGGGAATTCTCCGTGGACTGTATGAAACACTGCAGCAGGAAGTCGTCGGACGGTATGACATCGGGGTCGCCTTCGTCGCCGATGATAACCCACATTCTCTCCGTGTCCACGTGGATGGACTTGGAATGGCGCATGTCGGGGAATTTACTTTTTCAGGGAAGCCGTATCACATTCTGGCGTTTGATGTGAGATCCGGGGATGAACATGGGGCAGCAAGTAAGCCGGCTGTCGAAAAGACGTGAGCGAGCATCGCCAAGAGCTATGGCTGATCCGGCACGGCGAAACGGAATGGAGTACCGCCAAGCGGCATACGGGTCGAACCGACGCCCCGCTGACTCCGACGGGTGAGGGACAGGCTATTGCCGTCGGTCGATCGTTGGCCGGGCGGCAGTTTGCCCTGGTGCTCTGCAGCCCGCTGCGCCGCGCTCGTGAGACGTGCCGACTGGCCGGTTACGGAGATGCGGCGAACCTGACCGATGATCTCCTCGAATGGGATTACGGTATCTACGAAGGAAAGACGACACCGGACATCCGGTTGGAACATCCTGACTGGTCGATCTGGACGGCGTCGGTTGTAAACGGCGAGTCGATCGAGCAAGTCGGTCGTCGCGCCCAACGAGTCATCGAGCGGGCATTGACGGTCGGCGGTGATGTGGCGCTGTTCGGGCATGCGCATCTTCTGAGGATTTTGACTGCCTGTTGGCTTGGTCTTCCGCCGGAAGCTGGGAGGCTGTTTGTTCTCGGGACTGCTTCAATGAGTGTGCTTGGGTATGAACGAGAAACACGGGTCATCAGCAGGTGGAATGTTTCTCATGAGGTACGGACATGAAAACCTTCTATCTCGAAGACCATATGGCCAAGCGGACATTGGCGCTTTGACCTGTCTCCATTAACTATAAGACCGTGACATGGACAGCCTCCACCAGCTTGAACTTATCATTCTGCTGCTTGCAGTCGTGTTGGCACTCACGACTGTGGCACACAGAATCTTGATCCCCTATCCGATTCTGCTCGTCATCGGCGGGCTTGTGTTGGGTATGGTGCCGGGTTTGCCGACCGTCACGTTGAATCCTGATTTGGTCTTTTTGGTTTTCCTGCCGCCGATCTTGTGGGCAGCCGCCTACTTTACCTCGCTACGCGACTTTCGGGACAACCTGCGCCCGATCTCATTGTTGGCCGTGGGGCTCGTCCTCGTCACGACCGCCGCCGTCGCGACGACGGCGCATGCCTTCCTGGGGTTCGGATGGGCGGAAGCCATCGTGCTTGGTGCCATTGTTTCTCCTCCCGATGCCGTGTCGGCGACGGCCATCGGCAAACGACTCAGCATGCCGCGGCGGATCGTGACGATTTTGGAAGGTGAAAGCCTTGTCAATGACGCGACGGCCTTAGTCCTCTATCGAGCCGCCGTGGCCGCGGTGGTCAGCGGCAGCTTTGCATTGGGCGAGACCGTGGTTCAGTTTGTCTACGCCATTGTGGTGGGCGTTGCCATCGGGATTTTGGTTGGGTGGCTGACGCGATGGGCACTCCATGTGATTGGCGAGAGTTTCACCGAAATCGCGGTAACATTGCTGGCTCCTTATGTGGCGTGGGTCACAGGAGAATCGTTGCATGCTTCGGCCGTCCTCTCATGTGTGGCGGGTGGTCTGTATCTGCGACAGCATTTCAGCAGCGTGGTGGCACCCACGACCAGGATCCAGGGGCGCGCCGTATGGGATTTAGTCGTGTTTCTTTTAAACGGCGTGATTTTCATCCTCATCGGTTTGCAGTTGGGAGCGCTGCAGGCTGCCATTCCTCCGGACCATGTTGGGTCGCTCCTTGTGGGGGGAGTATTGATCAGCGTGACGGCTATTCTCGTGCGGTTGGGCTGGGTACCAATGGCCGCCGTGATCTCCCGCTGCTTCAGCCCCGCGCTTCGTGCGCGGGATCCACGACCGTCCTGGCGGCATCTTTTTTTGGTGGGGTGGACCGGCATGCGTGGGATTGTCACGTTAGCTGGTGCCATGGCTCTGCCGGTGACGACCCACGCCGGCCATCCCTTTCCCTTTCGCGAAGAAATTATCCTGCTCAGTTTTGCGGTGATTTGTGCCACGTTGGTGTTGCAGGGGTTGACCCTGGCCCCGTTGATACAGATCCTGGGCGTACGTGGAGGGTCGGAGGGAGAGCGGGAAGAGATGCAGGCCCGCGAACACGCAGCGAGGGCGGCGTTGAATCGGTTGGGCGAGCTGCGTGCAGAGGCATGGCCCAAACTAGATCATGTCGAGCAATTGCACACACACTATGATCGGCGCCGGCGGCGCTTCGCGTCGGACACCGACGTTGATCCTGACTGTAAGCAGGAAACGGGTGAGGCTCTTCTTCGGCTCAGAGAAGAGACCTTGGCAGCCGAACGGTCGGCGTTGATCCGACTCCGTGATGATGGCACGATCAGCGACGAGGTTCTGCACCGATTGGAACATGAGTTGGACGTCGAGGCCTTGCGCCTTGGACTTGGTGAACGACGGATGCGTTCTCATTCGTGAGTTGTCGGCCGAATCTCCAAGAGATGCCTCGTCATGACACTGGAGCACCGTGAATGGAATCACATCACGGGAGAAGAAGAGTGAGTCACTCGTCCGATCTGAATGGATACGGGTCTGCATGGTTGGTATGGCGGAATGCGGCAAGCACTGCGCGAGGAATGTCCGAGATCCAGGGGGTACAGGTTGCGACAGCCGATGTCACGGATGAGTCAGCTGTTCGACGCCTGCTCGAAAAGACAATGGACAGGGTCGGCCCGATCAATGTACTGATCGATCTCGTGAGAGGACTTACGCTGGGGCGTGTCGTCGAAGCAGATCTGTTGCTGTGGCAGGGAATGTTGACGATGAACATGAATTTAGCCGCCGAAATGGCGCTGTTTCTTGTGTCCGATGAAGCAAGGCAGACAAACGATGCTCTTATTCCACTTGGATAATTGAGGTAAAAAGATGAAAGCTCATTATCTTGGTCATGTGGTCTTCTATGTGAAGAATCTGGAACGTTCGCTCGGCTTCTACCGAGATTTATTAGGGTTTAAGGAAGTAGGCCGGATCTTTAACGGGGCTGCCGCTGCACTGACATCCGGTCGTACGCACCACGAGTTATTGCTCATCCAAGTCGGGGATGCGCCAGGGCCTCCTCCGGGCCCTCGCCGTGGGCTCTACCATATCGGAATCAAGGTCGGGGACAGTCTCGACGAGTTGCGACAGGCCAAGCACGAGTTGGATCAAGCGGGGATTGCAATAGATGGCATGAGCGATCACACGGTGAGTCAAAGTCTCTATCTGAAGGATCCCGATGGGAATGAAGTGGAACTGTATGTTGACGCTGATGAGTCGATATGGAAGAACAATCCGGCGGCGGTGGTGTCGCCAATCAAGGCGCTGAAGTTATAGTTTTATACGGATCGGGGCATAAGAGGACTTGCCTCTGTCATGCAAGCTCGTGCTCGTGACCGGTTAGGATGACGGTATTGATTGATGGGCTTGCGGGGGAGTCGGTCGAAAAAGGAGAGTCCACGGAATCAAGCGAGACTATTCGGAGTAAAGGTCGCTCCTCAACCCGGAGGTAGAGTATATGGCGCCGAAAGTCACGGTCGGCCCTCCCGTTATGACAATCAACCACGGACATTCGTTCTTGGTGTCCGAGCTTGACGGCTCCATCACGGGGGCCTCCGACCAGGGGTTCTATTCGCGGGACACGCGATACCTCAACCGGTCTCAATTGTACATAGACGGGAAGCGATGGGTTCTGCTCAATTCCGGCGCCATCGCCTACTATGCCTCGCGCACCTACCTCGTCAATCCAAAGGTCGAAACGGAGCATGGAACGATTCCGGCCGGAACGCTCGGACTCGTGCTGGGCCGCTCCATCGGAGAGGCGCTTCACGAGGACATCGATATTCGCAACTACAGCACCACGCGTGTTCGCTTCAATCTCGAACTTCTGATCCGCGCGGACTTCGCCGACATCTTTGAAGTCAGGGCCAAGGAGCTCACGCGCCGGGGTCATATTGAAACCAAGTGGGTGGATGATGACCAACAGGTGATCACCCGCTATACGCACGGCGACTTTCGACGGGCCCTGACGGTGCTCCTGGAGCACTGCGACTCGAAGGCGCTCTACGGCAACGGTCGGATCAACTTTTCAGTCGATCTGTCGCCGGGTGAGACCTGGCATGCCTGCTGTAAATATGACATTCAGGAAGGCGAGATTGTCCGCCGGGCGCCCAGCGAGTGTGCACACGCGCATGAGGACTCCGGGACCGCCGAACGCCTGGCGCAGTGGAAGCAGGTCACGACGCAGATCACCACGTCGAATGAAGAATTCTATCGGCTGTATCGGCAGTCGGTTGAGGATATGGCCGCGTTACGTCTTGCCGTCGACGAGGAACATCCGGAAGATCTGCTGGCCGCCGCCGGGGTCCCTTGGTTCGTCAGCGTCTTCGGCCGTGACAGTTTGATCGTCAGCCTGCAGAACATGACGGTCTATCCGGATTTCGCCCGAGGCACGCTCAGGCGATTGGCTGAGCTTCAGGCCTCCGATATGGATGCGGATCGCGATGCGGAACCCGGGAAAATGCCTCACGAGCTACGGGTCGGTGAGTTGGCGCATTTCAAGCGCATTCCGCATACGCCCTACTACGGGACCGCCGATGCGACCATCCTCTATATCATCGCGTGGCATGAAGCCTGGAAGTGGCTGGGCGACGATGCGCTCCTTTCTCGTTATGTTCCGGTCGTCAAGCGATGCCTGCGTTGGATCGACCAATATGGAGATCGCGATGGCGACGGATTTCAGGAGTACCAAACTCGCTCAGCCAAGGGTTACGAAAACATGGGATGGAAGGACGCCGGCGATGCGGTCGTCTACGCGGACGGCTCATTGGTGCGAGGGCCGAAGGCCCTCTGCGAGTTGCAAGGGTATGCCTTCGACGCGAAGCGACGGGCCGCCGAGGCGGCGGCGTATTTGGGCGACCCCGCGTGGGCGGCGACACTCCGACAAGAGGCTATGGATCTTCAGCAACGGTTTGAAGAGCGGTTCTGGTGCGAAGATCTCGGTTTCTATGCCTATGCCTTGGATGGGGAAAAGAAACCAGTGAAAACGATTGCGTCCAATGCCGGTCATCTCCTCTGGAGCGGCATCGTCCGTCCGGACCGGGCCGAGCGAGTGGTGCGGCGGTTGCGCGAACCGGATATGTGGAGTGGATGGGGCATCCGAACCCTGTCCGAGCGAAACCCCGCCTATAACCCGTTCTCTTATCAAAACGGGTCGGTATGGCCGCACGACAACGGCATCATCGCCATGGGCTTCAAACGCTATGGGTTTGCCGAAGAAGCGGCCATGATTGCCCGCGATATCAGCGAGGCCGGGCGCTACTTTCTCCTCAACCGTCTACCGGAACTCTATGCCGGTACGGAACGAGAGCCGGGGACGTTCCCGGTGCAATATTTGGGAGCGAACGTGCCGCAGGCCTGGGCGGCAGGGAGCGTGTTTCATTTCCTGCGCGCCATTTTAGGGTTGGACGCCGAGGCAACGAAGAAAATGCTGTATATCAATCCTCTGCTGCCGCCCTGGTTGCCGGACCTCACGGTCCGCCAGCTGCGCGTCGGCAAGGCTACGCTTGATCTTCGGTTCTGGCGCGAAGGTGCGGTCACGCGATACGACGTGCTTGATTTGAAGGGAGAGCTGCAGGTGGCAACGCGACAGGTTTTATAACAACGATGGAAACGACCGGTCGACCGCGGAGCCAGCTATCTCCGCCCTTTTTTGACCGTCGAGAATGGAGGCTCATTGAATGAGACAAGACAGCGGGTCTTCGCCTAACCACCGCAAGGTTCTTGTGATCGACGTGGGCGGAACCAATGTGAAAGTGCTGGCAACTGGACGTTCGACGCCTCGCAAAATCCCTTCCGGCCCAACGATGATGGCAAAAGACATGGTCGATGCCGTGAAACGTGCCACGGTCGATTGGGCCTACGATGCGGTGTCGATTGGATATCCTGGCCCTGTTTGGAACGGTCGCCCGGCGGCCGAGCCAGAACATCTCGGCAAAGGATGGGTCGAGATCGATTTTCAGAAAGCGTTCGGCAAACCAGTCAGGGTCATCAATGATGCGGCGATGCAGGCGCTCGGCAGCTACCAAGGCGGGCGTATGTTGTTCCTCGGTCTCGGCACTGGTTTGGGATCAGCCTTGGTGATCGATGGGGTACTCGCTCCGATGGAGTTGGCGCACCTCCCCTACAGCAAAGGCCGCACCTATGAACACTATGTAGGATTGCGCGGGCTGAAGCGCTGCGGCAAGAAAAAATGGCGGCGACAAGTAGGGCAGGTGACGCAAGCCCTTCGTCGCGCGCTGCAGGTCGAGTACGTCGTGCTGGGCGGCGGCAATGCTAAACGACTCAAGCGACTGCCGAAAGACGTGCATCTCGGCAACAACAAGCATGCCTTCACCGGAGGATTTCGTCTCTGGGAAAAAGCACAGACAGAATCGGGCGATGAAGCGTGACGACGGATGATGGCCGGAGGGTTCAGATCAGGTAAGGGGGCCTGGCGGCGTAGGAATCGATCCCTACATCGGAACTGTGTGTTGAACGGTAGAACGAAATCGAAAGGATCCGACAATGAAGATACTGGCCTTTGCGGCCTCTCTGCGCGTCGCGTCATTCAACCGAAAGTTGATCGGGCAGGCGGCGAATATTTTGCGCAGCGTGCCGGATGTGGACGTCGACCTTGCCGATTTTCGTGAATTTGAGATGCCGATGTATGATGGTGATCTTGAATCGCGAGAGGGCATTCCGGCCGGCGGTCTTGAATTGATCAGACGTACTCAGAGTGCCGATGGTGTGGTCGTCTCCACCCCCGAGTATAATGGAAGCATTCCAGGCACGTTGAAAAACGCGATCGACTGGGCGTCTCGAGCCGAGCCGACCCCGCTTGAAGGAAAACCCATTTTATTGATCGGAGCGTCGCCCGGTGGGCTCGGCGCCGTGCGCAGCCTGTGGCACACACGTGTGCCGTTTGAGGTCATCGGAGCCCATGTGTATCCCGAGATGATGGGTGTGCCTCGCGCGCATCAGGCCTTTGATGATAACGGTAATCTGGGAGATCCTAACCAGTTCTCTCGGCTTCAAGGGCTCTTGTTCTCATACATTGACTTCGTCCGAAAACTCCGCGGTCCTAGTTGAAGAGGATGTGGTTGTTGTGAGTCGCATCTCTCTGCAAGAGGGCACGACTGGCATAGACCTCCAACTCCGATATAGGCCGTAGCGGTACGGGAGTGAAAACATGAATAGGCCGTCTGTCACGGCGGGGGGTGAGCAGGGTCTTGCGGCTTCCGGTAGACCGGCATGCGTGAAACTGCACCGAGTGGCCCACAGGGTCTACAAGACGCAGTACCATATTGTGTGGGTGCGCTGTGTTGGGTCATGGGCATTCTGCTCGGTTACTTCGTCTGCCGCTTTGTTTCCATGGACTGTCTGTATTGCTCCACATAGTCCAGAACGTGATCCTTCGGCACCCCGAACCAGGCCAAGGCATGTCGGATAAGTGTCGCCGACGTTTCGACGTCCGGTTGGATGACCTCTGTTACTCCAAGGGCACTGAGTCGTTCCGCCTCTGCCGATCCATGTGCACGGGCCAAAATCGGAACGTTGGGATTGAGACTGCGCATGCGACCGACTGCGAGGGCAGCGGATTCAATTTCAGGCAAAGCCACAATAATCAGAGAGGCGTCTGCCGTTCCGGCCTTCACCAGCAATTCGCGGTGCGAGGCGTCTCCATAGAGGCAAGGAACGCCCCGACCTTGTAGTCGGCGAATCGTGTCCGGATTTCGGTCGATGACGACATAAGGCAGATTGAAAACTTCCAACGCTCTTCCGAGCGAGCTCCCTACTCGTCCAAATCCACACACCACGACATGCTGCTGGAGCGGTTCGCCTTCCGGATGTCCTGGTACCATGTCGTGCTTGTCATGGTCGAGTCGCCGCCGGACGAACCAACCGGGCACATACCTCACAAGAGCCGCATTCATGAGAATGGTAATGACAGAGGCGGCAAGCGTCGCGTTGTATACTGCGCTGTCGACGTGGCCTTCCGCTTTGGCGACCTGCACAAGGACAAACGAAAATTCACCGATTTGAGTGAGGCCGACCCCCACCAGGAATGCCGTGGTCCAAGAGTAGCCGAACAGCCGCACGACGGTAGTCCAAATCATGAACATCCCGATTACGATCAAGCCGATCATCGTGGCAAGGAGAGAAAGATTGTCGATGATCACGCGAGGGTCGATCAGGATGCCGATGGTCACGAAGAAGAGCGCAACGAACGCGTCACGGAGCGAGAGGAGCCGGGCCAAGGTCTCGTGCCCATACTCGGATGCGCTGATAATGAGGCCGGCCAGGAAGGCCCCCAACGCGAGGGAGAGTCCGATCAACTGCGTGACGGCGGCGGTTCCAAGGCTGATGGCTAGGGTGACGAGCAAGAACAGTTCATGGTTTTGCGTCCTGGCGATGTGTGTCATGATCGGCGGGATGACTTTGGCGCCCAAGTATCCAACCGGCACGAGAATCAACAGTGCTTTTGCCAAGGCTTGACCGATCACGAGCAATCGTCCCGAGTCGAACTCTCCGAGAGCCGGCATGAGCACGGTCATGGCTACGACTGCGACATCTTCGACCAGCGCGATGCCGATCATCACCCGTCCGTGCTTTGAACGAAGTTCGCCCCGATCGAAGAGCATGCGGGCAAGTACCATTGTGCTCGCGATGGAAATGACCGCTCCGATCACGATGCTTTGGGTCATAGACCACCCGATCAAGTTCCCTGTTACGACGGCCAACCCCATGGCCATGAGAATCCCCAGCGGTCCACCGGCGAGAGCAACCCATTTAACGCGCATCAGGTCCTTCACGGAAAACTCAAGTCCGATCGAAAACATCAAGAGAATGACGCCGATTTCCGCGAAGAGATCAAACGTGTGAGATTCCGAGATCGTAGGTCCCGGGGTAAACGGACCGATGGCGATTCCGCCCAGCACATAACCAAGGATCAATGGCTGTCCGGTAAGTCGAGCGAGCACGCCACCTGCGACAGCTGCAAGGAATACGATGGCAAGATCTTGAAAGAATACGGGATCAGGCTGCACAGAATCTCCTCTTTAGCAACGTCTCTTGGCCAATCAACCATCGCGTGGCTGATTATTACAAGTCGGAGCAATGTAAATACCACAAATTAGAGGGAGAATATTGCCGCCTCGTAAATTGTTTGTTGTGTTGCCCCTGAGGATCGATCATGACTATCAATTTGAGACACGACCCTGCAACAGGATAGGGCCAGGCTCAGGGGAAAAAGCGATTAAATGGGCAGTGCGGAGGAGGTGCGAAGTCTGTGGTGAAGCGGTATACTCAGCCGCGCAAGCCGGTCTCAACTATTCAGAGGGAGGTGCACGCATGGGACAACCACGCATTGCAGCGAAGGAACCGTCAGTCCTGACCTTGGAGGCAGGCACGTATTACTGGTGCGCGTGCGGACGCTCGAGGGACCAACCGTTCTGTGATGGGTCGCACGAAGGAACCGGGTTCGAGCCGCTGGAATTTACGGTCGACGAAACGAAAGAAGTGGCGTTGTGCCAGTGTAAGCACACCAAAACGCCGCCCTACTGCGATGGCACACATCAGTCGCTCTGACGACACACAGACGGCGATAGGTAGGTCGATTGATCAACCCCTTGAGCTGGCATCGGGCGATGGTCCATACTTGTGAAAGCTATGGACCGATCGCCCATCTCTCCTTGCGAAACCCTCCTAGAGCGCTATCAAGCCTTGCTGGAAGTGGCGCAGGCCATTTCTGTTCATCGAGATCTCGATGAGCTCTTTCGGGAGCTTGCGCAGCGTCTTCCTCGTGTCGTGCGAGTCAATTTCGTTGGGCTCTCCTTGCATGATCCAATCAAGAACATCATGCGGTTGCATACCGTTCAGGCGAATGTACCGGCCGATCTGGTCGGCGGGCATGAGGAGCCTATTGATGAAACCCCGGCCGGAGTGGTGTGGCACACTCAACAGCCGTTACTGGTGCCGGATGTTGCCGAGGAAACGCGATGGCCCAAGGTCATGCGCTGTATGCGGGAAGACCACTCCCGCTCCTGTTGCTTCGTGCCGCTGACCACGGCAGCACGCCGGTTGGGTGCCATGGGGTTTGTGAGTTTGGAGAAAGAGGCCTATAGCGAAGCCGATCTGGAGTTTCTGCAACAGGTGGCGAATCCGGTCGCCGTCGCCGTGGAGAATGCGCTGGCCTTTCAAGAAATTGCCCAACTCAGAGACAAACTGGCGAAGGAGAAGCTCTATTTGGAAGAGGAGCTCCGTCTGGAACATGGGTTCGAGGATATCATCGGTGACAGCGATGCCCTCAAACAGGTCCTCAAACAAGTGGAGGTTGTGGCTCCGACTGATTCGACGGTCTTGATTCAAGGCGAAACCGGCACCGGAAAGGAGCTCATCGCTCGGGCCATCCATCGCCTCAGTGGCCGAAGCGAGCGCACCTTCGTCAAACTGAATTGTGCCGCCATTCCCATGGGGTTGTTAGAGAGCGAATTGTTCGGGCATGAACGAGGCGCGTTCACGGGAGCGATTTCGCAGAAGGTCGGAAGATTCGAGTTGGCCGATAAGGGCACGATCTTTCTTGATGAGGTCGGGGAAATCCCGTTAGAGCTACAGTCCAAGCTGCTACGGGTATTGCAAGAACAGGAGTTTGAGCGGTTGGGGAGTACGAAGACGATCCGAGTGAACGTGCGACTGATTGCCGCGACCAACCGCGATCTCAAGAGTCTGGCGGAGGCCAAACAATTTCGCAGCGACCTCTACTATCGACTGAATGTCTTTCCGGTCACCGTGCCTCCCTTACGCGATCGGCAAGAAGACATTCCCACCCTCGTCCGCTATTTCACACAGCACTATGCGGGGCGCATGAAAAAGAATATCCAGGCCGTGCCTGCCGAGACGCTCGAGGTGTTGTCCCATTACCCTTGGCCGGGCAACATCCGGGAGTTGGAAAATCTGATCGAGCGGTCCGTCATTCTCACACAAGGAACGGATTTGCAGGTGCCGATCAGTGAGCTCCAGCCGGTGAACAACCATCTCGCTTCCGGGGTGATCACGCTGGAAGAGGTTGAACGTGAACAAATTGTGCGCACTCTACGCGAAGCGAAATGGGTGATCGGGGGTCCGAGAGGAGCTGCGGTCAGGTTGGGCCTCAAGCGAACGACCCTTCAGTCCAAGATGCAGAAACTCGGCATTGCCCGTCCTCTCGAGTGACGACCCGCTTCGTCATCTGCTGATCTCACGTCACTGTGTCGGCATCCTCTTCGCCAACATCGTCGTAGCTGCACGAGCATTATCTAAATGCTCTTTTCATTCAGTTGGTTGTTGCCTATCCAGCTGAATCGCAGAAAGCGGAATGACTCTTGCCATGTAGTCAGAGAGCAATTGAACCTTTAGCCAGTCACTCACTCAAGCATCCGCTCACGAAAGGAGACTCGGTATGCAAGGCTTAATGGCTATGGTCATAGTTGGTGTTCTGATGATCATCGCACCGTCGGGAGCACAAGCAGAGGGCAAATGGATCAAGGGGGCTCTATTCCCTGAGCCGTCCGAGGAGTTGGTTGGGGCTTCAGTCAGCGGAAAGTTGTATGTATTCGGCGGCCTCGGGCCAGGCTGGATTCCTCAAGGACTTGTGTATGAATACGATCCGGTAGCCGACAAGTGGACTAAAAAAAAGCCGATGGCTTTGCCGGCGCACCATGTGGCCTTCACGGAACTGAACGGAAAGCTGTATGCGTTCGGCGGTTTTGTCCCTCCTGACTCCGGGCCGCAGGCGTGGGTGCCGATCAATCACGCATGGGAATACGATCCGGTGCAGGATACGTGGAAGGGGTTGGCCCCCATGCCGTCAAAACGTGGTTCTGCCGTGGCGGCTACGGTGAACGGGAAGATGTATGTGATCGGCGGGGCAACCCTGCATCCTGGTTCGAGTGAAACTGCTCTATACCCGACACGTCCTCATCGGTCGGTCGATACCGTGGAAGAATATGATCCACAGACCAACCGTTGGTCTGCCAGGTCCTCAATGCCGACGGCACGGAACCACGCTGCCATTGGCATGGTGAACAATAAAATCTATGTCATCGGTGGCCGGCTGGGGAGTGCCTTTATCTTTACCGCGAGCAACACCAACGTGGTTGAGGAATACGACCCTGCGACCGACCAATGGGGCTTGGTGAAAGCTCGCATGCCGACCGAGCGAAGCGGCGGTGCCTGGGCAGTCT
The DNA here is from genome assembly GCF_054902215.1 of Nitrospira sp. CMX1. Lineage (NCBI taxonomy): Bacteria > Pseudomonadati > Nitrospirota > Nitrospiria > Nitrospirales > Nitrospiraceae > Nitrospira > Nitrospira sp. CMX1. The sequence continues at coordinate 47,695 of NZ_JBUBKD010000011.1, read as the reverse complement.
ATAGTGGGCGAATCTATGTGGCTGGGGGCGAGCACCAAGACAGCCATTTGATGGCAGCGTTCCGTGCGCTGGAAGCGTACGACCCGGCGACCAACACCTGGACTAATCTTCCGATGATGCCGATGCCTCGGCATGGACTGGCCGGTGCGGTTGTGGGTGACCGTCTTCACTTGGTGAGCGGAGATATCCAATCAGCCGGTATCACCGGTATGCGGGTCGTGACTGACGCACATGATGTATTCGAGTTCGACCGTTGAATCGGTCCCTGTTTTGTGAAGATGAAGGTCATTGATGGAGTGGAACGTCAACCGCGTGAGTGACGTACAACGCGATGAAAGAGAGGGGCGTCATGATGAGAAGGATTCTGATAGGGCTGTCCGTATTGATATTGAGCGGTACGGTGGTGAGCTGCGCGAGCGATAAGCGAATCGTCAAAATCAAACAGGTTCATCAGGTAGAACAGGCGAACCTTGAGAATTTCGACGATCTGGATTTCAACGTCTACAGCGGGCAGAAGTGGGAGCAGTTGGGACGAAGTCATGGGAAAGACATCGTCGTGCATTGGCCGGACGGGCGCACGACGAAGGGAATCGACGCGCACATTGATGATCTCAAAGGCATGTTCGTTTTTGCGCCGGATACGCGGATCAAGGAGCATCCGATTCGAATCGCCTCCGGTGAATGGACGGCGGTGACGGGTGTCATGGAGGGCACGTTTACGAAACCGATGCCGATTGGTGAAGGCAAGATGATTCCTCCGACCGGTCGGTCGTTCAAGCTCTCGATGGTCACCATTGGACATTGGACTGATGGCGTTATGGATGAAGAGTGGCTGATGTGGGACAATCTCGCCTTCATGAAACAGATCGGACTCGCGCCGTAGATTGCCTACCACTGTGACGATCACAATCAGGGGTCCGCTGCTTTCAGCTGAAGGCAGCGGATACCATTCACGAAAGGCGCCATTCTAACTCATCTAAGGTGATGACGGTTGAGCTGGAGGCACCGGTGCGGGTGTTTGCGGCTGAATTGGCGAGGCAGGTGCAAGCCCTGGAGCCGGAGTTGGGATGGCGCCTGGCGCTACACCAGCCGGTGGCGGCCCAGATGATGTGGGAGGCGGTGGAGCAGGCATGATGCCTGGGGCCGGGACCGGTGGAGCGCCTGGTCTTGGCGGCGGTGGCTGAGGCGGTCCCGGGAACTGTACGTTCACGATGTCGCGGGACTGAACCGCGATCTGGCTCACGGCTTTGTCTACCGGAAATACCACCCAGGCTAACCAGAGACCATACAGTGAAACGGTACGTGTGAGACCTGTTCTGATGATCATTTTGGAATTTCTCCTCTACGCAGTAGGCTATCAGATAATCTCGCAACTAAGGAATATCACGGTCGCTCCCGCTGCCGATCTACTCGTCGACCTCCGTTCACTCCTTCACGTTGGTCCGTTGAACGGTGTGGGCGACCAGGTCATTGTGTTCCCAACCGCGGCCGAGCGCCTTGTACAGCGCGATGAGATCAATAGCGAGCGCGGCTCGGCTTTGGACCAGCGCGTCCTGCGCGGTATACAACGACCGTTGTGCGTCCAGGACATCAAGAAAGTTGCTCAAGCCTTGGGTATATCGGGTCATCGCGATGCTTGCGGCTTTGTCATATTGCCTGACTTCTTCTTCCAATGCGGAGTACGCTTCTTTTTCTTTGCCATAGGCGCTCAGCGCATTCTCAACGTCCTGAAAGGCAGTGAGGACGGTCTTCTGATACGTCAGATATTGCTGGTCGCGCCGTGCTTCATATGTGCGAATACTCGCCTTCGTGGCTGGATAGTTCAGAAGACCCCATTTGATTTGCGGCCCCAGGGTATAGAAGCCGGCGGCCGCCTGCGTCAGGCTGAGCACATTGCCGGCTTGGATTCCGTACTGGGCCGTCAAGCTAATGGATGGGAACAGCTTCGCCACCTGCACGCCGACACGCGCGGTGGCTGCCGCCAAACTGCGCTCTGCTTGCCGTATATCAGGACGGCGTCGCAAGAGATCGGAGGGGAGGCCAACGGGAATTTCAGGCGGCGCGGCCGGGATGCGATGAGTCGCCTGTAGTTCCTCGGTGAGGTCGTCTGGATTCTGGCCCAGAAGCACGGCGATCGCGCGAATCATCCGGCCGGCGCTGCTTTGGAGGGTTGGGATGGACGCGTGGGTTGACGCGAGACTGGCTGCTGCGTTTGCGACATCCAAATCAGTGGCGAGACCGGCCTTATAGCGGACCTGCGTGATCTTCAACGTGTCACGTCGTGACGTTTCAGTGGCGCTTGGGACAGCCAACTGCTCCTGGTATTGCCGAAGTTGGAGATAATCCTTGGCGACCTCGGCGATGGTGCTGACGAGCGTATTTCGTAAGCTGTCCTCATAGGACTGAGCATCCGCCGCGGATGCTTCCACTTGTCGTCGCACGCCGCCGAACAAATCGAGTTCATAACTGGCGTCAAAAAAGGACTGAAAGTAGCCGTAGGACGTCGGAATCAGGGTCCCGGCACCGAGTTTTGGGATCGCGGGATTCTCGGTGCTGATCTTATTGCGCGAATATTTCCCTTCTAGATTCACGGTCGGAAGTTGCGTATTCGCACTGGTATAGCGAAGAGACGCGCGCGCTTCCTGGAGCCGGCCCTCCGCGATCTGAACGTCCAAGTTATTGGCGATGGTTCGTTGCACCAGTGACGTGAGTTCCTCATCGGGGAAGGTCGTCCACCATTCGGCAAGCGCTGTCGTGTCATTGGCGACGTTCTGCCGGAGAGCTTCCACGAAGGCCGCGGGCGCGTTGATGACTGGTTCACGATAATCCGGCCAGACCGCGCATCCACGCAACACCGTAGACACGAGGACGGCTGCGAGTACGTGGGTCCTCATGAGTTGCCCCCTTGTGATCGTTCTTCCGAGGGAGCCTGGGATCCCGGATCCGGTAGAGGCTGCGCCTGGATGTACACATCCATCTGTTGGCCGACGTACAGTGAGAAATCATGACGCTGACGAAAGCTGTAGACAACCTGCAAGACGCGCGTGTCCACGCGTTCGGTGGATGCTCCGGTCAGCGATTTCTTCGGAACGACGTATGGCTCGACGCGCACGAACGTGAGCGGAATGTTGAGGTCACTTCGTCCTCGTGGATAGGCGACCGCAGGCTGTGCATGATCCACGCGCCAGGCATCTTGCTCATCCACGTCCACGCGAACGTTCAACAGCTCGTTATTGCCCACGAGCATCAGGGCGTCGTCGGTTTGAGCGGCCGGAGCATATTCCCCGGCATGAATCTTCACTTGCAGCACTTCCCCGGCAAGAGGTGAACGGACGGTCAGCCGCTCTACGTCGACTTTGGTCTGAAGAATCTGAGCTCGGACCTCTCGGACCGCGGCTTGCTGCACCCGAAGTTCGGCTGTCCACGTACCGGTTTTCAGCCGGTCCAGCTCAGCTTGCTGATAGGCCACCGCGGCCTCACGTTGCCGCACGGCATGGCGTGCCTGGTTGACTTCGTCTTGGCTGATCGCGCGCAAATCCTCCGTGGCCGCCCCTTCGCGCAACACTAACTGCGCCCGCGCATCGTCCAGTTGGATGTTGACCTGAGCGAGTTGCTGCTCCTGTTTCCGGATATCTTCGAGCCGATTCCCTTTCCGCAGTTTATCCAACGTCGCCTCGGCCGATGCCCCGGCGGCCTCGTAACGGGCCAGTTCGGCACGCTTCGGGCCGTCTTCGAGTTGCCACAGCGGTTGTCCTTTCTTCACCTGGTCGCCGACCTTCACATAAACGGTCGTGACCAGTCCCCCGGTCGGGCTGCCCACTTTGACGTTCTCGGTCGACGCCTCGATCAATCCCGCACCGAAAACGTAGGCCGCAAAGGGCGCCTTCGACGGTTCGGCGACGGGCTTGGACTGTTGCGGCGGCTTGGTCGTCGCCGCCATCATATACAGCCCGAATCCGACGCCCAAAACAGCTATGACCGGTAAGAGGTATTGGCGAGTCATTGCAGCGTCCTTTCTGCGTCCACCATGTCTTGATACGAATGAAAGATCTGCTGAACCTGTCCGTCGTCGATCCGGGCGATCCGATCCGCAAAGTGGTAGATGCGGGTGTCGTGCGTGACAATGATCAGCGCCCGCCCCTCACTCCTCGCCACCGAGCGCAGCAACTCGACGACGTGCTGCCCGGTGACGTGGTCCAGCGAGCTGGTTGGTTCATCACACACTAGCAGGTTCGGAGAATGGACGATTGCGCGGGCGATGGCGACGCGCTGCTGCTGGCCTCCCGAGATGTCCGATGGGCGGGACATCGTGCGATCGCCCAGCCCGACTTTTTCGAGTGCCTCGTCCGCTTTTCGAAGAGCGTCCGCATAGCCGGTCCCGTTGATCAGCAGCGGGATGGCGACATTCTCGCGGAGCGGAAGTGAGCCGATCAGGTTGAATTGCTGAAACACAAAGCCGATATGTTGGCCGCGATACTGCGTCCGATCCTCCTCGGTCATGTGGTGGAGGTTCTGCCCGAACACCAGGCACTCGCCCTCGCTTGGGTCCAGCACACCAGCGATCGTGGAAATCAGCGTCGTCTTCCCACAGCCGGACGGCCCGACCAGCATCATCACTTCGCCCTGCTGAATCGTGAGGTCGATGCCGCGAAGCGCACGCACCTCGCTGGCTCCGTGGCCAAATACCTTCTTCACACCGCGGCACTCGACTGCATGTATATGTTTTGTCGTATCCACGGATCAGCCTCTGAACACGATGCCCGGTTCGAGCTTCATGACTTTCCTCAAACTGATCACGGAAGAAATCGCAACAATGCCGACTACCGCTATGCCCGCCGCCGCCAGCACCTGCCATGGCAGCGTGAAGGTGATCATGCTGTCCTGCGTGGCCCAGCCCATGAGGGAGGCCAGCCCAGTTCCCGTACCATACCCGAGGAATCCGACCAGCGCCGCCTGCGTCAAAATCATGGAGAGTAGGGTTCGATTCCCTGCGCCCATCGCCTTCAATGCGCCGAAGTGCCGCAGGTTGTCCATCGTGAAGTTGTAAAACGTTTGGCCGGCGATGAGCGTGCCCATCAGAAAGGCGATGAACACGGAGAGGCCGAAATTGATCACAATACTGGTCTCGGTGATGTAGTACCGCAATGTCTTCTCGATGAACTGCTGCGAGGTGTAGGCCGCAAGCCTCGTAACCCGTCCGATTCGCGCGGCCACTTTCTCAGCGGATTCCCCCTGTTGCGGCGCAGCCAGGATAAACGACAGATTCTTACGTTGCGAGGGAACCATCGACAACGCTCGCGTATACGTCGTATACACCACGGGCTGCGATTGGAAGCCGCGTGACACTTCGCAGAATCCCACGACCACCACACGGTGATCATTGATTTCCAGGGTGTCGCCGATCTTCAACGGTGTTCGGGTTCCGTCCGGATTCACATGCGCCAGTTTGTCACCGGCGCTGATGGCATCGACAACCACGGCCTCGCTTTGGCGAACATCCGAGAGCGCGCCCGCTTTCATCACTGCGGGGCCACCAATCAATGTCGTATCATCAATCCCGTACAGGACGATTGCGGTGTTTGTGCCGTCTTCGAGTTTGGCTTGGACAGAGCCCTTGTAGAGGGTGACGGCCCACGCGACGCCTTCCACGCTTCGTACTCGGCCGATCTGCCCATCCGTCATCGGTTGGGAGTCATCGATGAAGCGCACCTTCGGGTCCATGACCCAGATCTCGGCGTTCACGGCGTTAATTCCCGAGTACATTTGAGTCATGATTCCGACAAACATCGCCAGTTGCTGGACCAGGAGCAACGAGGCGAACATGACGCCGGCGACAATGCCGAGGTATTTGCCGGTATCTCCCATCAACATGTGCAGCGCGATTCGCCTCATTATTTCGTTCCCATCTATTTACATATCTTCAATTATTGCATAAAGCAAATATTAGAGCGCGCACTCTCACCTTCCCAGTGGTCATCTGGGAGCTACTCTATTTCGAACTCCGGGCCGTAGTCAGCTTTTCAAGCAATTCGATCAGGATCTCGCGCTCACCGTTGCTGAGCGGCTGTAGCATCCGAGCGGCTATATCGAGCTGACTGTGGCGGAAATGCTCGCGCAGCATCTTGCCTTTCTCAGATTCCTTGACGGTCACGATTCGTCGGTCCTCTTCGGAACGAAATCGCTCCACCATCTGTTTACGTTCAAGCCGATCGATGATTCTCGTCACCGTGCTCAGCGGAGCCGACAGGGCAGTGGCGAGATCAGTCATGATCATCTCTTCCTTATCGCCCAGCAGGAGCAACGCTTTGATTTCGCGTGGTGAAAGCTCGATATCGGGTAGAGGATGGTCCGCTGTTTCCATAGGGGAATCCATGAGAGCCGCAATGAACGCATGCAGTGCCTTTGCTTGCCTTTTCAGCCTGCCATCGATCTTTTCACCTTCGGTCTGTATCATTATTTGCAACGTACAACTATTCCATAAAGCAAGTCAACTGCCTTAAAGCCAATTGTTGTAAATTGAAGTGCTCAGCACTACGGAGAGTGTGGGAGATGACCGTTGGGATGGGGTGTGGGACTGTGCGGCGGGAAGGAGGCGCCGTCCGTGTTGTGAACGGCACGGACGGCGCCTCCAGCATCATTGGACGAGTGGCTGGGCCGGAGCAACTTGCCCGAATCGGCCGTTGTTGAAGTCATCGGCGGCTTGCCGAATCTCCGCCGTGGTGTTCATCACAAACGGGCCATACCCCACCACGGGCTCGTTGATAGGCTCACCCGTGAGAACCAGGAGGATTGCGTCCTGTTCAGCGCGGATAGTGATCGCATCGCCTTCACGCGCCAGGCGAACAATCTCAGCCTCACCGACGGTCTGCTCACCATTGATGACGACACGGCCGGCAAGCACGGCGACCATGGAGTTATGTCCATTCGGAAGCTCAAGTGTGAGATCGGTCTTTTTCTCGAGATGCAGATCCCACAAGTTGACGGGCGTAAACGTTCGTGCTGGTCCACGGGCACCACGGAATGTTCCCGCGATAATCCTCGCCCTTCCTCCCGGAAATGGGACGACTGGAATATCCGCATTTGTGATCGCCTGATAGCCCGCCGGACTCATCTTATCCTTTGCCGGAAGATTCACCCACAGCTGGACCATCCGGAACGGACCACCGGTTTTGGTGTAGTTCGGCGAATGGAACTCCTCATGGATGATGCCGTGGGCTGCCGTCATCCATTGGACGTCGCCCGGCCCGATGACTCCGCCGTTCCCGGCTGAGTCACGATGGGCAACTTCGCCATCGTAAACGATGGTCACCGTCTCGAATCCACGATGCGGATGTTGCCCGACTCCGCGCGGTGTGTCGGTGGGGTCGAAGTGATGTGGACCCGCATAGTCGAACAACAAGAACGGGCTGATCGCCGCATTCTCATCATGGTACGAAAACAGCGATCGGACAGGGAACCCGTCTCCGACCCAATGATTCCCATGAGACCGTAGTACGTCAACAATCTTCTTCATGACTCCTCCTTTTCGGACAGCGCCGTGCTGTCAGTCTTGCGGCTTTTTATTGTCCGTCGACAGAGGTAGTATAGGTCTCGCCGAACGGTTTTCAAGTACGATCCTAGCGGATACCGCCCATGGCCAAGAACACCGACTGTCCGACGGAGCAGACGCTCGACCTCATTTCCGGTCGGTGGAAAGTGATGGTCATTTACTGGTTGTTGAAAGGTGACCGCCGTTTTAATCAGTTGCAGCGAGAGCTGTCCGGCATCACGCATCGCACGCTTATCAAACAGTTGCGGGAACTCGAAGCTGACGGCCTTGTAGAGCGAGATGATTTCAGGGAGAATCCTCCGCACGTGGAATATCGCCTGACGCCCCTCGGACGTTCGCTTGAACCGATCTTGATGGCGATGCATGAATGGGCCATGTCTCACCCGCGAATAAAGCGGCACTCCCTGCAGACGTGAAGATCGCGATCTGGTCGGCTTGGGATGTCGTAATTTGTCTGTGCACGTTCCTCTTCTGAACCTCAATTCAGCAGTCGCTTGACGATTCTTCTTGTCATGTGACCATTTGCCGTCACGGTCAATTTGTCTTCCATGCCTTTGCCGGGGATCGACTGGCCCTTTTTACTCAAGCATCCCGGTAATTCAACGGCTTAGCATGAAGCATACCGAAATCAGTCCCGAGGAATGCCTCTTGCCAAAATGCAGGTGCATCCCATGACAGAAGGAGGGTGCCACGTATCATCACCGGCCTACTCTTAGCGACTCCGTCATCGAAAAAAATGGCGAGTGTCATGCACGTATTGATGGTCCCGATCCTAACCGGCGTGTCTCTGATGATCGCTCCTGCGCACGCGCAGACAGCTGGAGGAGGTTGTCATGCATCGATTGATCACACTGGTGTTGATGGACTTTCTCGTAATGAGCGGATGGGCGCTTGCCGCAGATGAGCAGAACACTCAGGAACTCACAGCGAACGGATTGCGCACGATGCAGCCCTTCACCGTGAAGGATCACTGTGAGGTGCGGTGGACGTCGACCAACGATCTCTCCCTCTTCCTTCTTGATGCGCAAGGTGGGCGGTCGAGGAGCTGGGGTATTCGACTGGCGATGTGTCCGACGCGATGTATCATGCTAACGGCGGCACCTATTCTTTTTCTTTGAAAATCTCAAGCAGCGCGCACTGGATAATCACGGTGGTGCAGCTTCCGTAAAATTCAAAAACGCGTCTGTAAGGGTAGGCCGCTTCTTACTTTCTCTACCACAGAGGTGGAGATGCAAATGCGAGGCAGCATGATTCCAACTGACCGCGTGGTCAGGTAGGTCACTGAGGGCGAGGCTTATTGAGCCGTTAGTTGATGAGAGAACCGTGTTTTGCCGCTGTCATCAATCATCGTGACTTCCAAAGCGGTTCCGTGTATCGATATTTTCCCCACGTTCATGGAGCCGCCTTCACTAAACAATGTCGTGGGATGGAACGTCGAATCGGGCAGACGGGGAGTCATGGACGCGCCTGAGAGCGGCCCGGCGATGAACTCATGAAAATCACTCACGCCATCGCGGTTCGCATCATAGGCATTCACTTGCATGTAATGCACGTCGGCGGCGAGCCAGACCACATTCCGAACGGGTTGTGAAAGAATGGTCTGTACGATCGTGCGTAACTCGTGTTGAAAGCCTGTTCCATCGGCCCCAAGGGCCCAGCTATCATTTCCTGGCGTCGCAAGGCTTCCGGCCTTTGGTGTGGATAAGGGCACACTTGTGGCGATGATTTTCCACGTGGCGGTGGACTGAGCGATTCCATTCACTAGCCACGAAAGTTGGGCCTTTCCCAACATCGTTTTGTCCGACCCATCGGGATCCGTGTTACGGCTCCGGTACTGACGCGTATCCAAGAGAAAGATGTCGAGATCGGCGCCGTAACGGACTCGTCGATAGAGCCGCATCGGATCATCGGAGGCATGGCGAATCGGCCAGTATTCGAACAGGGCCTGCCGCCCGAGTGGCATGAGAGGCTCATAGGGGCCGGAGAAGTTATTGGTGACATCATGATCATCCCACACGGCCCAGATCGGAACCGACGCAAGAAACCGTTGGAGAGCAAACGATCCATGTTGATAGCGATGCTTCGCTCGGTACTGGCTGAGCGTGGACGCCGTGAACTCACTCCCCGCCGCATTCGGTGGAGACGGACAACGGTCATCGCCATAGATGAGATCACCCAGCAGAATCATAAAGTCCGGTTGATGATGTCGAAGCATGTCAAAGATAGGATAGCCCATGCCGTCATCTCGACAGCGCTGTTGTCCTCCCAAATCAGCACTCCATAAAAAGGTCGTCGGAACTGACTCAGTCGCGGATGGTGCAGTCCTAAACTCGCCCTGCATGAGCCCTCCCACCGAGTCCGTCGGCAGGGGGGGGTGAATGGTGCGAACCGTATAGCGATAGCGAGTCGCCGGGCGCAATCCGGTCAGTGGAATCTGCATGGTGAAGTCCTGCGCGGCTTTCGTGGAGAAAAGTTCGGTTTTGACGCGAGGCGCGTGTTCCCATTCATCTACTGGCGCGGAGCGGACTTCGACCTGAGCCGGGCCATCTGTCCGAAACCACAGCACCGCGGAGTCACTGGTGACATCGCCGGTCGCGATGCCATGAGACACGGCGCCCGTCGGTGAGGCGAGAGCCGTATCAGAAGTAGGTGCTTGATCGAGCGGGCTATTCAGACAATAGGTCTCGTGTCGTAATGGGTAATAGCCGGTGGGCAAGTGGGGAAAATCACTGATCGCGTGGCGACCGGTGTTCCATACATGCAGACAGCGAGCAATCAAATAAGGGACAGGCTTCCGTGTACTCGGTATGGTGACTGCGGAGGTACCTGTAAGGAGACCCACCACAATCAGCTTGTTCCCTGGCTGGAGCGCAGCCGGGTCGAGGCGTTGGAGGTACCGCAGCACAAACCGGCCAGTGGATGGCGCCGACTCGACCACCATGGTTCTGGATGGATTCAGGGGCAAGGCCTCGACGGTCATCACAGAGCCCTCGTCCGTTTTCTCCACACTAAGAATCCGACCGCCGACTTGAACCAGGTGGTTCGTGAGATAAGTTTCGGCTTCTGGATTGAAGATGTCCATTTGAAGAGCGGGATCGAGCGTCTTCGTGACATCGGGTGGGAATAAGGGTTGCGTGCAGGCCGATAGTGCGCACGCAAGGAACATTGCACCAATGAGATGCAGACGGTTCGCTCTCCACGAGAATTTCCGATGTGAGCAACAGCGCGATACCGTGCAAATTTCGATCGCTCTTTCCGTCAGATACGTGCGAACTCTATAGGTCAGATTTTGATGCCTCCACGGACTCGCGTCGGTTATTTCCATTTGCCTTCGCTCCTCATTGATTTCTCTGCAAGCTGCAACTGCTTTTTATAACCTATCACACAATCGTGAATGGATGGGTAATGAGTATTGGAGGGGAGGGAACATCAGAAAGGTATCGAAGCGGAAGTCATAAGGTCACGGCAAAATAGTCTCTGGATCCTCCTATTTGAACTATCCTTCTTAGAGTAGGACGACCTCGAAGCTCGATGTGTTATCGTTTGTAGACGACTGCTTCAGTCCCAGCCTTGATCTGCTGATGACAGGAAAGTGCATGCGTACATCTGAGACGTTTCGACGCAGTCGAGACATCCTCTTGTCCGCTATATTCTTCCTCGCAGGAACCGGTTCCGGGTACGCCGTTGAATATGGCGAATTAGTTCGGAAGGACGGAAAGTTGATTTTTCAGAGCGCGGAAGACCCACTATTCAAGCTTATGCGGGATCGTGGACTGATCTCCAGCGAGCGATACCAGGCGGTGTTGTTATCAATGACGGAAAACCGAATTGAGTCTCCCGATGCGGTCCTTATCAATAACCGAAGAGAATTTGAATGGACTCGGTATTTAAAAGCCGCGCTGCACCTGCCAGACTGGGTCGATCTGGGCTTGGAAAATAGGACTCGTTTCGAATCCTACGATCATCCCTGGCGGGCAAACCAAGCAGTTGGAAATGGACGGACAGATGCGCAAATTCCTCTGCGGTCACGGCTTCGTTTTGGATTGGGCGGGAACGGTCCGTTGCGATTCCTATTCGAAGGGCAGGATGCGCGGTCTTATCTCAATAATGATCCGGGAGATTTTCGAGACACGACCACGGTCGATAAATTCGATATCTTGCAGTTGTTCGGGTCAGTGACGTTGAACAATATCTCCGGAACCGGGTTGAGAACCGATTTCCACTTTGGACGTTGGACGAGTGATTTCGGACGTCGCCGCCTTATTGCGCGAAGCAATTTTCGAAATGCCTCAACCGCGTTCGACGGGTTTCACTGGCAAGTCAGCCGGGACAAAACGTGGCGGTTCAGAGCGTTTGCCGTGGAACCGGTCGTCCGAGACGAAGAAAACCTGGATCGGCAATTTCACACCTCCTTGTTTTGGGGAACGTATTTTGAGAGTCGCCATTTCCCCTGGTTCCAGATCGACGCCTACTACATGGGACTCAATGATCAGCGTGTCGCCACAGTGACCAATCGCCGCACGTATTCAACGTTTGGCGGGCGCCTTTTTAAAGACCCCAAGCCGGGTGAGTTTGATTACGAAATCGAGACAGCTTGGCAGTTCGGAACGAGAGGTGGGACCGACCACTTCGCCCATCTTCAGCATCTGGACCTCGGATTTATGTTCAATCTCCCCTGGACCCCTCGATTGGTGTTCCAATATGATTATGCCAGTGGAGATCGTCAGCCAGGCGATAGCCACGATGGTGGATTCGACACCTTGTTTGGCGCTCGACGGTTTGAGTACGAGCCGACCAGCATCTGGGGCCCATTTTCTAGAACGAATCTCAACTCCCCGGGTTGGCGTATCATCGTCACGCCTGCATCAGGCTGGAATTTGCAAGTCAAACACCGCGTCTGGTATCTGGCGCAGAGCAAGGATTTCTTTGGTAGTTCCGGTCTACGAGATTCGACAGGGCAAGCAGGCACCTCACTGGGGCAGGATGTGGATCTTCAAGTGCAATGGATCGTCAACTCCAACTTGGAATTTGACGCTGGCTACGTGCATTGGTTCAAAGGATCTTATTTCGACCGGCTGCCTTCCTCTGCTGGTTTACCAGCTGGAGGAAACAAGGACAGTGACTACTTGTATGCTTCCATGCGAATCAGAATGTGAGGGTTCGCTATTCCGCTGACCATGTGTGTGGCGACTCGGCGTGAAGAGACTCCGACTCCACCGGGCAAAGTCATTAGCGATCATGGTCGCTGAGTCATCCCCTTTCCGAAGATGGAAATACACCCTGCCGTCAAGTCGTTTTTCAAGACATTGCACCTTGACGTGTCTTGAGTTTTCAATGGAACCCACCTTTTTGCCTCTGGGTCCGACTCACTACGTGGCGCAGAATCGTCAGACCGGACATGTTTGCGGATAATTACTTGTCGATGTGCGCCTGGGGTGGAGGACGGACGGATGACCCTGTAGGCGAAGGTCACCCGTTCGATTTGGGTCGCCTCCATCACCTCACTCATGACGATCGATTTCGTCACGTGACGAACCTTCGGCGTTCAAATTTCTTACGCGATGCGTGGCGGAGCCGACGGTCTTCCTAAATGAGAGGCGTACATTGAGAATTCAGCCTCTGTGTATGGCTAACTCTTGCTATCCGGTGAGTGGAATGTCTCTTGCTTTTGGTGTGGATAAGATGGCTCGAAAGAAACGGAGGTGACGTCATGAATAATGTGATTCTATGGACCATATGGTACGGCCTACTCGTTTCGTTGCCGCCCCTCATGACCAGGGTGTTGATCAAGCATGCGACGACAAGGGTCGAAACTCGTCGGCGGGCATTTTCACGGGAAAAAGAGGTGTAACATGTCGTTTTTCAGAACAGATGATTCGTGGGCTGGTTTCATTCTGCGAGTTGGGCTGGGAGTGGTGATCTTCACGCATGGGGCTCAGAAGCTGTTCGGCTGGTTTGGCGGAAATGGCTTCGAAGGAACCATGGGATTCTTCACGCAGAAAATGGGACTCCCATGGCTTGTGGCGTGGCTCGTCATTATCGGGGAGTCGCTCGGGAGCCTTGGCTTGATCGCCGGCCTTCTGACTCGGTTTACGGCTGCGAGCTTTATCGTGATCATGATCGGAGCGATCGCCATGGTGCATTGGCCGCAGGGATTTTTCATGAACTGGTTCGGCCAGCAGCCGGGAGAGGGCTTTGAATATCATCTGTTGGTCATTGCCATGAGCGCCGCCCTTGTCGTGAGCGGCGGCGGGAGGTGGGCGTTGGACAATGTCATTGCTCGTTGGCTCAATAAAGGAGAAAGGGGCTTCGAACACCCGATGAGGAAGGCGGCATAACCGCTCTTGTATCGATCTCTCGCCTTCATTTCCTAGGATTGTGCCCCGTATGGTTTAGGAGAGCAACGGGGTATAGTCGATCCGTTCTAAGTGAAAGGAGATAAACATGAGAGCTATCAACTACGCATGGGCGATCGGACTGGCTCTGATTTTTGGGCTCGGCGCCGGATCTTCAGCTTCCGCGAGAACCGTTGAGGCCGGAGACTCCAGTTCGAGTTGGAGCGGAACCGGCGAGTTCATCGAGCTTGGCAACGGAGATCAGGTCGTCAATGGGATGGTGAAAGGAATACTGATCTCTCGTCACAAAGACGGAGGTAAGATGATCGTTCATTCCTCCAAGCTGGCTTGCCCTGTGCGTGTGAATCTCAACCGACAGAAAGACACTCAGGCCATCGAAGGACTCTGCACGATCGTGGCGCATGAGGGCAAGGATGTCGGGTATGGTCACTGGAAGTGCGCTGGGAACTTAAAAGAATGTACGGGTGATTTCACGTTTACGGGCGGTTCCGGTGGATTCACCGGTATGTCGGGAACCACTCCGTTCCAGACCAATATCGTCTTTGAAATACAGGAAGGGAAAAATGACCAAGCCATCGGGTATGCGGTCTGGCCGAATCTCACATACATGCTGCCGTAAGTCATTATTCGATTTTCCGGCATGCGCCGACCGTTCGGCAGCGTGCAGGAAAGTCGGCAAATCGCCTTCATCTCTCCCCTAAACTCCCGCTCGGTTCTTGGAAGTATCTTCGCCGTTATCTCCACAACTTGAACGGTGCCGGCCTGTTCAATGAGTTCTGGAATGTATGTTGCCAGATGGAAGTAGGTGAACCCTTAAACAAGGGAGGTCGATCATGGCGACAGCAAGATTATTGGAAAAAAATCGAAAGAGCGCGAGCGCCCCGCTGACTCCATACATTGTTTCAGGTGCAGGGGACTGATGATCGTTGAAGAATCTTTCGACTCAATCGCCGGAGCAGCCCATGGCGATTTTCTGGTAAGACGGTGTATGCAGTGTGGTGAAGTTGTCGATCCGGTTATTTTGCAGAATCGCCGATTGCAGCTCGGGAATGATCCGAATCAAACCATAAAGTGACAAATTACAGCATGCTGAAGATCACTTAACAACGAGGCGCATCATCTCGGGTGAGCGTAAAACGCACCACGCTCCAATCGAATACTGAGCAACAATGAGAGTTTGTGTTCCTTCGACGTACGCAGCCGAGGAGAGTAGGAGGTTGATGTGATTCGTTAGTGGCGTATCGTACTGCGACGAATGGGAGTATGAGTAGGGGCACAATACAAGATCAAGTCCCAAAGACTGACTCATGCTCAACTAAACGTTGAGCATGAGTCAGTCTCCTCGGCTCTCAGAAGGGAGAGCATCAGTTTCTTATCGGCAAGAAGCTCCAGCGTCTCAAGCTCCTCAGGAGACAGGAGAACAGCCGAGGCTGCCCCATTTCGAGTGATGATGACTCACCCTCGTTCTAGGCGAGAGCTTTTATCGGTGTCGGTCGAGCGCCGTTTGTTCCCCCGCCAGACGCTCAAACATCGCGGCGCTGATGTCAGGACTGCTTGGCCAATGGCCGCGCGTTCTGCCTTCGTGCGTGTGATAGGTCTGCAACTGGTCAGGGTCAGGTTGCACAACCTTCCCACCCTGCACAAACAGCAAGCCAATTTTTTCAGTCGGCATGCGCGTCACAAAGGCCTCGGCCTCGTTGAGAACTTCCCGCAGGCGGATCATGGTTGCGGCAGGATCGATACGTGGGTCGCTATCGAGGCGGCGGAAATCGGCCTCGGTGTATCGGGCAAGACGGCGAATCTCGCCGATGATGCCTTCCGGTGTGAATCCGATGTCTTTCCCGGCAGCGGCCCAGATGACCGCGCCAAGCGGGAGAATCCGTTCATGCACGGTTAACAAATCGACGACATCACGCGGTTCCCGGCGTCCATAGGCGGCGGCGACTTTATTGGTCGAGAGGTCAACGGGGTGCAAGACATACCCGAAGGTATCATCGCGCATAGAGGGGAAAAACCGGAACTCGCTATCAACTACCCATTCAAGCTTTGTCGTTGCCTGTTCCCGCGCCACGAGTACGGTGTAGATGGTTGGATCGCGCCTGATCCATTGCAGGGTATACCCATGCTGCTCCAGCACGGCGACATCAGTGTGCGCGGCCCGAGCCACCCGGTCTTCACGGTCGTGAAACACATCAATGTCGCCAGAAAAACGCGGGGCGTTGACATTGAGCGGCGTACTTCCGGCAATATAGCTTTCGGGGTCGCGGTGCGCGGCGATCAGGCGCAGAATGTCGGACTGGATTTTAGTGAGGGGCACGGCGGCAGGCCTTTTCAATCTGTTCCGCCAAGCGCCGCGCCTCAAGGTTGCCTTCAACACGCAAACTGTGTGTGATTGCCAGCGCATCGGCGGGGGTTGGTTCCGGGACGGCCCTGCTGCTCCATAACGCCCGTGCGCCAAACTTCTCAAAGGCGCGGTGGTACAGCGTGGCGTAGTCCTCTGGCGGGTCTGGCGTCTCGTTGATCATAGGATGTGCTTACCATGTCTGCATGCTGAATGCCAGCATTCGGCCCTGCTGCTCTTTCCAAGCCCTCCCGTGTTTCACGATGGGTAAGTTATGAAACGGCACTGGAAGCCGTTTAAACACTGCCTCTTGGCTGTTTCATAAGTCTGTTTCACGTCAACAGGGCGTAGCGCCGTGATCACCATGAAGACGGATTTGACAGGCCCGACAGGAAACTGATAATACGAAAATAGTTTCTATGGTACCCATGGTCTCTTATGTCGATTCGAAATCCTAAGCAGCAAGAACCATCAGTCGATCAAGCCGGTGTTCGACGAGTGGTCGCTGTAGCACGCCGCCAATTCCTCGCCCACGGCTTTCGCTCCGTGAGCATGGATGACCTCGCTGCCGAATTGGGTATGAGCAAGAAGACCCTCTATGTGTCCTTTCCAAGCAAGGATGCGCTGATTGAGACTGTATTAAAGGACAAATTCAGGGAAGTAGAGGCGGATCTCGGGCAGTTGGCAAGAGAGCAAGCTGCTGATGTCGAGACGGCACTTCATCAATTCCTCAGCTGCCTGCAACGGCACACTGCAGAGATTCAGCCGGCATTCGTCAGAGACATTGGGCGCGAGACTCCGGAACTGTTTCAGCTGGTCGAGCAGAAGCGTCGTGAGCTCATCCGACGCTACTTCGGTGGGCTGTTCGAAGACGGGAAGAAAGCCGGCATGATTCGGAGTGATATCCCGACCCACCTCATCATCGAGATTCTATTGGGGGCAGTCCAGGCCATCATGAATCCACCCAAACTAATGGAGCTTGGTCTCACTGTGGAGCAGGGCTATTCGTCCGTCATTCGTCTTGTTCTAGAAGGTGCACTGGTTCCCAAAGAGAAGGTGTGACCTGATGGAATATTGTCGCCCGATTCGACGCCAGTTTCTCTCTATTGGAATCACGATGATAGTGCTTACTCCCCTGGCTGGTTGCGACAAGGCTCCTTCCGATCTGGTTCAAGGCTATGTTGAAGGGGAGTATGTCTATGTGGCGTCCCCATACGGCGGGGCTTTAGCGACGTTATCTGTGCGGCGTGGAATGCAGGTGACGGCTGGTGATCCTCTGTTCGCGCTTGAGCAAATCTCTGAGAAAGCCACGAGAGATGAAGCAGCGCGGAAGTTGAGCGAAGCACGGGCGAATCTGGACGACCGACGAAAGGGCAAACGACCCTCTGAGATTGCCTCCCTCCGGGCACAGCTTCAACAGGCTCAGGCAGCACTACAGCTGTCGTTACGTGAAGTGGCTCGTCAGGAGGGACTTATGACGGTGCCAGGTGCGGCGGTGGAACTCGAGGTGGACCGGGTCCGATCAGGGCGGGATCAAAACCAGCAGCGAGTCTCGCAGCTCGAAGCGGACTTGAATACGGCTCTCTTGGGCTCCCGGACGGATCAAGTTGTGGCAGCCGAAGCGGAGGTTCGAGCGAAGGAAGCAGCGCTGGCCAAAGCCGAGTGGGATCTTGCGCAGAAGCGCCAGGTTGCACCGAAGGCCGGGTTCGTCTTTGACACGCTCTATCGCGAGGGTGAGTGGGTCCCGGCAGGTCGCCCCGTTGTCGTGCTGTTGCCTCCTGACCACATCAAGGTCCGTGCATTTGTGTCTCAAACGAAACTTGGGGCGATGAAGCTTGGTGACCAAGTCCAAGTCATGGTCGATGGCGTGCAAGGCTCGATCTCAGGAAAGGTCAGCTACATGTCACCGAAAGCTGAATATACGCCACCGGTGCTCTATAGCCAGGGCAGTCGTGACAAGCTGGTTTTCATGGTTGAGGTGCTGTTTGATGAGGCTCGCGCGGTGAACTTACATCCTGGCCAACCGGTGGACATCCGATTCGAGGACGTTCAATGACGGCTGTGGTCAATAGACCGGAATTGGCCATCGATGTGAGCGGGATGACCAAGCGGTTCGGGGCACGCACCGTCGTGGATCGCATTGGGCTACAAGTGCGCCGTGGTGAGATTTATGGGTTTCTCGGCCCGAACGGCAGCGGCAAGACCACCTTTATCAGGATGCTCTGTGGACTTCTTCGAGCGGACGAAGGCCGTGGTACCTGTCTGGGCTATGACGTCATTCACCAAAGCGAAGCCATCAAAGCTGCCGTCGGCTACATGACCCAGCGGTTCAGTTTCTATGAGGATCTGAGCATTGCAGAGAATCTGGACTTCGTTGCGCGTATGTTCGGAATTCCTGATCGACGGGTTGCGGTGGAGCAGAGCCTTGAACGGTTGGGGCTGGCTGGTCGTCGGGAACAGCTGGCGGGGCAACTCTCAGGAGGCTGGAAGCAGCGGCTCGCGCTGGCCGCCTGCTTGATCCATCAACCACGATTGCTGCTGCTCGATGAGCCGACCGCCGGGGTCGATCCGAAAGCGAGACGAGAATTCTGGGAACAGATCCACGAGCTGGCTGCCGACGGGCTCACCTTCCTGATCACCACTCACTACATGGATGAAGCTGAGCGTTGTCATCGGCTGGCCTACATTTCGTACGGCAAGCTGCTTGCCGATGGGACTGTCTCGGATGTGATCGAACAGGCGCGACTCACGACCTGGTCGGTCAGCGGACCAAACCTCCATCAACTGGCCGTGGAACTTCGCCGGCAGCCTGCGGTTCAACAGGCGGTCGCGTTCGGAGATCGGCTCCATGTCAGCGGCGCCGATCCGGTCATGCTCGAAGCCACGGTGGCCGCGTTTCGTACCAGTCCCTATGAATGGCATCAGGTCGACACAGGGCTTGAAGATGTGTTCATCCATCTGATGGAGCACTCGTCGGATAATTTTGCATCATGAGGATCCATTCGCCATTTTCATTATCCCGTTTCTGGGCGATCGTGGTGAAAGAGTTCATCCAGATGCGCCGCGACCGGGTGACGTTTGGGATGATGATTGGGGTGCCGTTGATCCAGCTTGTCCTGTTCGGCTTCGCGATCAATGCCGATCCGAAACATCTGCCGACGGCTGTACTGCTGTCCGACTACGGTGCTCATGGGAGGACGCTTCTGCAAGCCATCCGCAACAGCAACTACTTTGAGTTTGTCCGGGAGGTAAAGACCGAGCAGGAAGCTGAGGAGGTGTTGGCACGAGGGGAGGCCCAGTTCGTGATCAACATTCCGCCGAACTTCTCGCGCGACGTGCTTCGCGGCGAGCACCCAGCCATCCTTGTCGAAGCCGATGCGACCGATCCCGCTGCGACGAGCAATGCGATCGGCTCGTTACGGGTATTGATGGCGACGGCGCTCCAACAGGACCTGAGGGGTCCATTGGAGTATGTGGCCGGAAGTCACGACCCGATCGAGTTGCGCGTTCACGCCCGCTATAACCCGGAAGCCATCACGCAATACAACATCGTGCCGGGGCTGATGGGTGTGGTGCTGACCATGACGATGGTGATGATTACTGGTCTGGCCATCACCCGTGAACGGGAACGGGGGACGATGGAGAATCTCCTGTCGATGCCCACAAGACCGTTTGAGGTCATGATCGGCAAGGTGTTGCCATACATTTTGGTCGGCTATGTCCAGGTCATCCTCATTCTCCTGTCGGCTCATCTGCTGTTTGGTGTGCCGGTGGAAGGCAATCTTCCTATGTTGTTTGTGTCAGCGTTGGTGTTCATTGTGGCCAACCTGGCGATGGGGATCACGTTTTCCACCTTGGCGCAAAACCAACTGCAAGCTATGCAGCTGTCGTTCTTTTTCTTTTTGCCGTCTCTGCTGCTATCGGGCTTTATGTTCCCCTTTCGCGGCATGCCGCAATGGGCACAGTCGATCGGCGAGATGCTGCCGCTCACGCATTTTCTACGGATTGTACGAGGGATCATGTTGAAGGGGAACGGAGTCGAAGAGGTTGTGCTGCAACTGTGGCAGATCGCTCTGTTCGCTGTAGTGGTATTAGTGGTTGGGGTGAAGCGGTATCGTCAAACGTTGGACTAATATGCGGGACGGCTTTGTGAGACGATCTGATCCATCACGCGAATTAGTTAGACTCCCAGCCTGTTCAGCTGTCGAGCTATATCGTGCCGACATTTCGGCACAGTGCCGTGAGCTCGGCAGAGTTCCTCAAGGCATGCTGTGTTTCTATGCGTTTCTGAGAGGCAAGACTCACTCTTTTCAATGGCTTTGTTCGACCCATTGCAGCACCAATTATTGGAACATAAGTTGCGTTATCGGATTGAGTGAAGCTATCGCTGAGGTGTGGACATCGTTGGATAGACGCCAGGTGAATGGGAGCCGGGAGGCGATGCTCAAGATCACGAGCCAACAAGATCCGGTGTTACAAGACATGTTGCTTGTCCTGGAAGGGCGTCTTGCGGGTCCCTGGGTCGAAGAGCTCAGGACCTATTGCCGGCGCGCAGTTGAACATCAGCAGCCGTGCAGCCGAATTGATTTGACCGGTGTCACCTTCATCGATGCGGATGGGAAATTGCTGTTAGCTCAGCTCTGGCAGCAAGGAGTGGAATTACGGGCCTCCGGCTGTTTGACCAGGTGTCTGGTCGAGGAGATTCGGAAGATGGGCCGTATCGATTCAGGAGGTCGGCAGAACGACAGGATGACTTCATGATGACACGACATGATCTCGCTGAGTTGGGTTGTTACCGTGAGAGCTTTCGGCGAGAAGTCCGATCTGGCTTCGGCTTGCCGCCGTTGTATGCTCCTCGGTACAATGCTCCGTTTATCGCGGGTGAAGAGTAATTATAAGGATTGCACAGTAGGGTGAGTAGCATGGGAAGAGGTATCAATTGAAGGCACATATCGCAATGTTGTGGGTGTTGGTCGCAATTGGATTAGCCGGCTGTAAACAGGAAGCCGGGTCAATGCCGGCGCAGCCGGTGCCTCAGGTAGAAGTGGTCACGGTTCAGACTCAAATTATTCCTGATGAACCGGAGTTTATCGGTCGAGCGGAGGCCTCCCGTCCAGTTGAGATCCGGTCGCAAGTCACGGGAATTTTGAAGGCGGTGCTGTATCCTGAAGGCCGCGACGTGAAAAAGGGCGAGCAGCTGTATCAGATCGATCCGGTACCCTTCAAGGCGGCGGTTGCCAGTGCCAAGGCCAAGATCGCACAGGCAGAGGCGCGGGTCGTCCAGGCCCGGCAGGATTTGGCCCGGGTGAAGCCGTTGTTGGCCGACCAGGCCGTGAGCCAAAAAGATGTCGATGATGCGATTGCTCAAGAGTTGTCGGCAAATGCGGCGCTGCAAGGGGCGCAGGCCGACCTCATCAAGGCTCAGTTCGATCTGGACAACACGCTTATTACGGCTCCGATCAGCGGCATCATTGAACGCAGCCGATACTATGAAGGACGGTTGGTCTCGGCTCAAACCGATTTACTGACCACGATCCATCGGGTCGATCCCATGTACGTGGTGGTGAACGTGCCGGAGACGTTCATTCTGAAACGTCGACGGGACATTGAAGCGAAGCGAATTACCCATCCGGGCGACTATCAATTGCGAGGACGGCTCACACTGATGGATGGGACCGCCTATCCCCAGGAAGGCGTCCTCGATCTCTTGGAGCCGGGGTTGCGGACGGAAACCAGCACACGCCAAACGCGTATCACGTTTCCGAATCCCAACCGGATCATTCTGCCGGGGCAATTTGTGAAGGTCCGATTCACCGGCGATACGAAAACGAACGCAGTCCTCATCCCGCAACGATCGGTCTTGCAGGGCCCGCAGGGTCCGTTTGTCTTTGTGGTGAACCGTGAGGAAAAGGTCGAGATTCGAGACGTCGTCGCAGCGGATTGGAAAGGAGATCAGTGGCTCATCGATCACGGCTTGAATGCCGGCGATCGAGTCGTTGTCAATGGGATCATGCAGATCGGCCCTGGGGCACCAGTGAATGCGGTGCCTTGGATTGCCGCCAATGCGGAGTCTACCCCCGCTCGTCCTCAGTAAGGATCAACAGTGATTTCACATACATTTATTGACCGGCCGATTTTTGCTTCAGTGGTGTCGATCGTTGTGGTCGTGATGGGACTGCTGGCCATGCAGTTCCTGCCGATCGCGCAGTTCCCGGAAATCACTCCGCCGGTGGTCCAGATCGATGCGGACTATCCCGGCGCCAGCGCCGAAGTCGCGGCGGAAGCCGTCGCGCGTCCGATCGAGGTGACACTGCCGGGTATCGACAATCTGCTGTACTACGAATCGACCAGCAGCAACGACGGACATGTCACGATCAAGTTGACGTTCGAAATCGGAACGAACCCAGACATTGCACAAGTTCAGACGCAAAATCGGGAGAAACTCGCCGAACCACAGCTGCCTCCGGAAGTTGTCCGACAGGGCATCTCGGTCAAAAAGATGTCCCCCGACCTTGTATTGGTGGTGGCGCTCAAGTCGACCGACCCTCGGCACGATGCCGTCTTTCTCTCCAACTATGCCACGCTTCGGATCGTCGATGACCTGAAGCGCGTCAAGGGTGTCGGGGATGCGCTGGTGTTTGGTCAGCAAAATTACAGCATGCGGATCATCCTTAACCCGCTGCTGATGGCCAAACTGGATCTCACTCCGAGTGACATCACGGCCATCATCCGCGAGCAGAATCGCGATTATCCAGCGGGGACGATCGGGCGTGAACCCGCTCCAAAGGGGACGGAGCTGACGATCCCCATCATCACCAAGGGTCGCTTGACCGAGGTCAAGGATTTTGAAGAGCTGATTGTACGGGCCCTTCCCGATGGTTCGACAGTGCGTCTCAAGGACGTTGCCCGCATTGAATTGGGGGCTCAGGCCTATGGTCTTGAAGGGCGATGGAACAGCAAACCGACGACCTTCATTCTGACGTTCTTATCACCCGGCGCGAACGCGCTTGATACCGTACGTCGTACGCGGGCTCAGATGGATGAACTCGCCAAGAATTTTCCAGCCAGCGTGTCATATGACACGCCGTATGACACCACGCGGTTTATTGAGATTTCTATCAAAGAAGTGGTCAAGACGCTGCTGGAAGCGATGGTGCTGGTTGTCTTCGTCGTGTATCTGTTTCTCCAGACCTGGCGTGCCACTATTATTCCCACCGTTGCCGTTCCCGTCTCGCTGATCGGAACGTTCATCGGCCTCTATGCCCTTGGTTTCTCCATCAATACGATCACCCTCTTTGGGATGGTGCTGGCCATTGGGATCGTCGTGGACGACGCCATCGTGGTGGTGGAGAATGTCGAACGACATATGCGCGAGGATCGTCTCTCCGCGAAGGAGGCGGCCAAGCGGGCGATGAACGAAGTGACTGAGCCGATCATTGCCATTGTGTTGGTTCTCGTATCCGTCTTTGCTCCAGTCGGATTTATCGGCGGGATTACGGGGGCTCTCTATAAACAGTTCGCTGCGACGATCGCAATCTCCGTGACGGTTTCGGGGTTTGTCGCCCTGACTCTGAGCCCGGCGCTCTGCGGGGTGGTTCTGACGCTTCATCAGGACAGACGGAGTGGGTTTTGGGAATGGTTCGATCGCCAGTTCGGTCGGACACAACGGGGCTATACGCGTATCACGTCTGCGCTGCTTGTCAGGCCGATTCGTGTCATGGCGGTCTTCGTCCTCTTATTGGTTGCATCTATCGGACTGTTTGAGAAGTTGCCGAAAAGTTTTCTGCCCGAGGAAGACCAAGGGTACTTCATCGTGATCGCGCAACTCCCTGATGGGGCATCGAAACAGCGGACGGTCGCGGTACTCGAACGAGTCGAGCGATTTTTCCAGGCCATTCCGGCGGTCCATTCCACCGATGCGCTGACCGGGCAGAATTTCGTGTTCGGTACGAGAGGGCCCAATTCGGCGACCATGTTTGTCCCGTTACAACTATGGGATGAACGGCCTGAGCCTCAATACCATGCGAAAGCGTTGGTCGGTGCGGCGTACGGAGAGTTTGCCAAGATTCCGGAAGCTCTACTCTTGGCATTCAATGCACCGGCTATTCGTGGAGTCGGTGCCGTCGGCGGTTTCTCTGCTCAACTCCAAGATCCGAGCAGCGGCGACTTCAAAAAATTCGCCATGGTGGCGCAGCAATTCGTCGAGCGCGCACAGAAAGAGCCGGCGATCGGACGGGTCGGAACCAATTTCCGCGTCTCCTCACCGAGACTCTATGCCAATGTGAATCGGGAGCGAGCGAAAGCGCTGGGCGTGCCGATTTCGGATATTTTTGATACGCTCCAGGCATATTTCGGAAACTTTTACATCAATGACTTCGTCAAGTTCGGTCGCGTCTATCATGTACAAACCGAAGCTGATGCTGAGTTTCGTGCGACACCGCAAAACCTGTCGAACATCTATGTGAGAGCTGTGAACGCACGAGGGATCAACATGATTCCGCTCGATACGCTTGTGACGGCGGAGTACCAGAGCGGACCGGACCCGGTGAACCACTTCAATGGGTACAACACAGCGTTGCTCCTGGGCGCGGCCGCACCGGGGTTCAGCTCAGGGCAAGCGTTGGAAGCCCTGGACCGAGTGGCGAAAGAGGTGCTGGTCCCTCAGGGCTATGCCATCGATTGGAGCAACATCTCCTTCCAAGAGCGACGAGTCGGGGGGCAATCCAATCAGGTCTTTGTCATCGGATTGTTGATGGTCTTTCTAGTCTTGGCGGCCCAGTTCGAGAGTTGGGTTGTGCCGTTTGCGGTGATTTTGGCCGTTCCATTCGGGATCTTCGGTGCGTTGACGGCCGTGTGGCTTCGAGGGTTTGAGAACGATCTCTACTTCCAGATCGGGCTGGTGACATTGATCGGCTTATCGGCGAAGAATGCGATCTTGATCGTCGAGTTTGCCAATACCCGATACGAGGCAGGGCGGCCCTTGATTGAGGCAGTCGTCGAAGCGGCACGGTTACGCTTTCGACCGATTATCATGACCTCAATGGCGTTCATTTTTGGTATGTTTCCACTGGTCATCGCCAGTGGTGCGGGAGCGGCAAGCCGTCAGTCGATAGGCACCGGTGTACTGGGTGGGATGTTGGGAGCGACGTTCTTGGCCATCTTTTTTGTTCCCCTTTTCTATGTCTTGATTCGTAAGTGGACTCAAGGTAGAGCTCATACAGGTGCCGTGGCGACTCGGCTTACTGAGTCACCGTCACCAGAGGGGAAGGCCTAACGTGCGTAAAATTGCGATCATCGTACTGTCATTGCTGCTTCTATCCTGTTCACTGGGGCCGGATTACAAGCGGCCACCGGCTGATGGAGAGGACCGCTTCCGAATGGCTGATGGTTCTTCTGAACTGCCGTCCTTGGCAAACTTACCCTGGTGGGATCTCCTCCGCGATGACCAGCTTCAGCAACTCATTCGTACGGCGCTCGCCGAAAATAGGGATCTTCAGCGGGCCGTCGCAACGGTCGAAGAGTTTCGAGCCAGGGCGCTCGTTGCACGATCGGACTATCTTCCTGGTATCTCGCTTTCGTCCAGTCTACCGGCCGGCCGCAAGGCGAACTTTCTTTTTCCTGGGTTTGCCAGTCCGTTCAACTATTACCTGTTAGGCAACCTGGCGTGGGAAGTCGATCTGTGGGGGCGGGTGCGGCGAACAAATGAAGCCGCACGAGCGGATCTCTTGTCCAAGGAGGAGAACCGGCGTGCCGTCACGATTCAGCTGGTCAGTGCCGTTGCGGAAGCGTACTTTAATCTGCTCCAGTTCGATCTCCAGCTCGATGTTGCGAAACGGACCTTGCAGTCGTGGGAAGAATCGGTGCGCATCGCGCAGGCTCGATTGCGCCAGGGAATGACCTCAAAGCTCGATGCAGACCAGTTTGAGGCGGAGCGTGCGAATGCTGCGGCTCGTACAGCGGAGCTTGAACGGCAAATGATCCAAGCTGAGAATCACCTGAGTGTCTTGCTGGGACGTAAGCCCTTTAGCATCGCTCGTGGCCGTTCATTGGATGAACAGATTGTACCTCCCACGGTTCCTGCTGGTCTGCCTTCCGAATTACTGCAGAGGCGGCCGGATATCTTGGTCGCCGAGCAACAGCTCGCAGCGGCCACGGCTCGTATCGGTGCCGCGAAAGCCGATCGATTTCCCAAAGTCACGCTGACCGGCTTACTGGGGGTGGCGCATCCCTCGCTCTCGTTGTTGTTTACCGATCCCTCTTCCTTCGGTGTGTTCAGCGCTGCGATCGCGACTCCATTGCTCAACGCACAAGTATTGGGCTTTCAACAGGAAGCCGTCGAGGCGCAAAGCAAGCAAGCCCTGGCGCAATACCAACAAACCATCTTAACGGCCTTTCGCGAGGTGGAAGATGCCCTGGTCGCCGTGCGTACGGCTCGTGTACAGGGTGAGGCGCAGCAACAACAGGTTGCCGCGTTACAGTCTGCCCTCAAGCTGGCGGAATTGCGGTACAAGGGAGGGCTGGCGAATTATCTGGATGTGTTGGTTGCGCGTCGAAATCTCTTTGAATCAGAGCTGGCCTTGACGAGTACACGCCGGTTACTATTGGCGTCGACCGTTCAGCTGTATAAAGCGCTTGGCGGCGGGTGGAATCCTGAGATGCCTGCAGGCGATGGGCCCAAAGGGTAGTATTGGTGGATCAGCAGGACCTCAATCAACTGCCTATTCATGAGTTGCTGGCCCGTCGGTGGAGTCCTCGTGCGTTTGATGAACGCCCTGTCGACATCAGTCTCTTGCGAATTCTGTTTGAAGCGGCTCGATGGGCCCCTTCGTCGAATAATGAACAGCCGTGGCGATTTATCGTGGCCACGAAGAACCAGGAAGCTGATTGGACGAGGCTCTTCGATTGTTTGATGGAAGGGAATCGTCGGTGGGCGTTTCGTGCGCCGGTCCTCATGCTTTCCATCGCCAGGATGCATTTTGAGGAAAGCGGACGACCGAATCGGCATGCCTTCCACGATACCGGATTGGCGACGCAGAACCTTGTTCTCCAAGCGGCGGTCCATGGATTGATGGCACGACAAATGGCCGGCTTTGATGTGGAAAAAACACGAACCGATTTACAGATTCCTTCCGGCTATGAGCCGGTCGCCATCATCGCGATCGGCTATCCCGGTGACCCGGATGTTCTGCCTGAACGACTGCGTGAGCGGGAGCTCAAACCGAGGGATCGTCGTCCAATTGAAGAGTGGACGTTTTCCGGTCAATGGGGAGTCCCCTATTGAACTTCAGTATCCTGCCTGCCGGGCTGTTGACAAAGTCCGCCAGCGGCGTTCTCGCTTTGCTCAGAGGCTCAACATACGGCACAGCGTACGATTCGCCTCTTCGTTCCCTGCGGCCTTGCTGGACGGTCTTTCTGAACGGCCTGCAGGCGATTCGTTTCCATTGGTAATCTCGAAAGCCGTGCGTATTCAGCGTCGGGAACGGATTTGTCAACACACGGCTCGGTGCAATTGAACCCAGAGGAGTTGAGTTGATGAAACCATTGAGTGGGAAAGTGGCGATTGTGACCGGTGCGTCCAGTGGAATCGGGCGTGCCATTGCGGAACGGTTAGCGGACGAGGGTGCAATCGTCATCGTGAACTATAACAAGAGCGAGGACAAAGCGAAGGAAGTGGTCACCTTAATTCAAGCCAAGGGTGGGAAAGCGCTTGCAACCCAGGCCGACATGAGCCAGGTTGCTGATGCGCGTCGTCTTGTGGTCGAAACGGTCAAGCAATTCAACCGGCTGGATGTTTTGGTGAATAATGCCGGCAAGTTCATGCCTAAACCACTCGAGCAGACGACGGAGGAGGATTTCGAAAGCGTGATCGCGTTGAATGCAAAGGGGCCGTACTTTGCAATGCAGGAGGCAGCGCGGGTGCTCAAAGACGGCGGGCGGATCGTGAATATTTCTACCTGCGGAACGCATTTGAGCTTCCCAGGGGCGACGGTTTATCTTGGGAGCAAAGCGGCGCTGGAACAATATACGAAAGGGCTTGCTCAGGAATTGGCTCCGAAAGGGGTCACTGTGAACACCGTGTCTCCTGGTTTTACGGAGACCGGCATGATGACCGAAGAATACCGACAGGTTGGCCTTCAATTGACACCCCTGAAGCGACTTGGCAGCCCAAACGATATTGCAGATGTGGTGGCGTTCATCGTCAGCGAAGAGGCACGCTGGTTGACTGGGCAGACGATACAGGCCGGTGGCGGCATCGTGATGTAGCAGATGTTGAAACGGAGCGCCGGCGTCATTCTTGCGTCGCGTAGAGGCTCAACGTATCGAAGCATATGCCTCGTCTCCTCGCTTGCTGCGGCCGTGCTGACAACCAATTTAAATCTCTACGGAGAGGAGGTTTTATGGCTGAGAGAAAGATTCTTGCCGTCGTGGGCGCAACCGGGATGCAGGGCGGAGGACTTGTACGCACGATCATCAATGATCCCGGGAGCGGCTTTATGGTTCGCGCGTTGACGAGAGACGTGACCTCTGAGAAGGCCAAGGCTCTCGCCACGCTTGGTGCTGAAGTGGTGGCTGCCGACCTTGATGATGTCGCCAGCCTGAAGCGAGCGTTCGCGGGGGCGTACGGCGTTTTTTGCCTGACCAATTTTTGGGAACATTTTTCTCCGGAAAGGGAATATGCGCAGGCGAAGAGTCAAGCGGAAGCGGCGAAAGAAACGGGCGTGCAACACGTCATGTGGTCGACGTTGGAAGATACACGCAACTGGGTGCCGCTGTCGGATACCCGTATGCCCACATTGATGGGCAAGTATAAAGTTCCTCACTTTGACGTGAAGGGTGAAGTGGAACGTGAGTTTACCCGGTTGGGCCTTCCCGTGACTTTTCTGCTGACTTCATTTTACTGGGACAATTTGATCTTTTTCGGTATGGGACCAAAGAAAGGGCCTGACGGTACGCTCCTGTTCACGATGCCGATGGGGGATAAAAAGCTGCCGGGGATCGCGGTTGAGGATATCGGGAAATGCGCGTTGGGCATATTCAAGAAGGGCAAGGCGTATGTCGGCAAAACGATAGGAGTTGCCGGTGAGCACTTGACCGGTCAGGCAATGGCGACAGCCTTGTCCGGAGTCTTGGGGCAAACTGTTCGGTACAACGAGGTGACTCCGGAGCAGTATCGAGGGTTTGGTTTCCAGGGAGCAGAGGACCTCGGGAACATGTTTCAGTTCAAGCGCGATTTTAACGAGATGTTCTGTGGTTCTCGCGATGTGACGGTCGCTAAGGACTTGAATCCGGAACTTCAGACGTTCGAGACCTGGTTGTTGAAAAACAGGAACCGTATTCCACTGACCTAAGACCGATTACTGCAGGGAGGATGATGACACGACAGCTTGTTTCAACAGGTGGGCCGTGGGAGGGAAAGATCGGATATTCGCGAGCGGTGCGGGTAGGCGCCCATATTTCGGTGTCTGGATCGACCGCGATGACCCCGTCCGGGCTGGTCGGCAAAGGAGATCCCTACGCACAGACCATTCAGACATTGAAGACGATCGAAGCGGCCTTGCAGCAGGCCGGTGCATCCTTAACGAACGTGGTACGAACCAGAATTTACATGGCGAATATCGATCAATGGCAGGAGGTCGGACGGGCGCATGGAGACGTGTTTGGTACCATCAGACCTGCCACGACCATGGTCGAAGTGAAACGGTTGATCGATCCGGATATGCTCGTGGAAATTGAGGCGGATGCCATTATCGGGTAACGAGCCCGCAGTCGTGCATCTGGCGGCAGTCGACCCGGTCATGCGCCGGCTGATGGAGGACATCGGCCTCTGCACGTTGAAACCGAACGTTCGTCGGTCGCCGTTTGAATCCCTCGCCCGTGCGATCGCCCACCAACAGCTTCATGGCAAGGCAGCCGAGAGCATCCTCTCGCGATTCATGGCGCTCTTCCCTGGCCGGACGTTCCCTCGTCCCGACGACCTTCTCGCGATGAATCTGCGCTCGATGAGAGCGGTTGGGTTTTCAAGGTCGAAGGTCCTGGCGTTGCGTGATCTTGCAACGAAGACGCTCGATGGCACGGTGCCGACGAATCGCGTGATCCGGAAACTTGAGGATGACGAGATCGTCGAACGCCTGATCAAGGTGCGAGGGATTGGGCGCTGGACCGTCGAGATGCTGCTGATTTTCCAATTGGGCCGACCGGATGTGCTGCCGGTTGATGACTTCGGTATACGGAACGGATTTCGGATTGTGTATCGGCGCCGTTCAATGCCGACCCCCGGACAGGTATTTCAGTATGGCGAACGGTGGAAGCCCTATCGTACAGTAGCATCCTGGTATCTCTGGCGAGCGGCGGATCGGGAAAAGCAGGCGAAGCAGGTCTTGTAATGGCGGATCGGAATAAACGGCTTGACTCCAACATGCCCGGCAACTTTTACGTCGATGCGACCTGTATCAACTGCGATACCTGTCGGCAGCTGGCACCGGTGAGTTTTGAGGAAATCGGCAAATATTCGGCTGTCAGCCATCAGCCGGTTGGTGAAGAGGAAATTCATCAGGCGTACCAGGCCTTACTCGCGTGCCCCGTTGGAGCCATCGGGACGGAACAGAATGACAAGGCGTTGTTTCAAACGGCGATGACAAGCTTCCCATTGTCCATCGATGATGGGGTGAGTTATTGCGGGTTCAATTCCGAGAAGTCGTTTGGGGCCAACAGTTTTTTCATCGAACATCCGGATGGGAATTGGCTGATCGACTCTCCTCGGTATCTCATGCAACTCGTTGAGGCGTTCGAACGGAAGGGTGGCATCGCTCATATCTTTCTCACGCATGCCGATGACGTGGCCGATTCGGATCGGTATGCGGCGCATTTCGGCGCGAAACGGATCATGCATCGGGCCGACGTGGGAGCGGCGCCGGCCGCGGAACAGATCATCGAGGGAGAAGAGACGAGTCGAGTTGGATCGGACTTCCAGATTATCCCCGTACCGGGCCATACTGCGGGGAGTATGGCCTTGCTCTATCGAGAGAGGTTTCTGTTTACCGGCGATCATCTCTGGTGGAATCCTCATACGAAATTGCTGGAGGCCCCGACGCGTCTGATCTGGAACAAAGCCGCCTTGCTGGATTCCATCGACAAGCTCCTTGGCCATCGTTTTGAATGGGTGTTGGCCGGTCATGGTGACCGGGTACAGCTTTCTGTTGAGGACATGCAGGCACAGGTGCAGGCGCTTGTCACACGTCGCCAACGGCGTGGCATCTCTTTGTAGCGAGGCGTATGTCAGTCGCTCATTGGGTCGATCGCAACGTCCTCTCCCTTGGCCGTGAGATGCGGTTGTCGTATCTTCCGCCGCTCATGGTCTACGTCGCCTACGGGATTTCCGGACTTACCGGCATCGTCGGCACGTTTTTCGTCAAAGACTACCTCGGCTTATCCGCGTCGTTTCTTGCCGCGCTCGGATTCTGGGCCGGGATCCCCTGGGCGTTGAAGATGCCGATCGGCCATACCGTCGATCTGCTTTGGCGGTGGAAGAGTTGGCTGGTCGGTTTGGGGGCCGGACTGCTTACTGTCAGTTTGGGGATCATGGCGCTGTTGATCGGCGACCGTGAGGTGATGACGGCCATTCTTCCGGCAGAGATGTGGTACGTGATCAGCGTGTTGTTGGCTCCCATCGGGTACGTCGTTCAAGACGCAGTGGCCGATGCGATGACGGTCGAGGCGGTTCCCCGTGTCGACGACCAGGGGCGACTTTTTGATGATCAGACGCGCAAGTTGATGCACACGACGATGCAGACGCTCGGCCGCGTGGCGATCGTCGGTGGCGGGATCGCGGTTGCGCTGGTGAATGTGTATGCCTTCAGTGGAACCGAGGGGTTACCGCAGGCTGACCTCATTCAGCTCTACAAGCGGATCTATCTGATGGCCATGGTCATCCCTTTCGTTTCGGTGATCGGTGTGGGATTGGCCTGGTGGCTCAACCGTCGACAAAAACAGCGGTTGGTTCGACAAGGATTCTCGCCCGAGCAGGCGTGGCAAATGGTGAATGTGCGCGATGCAGAGTCTGAACCGACGAAGCCGAATTGGTGGGTTCTTGGTGGGAGCCTGGCCTTTGTGCTGTTCACGTTGACGGTGGGCCTCGGCGGGTTTCCGTATCGGGAAGAGATTGTGTTTACCGGTTCTCTGACGATCGTGCTGTTCTTGATGTCGCGGCTCATGCGGGAGCTAGAGCCGGATAAGCGGCTCACGTTGGTCGGCACCGCAGCCGTGGTCTTTTCGTTGCGTGCGATTCCGGGATCGGGCCCCGGTGCCACGTGGTGGATGATCGACAATTTGAAATTCGATCAGCAGTTCCTTTCGGTTCTTTCACTCATCGGTGGCATTGTGGCACTGGTGGGCATGTTTGTCTTTCGCCGCTTTATGGCTGAACGGTCGATCGCCTATGTGGTCGGGTTTTTGACCATCGTCGGGACGGTTCTCTCCCTGCCGATTGCCGGGATGTATTACGGATTGCATGAATGGACGGCGAGCGTCACCGGTGGAATCGTCGATGCCAGGTTTATTGCGCTTGTCGATACAGCATTGGAATCGCCGTTGGTGCAGATTTCCATGATTCCCATGTTGGCCTGGATCGCCAATTCGGCTCCGACGAATCTCAAGGCTACGTTCTTTGCGGTGATGGCCTCTTTTACGAATCTGGCGCTTTCGCTTGGTCAGCTTGGGACTAAGTATCTCAATGAGATCTTCGTCATCACACGAGGAGTCCGTGATCAAGCGACCGGTGCTATTCAGACTCCTGCCGACTACAGCCAGCTTGGAGAACTCCTTATCGTACAACTTCTACTTGGCCTGGCTATTCCATTCTCCGCCATCCTGTTCGCAAAGATTACAAAGTTTAAGAGTGTGTAACGATACCCTCTTCCGTTGCCAATGTTGTTGACATCTGAATTGGCTGTGGGGGTAGATCTGGCCTGTTCACCAGGAAAGCCATCGGAGATGGCAGGGACTTCGCCCACCAGCGTCGAGGGACAGATATGATATGAGCACGAGAAGTCCTATCGGGCTATGGAAACAGGCGGGGTGCAGTATTCGGATCGGAATAGCGGAGTAATCCATTCTCCATGATGGCGAAGGATGTGAGCTGATGCCGGTCTGCTTTTGACTCCGACATGATGTGCCGGACTTCCCACCCGCGGCTGACCAGCGCGTCAGCGATCAAAGATCGATGGCACCGCCAGGGCACTGCTTCCGCGCACATAATGGCAGTTCTCAGCTCTCGGCTGCCAACGGTCAACTCATCAAGGGCCTTCCAGAAGGCTTCCAATTGCATATAATCGGCGTACCCACGAAAACTCGCATTTCGCCATCCTACATTGATCGAATCTTTCTTGGCTTTACGCAATCCACCAAGCTGAGGCATGTGGACGTACAGAATTCCCTCGGCCTTTAGCTTCTTTGAAAGGTCCTCTCTGTTACATTGAGGATTGTGGCGAGAGCGAGGGATGGTGCGCACATCAACAAGACACTGAACGTGATGAACCTTCAGAAGGGTGATGAATTCGTCGATCGGCCTCGTTGAATGACCAATAGTCCAAAGTACATCAGGCATGACCGGGCTATTACCCGACTGATTGCACCGCCCATTCGGTTAATACTTCGGCATCCTCTATCACATCGACTGGCACTTCATAGAAAGATTTGAGCGTTTGTTTGGCATTCGGTCGAAATGGTTTCATGCCATGTCGCTTATAACGAGGTGCCGTGGCAGTTGTGACTTTGAAATACAGGCAGTCCTTATGGATGATGCCGAAAAACGTGGATCGATGATAGAGCCCATGGCCGCCGAACATGGCGCGTGCGGTCACTCCTGGGAGATCAGCCAGCTGATCCAGGACGAAATCTTTGAAGCCGTCGTGCTTTGACGACATATCTCATCCGGGCTTGCGCCCTGCGATCATCCATACGGCAATTGGTAAGGCGATGGCTGACCTTTTCTGGTATTGCGCAGCTGTCTGGATGATGCGTTGTCGTGCTTCTGTCTGTTGTGTAGGGCTTAGCTTCGCCCATAGATTCTGAATCGGTGCGGCGATGTCCATGAGGCTCGAGAAATATTCCTCCGCTGCTGAAAATTGAACATTGCCGAGAAACTCTTGTTCCGAAATATCGACAAATCCAGCTTGCTGCAGCATCCCGGCAAGTTCGCCAGGCCTCGCTAGCCGGAAAATTCCCGGAGCGGTTGGATCTGGTGGGGGAATGTCGACGAATTGTTTGATGATGTCGATGGGTATTTTGAGATAAGGATTCCTCTCAGGAGCGGACCAGACGGCAGCGGATAGCCAGCTGTCTGCCTTCAAGACTCGAACGATTTCGGCGACGGCTTTCGGGATTTCCGGCAGGAACATGAGACAAAAACGGGTCGTTACCGCATCGAATGAAGCCGCGTCAAACGGCAACGTCGTGACATCGCCTGTTTTAAACGTGATGTTGGAGAGCTTCAGTGAGGCCGCCTTACGTCTGGCGGCTTCTAACATTTGCTCAGCGAGATCGATGCCCGTGACGCCGCCAGTCGAGCCGACCGTCTGTGCTGCGAGGAGGGCTGGGTAGCCAGTCCCTGATCCAAGGTCGAGTACTCGCATGCCTGAGCGTAACCGAGCATCGGCAACCAGTCGGTGATTCAAGAATGCCATCTGTTCGTCAAAGAAACGATCCCACTTCTCCCAGCCGCCGGCGACACGGTTCCAATCATGCCGTTGACTCTCGATGACTTGTTCTGACGACGGTGCAGCCACGAGTTACCTCAGGGTTTGTAGGGTCTGACGCATTTCTTGGAGTTCGGACACGAAGAGATCGAGGTGCTGATCTCTCTGAGGTTGATCGTCCTTGAATTTCCAGAGTCGACGGAAGATGGTTTTGAGTTCTTTGTTGTGCGTCACGGCCAGTGCATAGGCGGGTTGTTCTTGCACCGATTTCTCGACGCAGCAGATACTGTTGTCGATGGCATGGAACTGGTTGTGGAGATCGTCGAATGGCTGGTCGACCCCCTTGCCGCCTTTTGCTTTCTGTGCGGTAGTTTCCGCCATCTCCGTGAGGTTGATCAGTGTTTCGACTCCGGTCGCCCCTTTCGCCTTTGCGGTAAACTCCTTTGCATGGGGATAAAACAGGTAACTGCATCCGGTCGTGCTCAACAGAAACAGCCCTAGAAGAGCGACTAGTCCTTTCCATCCCATACGAGCTCCTTTCTCCGAGAGGCGAATGTAGCACACGGAGGCCTCCCCGCTGCCAGACTGTACAGGGGGAGGTCTCCCGGTTGCGCTTAGACCTTGACGGTCACAGTTTGCACTGCGGCCTGAACTTTTGCTGCCATCTCCGGTGGGATCGAGTCTAACTTATGGCATTGCTTCGCGTGAGCGGTGACGAGCTGCATCAGTTCCGCCTCTGTTTCAGCTCGTACCTGAAACCCGCAGCCCCCGGATGGTTGCACATCCAGACAGCCGAGTTGTTTGTACTGTTTGTCTGCCATGATTCTCCTCCTCTGGTTGGGGATTAGGTGGTGATGACTGGTTCAGGTGGTTGGGAAGCCGTGGGACCGTACCGGCACGGCCGTGCTTTCCTCACTTGGGTTGTACGGAATCGTTGCCCTGGCTCTCATTCAATGGGATGGTAGTGGATTCATATGGGGAGATCAACCCTTTCGAGGTTGCGATAGAATCTATCCCTCATCGACTGACGAACGCGTCTTTTACAACCACTGACGCGTGGCTACAACAATATTCGTTACCCATCATTCGCTCCTTCGTTCAAAAGAACTTAGGCTCAAAGTCTCAAGATGAGGTGGGCAAAGCCAAAAATCTGAAACCGTTGGCCGAGGCGCATCACACTTCGCAAGATGCGCGGTCCAGAGGGGCTGAGCCGACAGCGTCCGGCCTGGTATTGCAGTGTCGCAGGACAAGTCCTGCTTTCTCATGAGGAAGAGCAAGGTTAAGTGGTGAAACGGGGTGAGGTAGTAGCACTCTACGAACTGCCTAAACAGACTGGCGGGAACATACCGGTTCTGCGCATACCCTCCAATTGCCGGTGGGGTGCACACCACCCAATCATCAGGGAGGTGAGAAGGTCAATCTGTCTCACTCGTTTGTGAGACTACCAGCAAGCTGGAAGTCGGATACAGATCAGGTGGTTGAGTCACTGGGATTCGGCCAGAGCGACAATGAGACTCCAACCACCAGGTAGATGACCCCCACGATAATGGCCCCAATGTTGAGGTCATACCATGCGTTCATTCCAAGGAATAGCTCGTTCAGCAAGAGAGCTAGGATCAACATCACAAACCCAATCCAATTGATAAAACTCATGCCCATGGGTTAGCTCCTTTCAGTGATGGGATGTGCCCAGCTATTGGGCCTCTCCTATGAAAATGAACTCCTGCCTAACTAAATGGTGCGGTGATCTCCAACATTCCATTCCGGTTCCCAAGGTCATGTCTGGTCCGATCTTGTCACGCTTCCTGGTACCTCGATCCTCCCCATAAGGAAAGCCAGAGTGCGATGGCCAGATAAATGATCGCTGGAAATATCGTGAAAAGATTGAAGTTGTACCATACGTTGAGGTACACGACCTCGTTGAAGAAGAGGGCACAGAACAACATCGCAAATCCGATTAAGTTAAACCAGCGGATAGCCACGGAAGGTCCCTTTCGTTAGCGGCCTAGGTGTACGCTGGACGGAAATTGTACGTCAGACCCATTGCAAAAAGCTACGGGGAAAATAGCCGGACTTCCGCTATGACAGTGATCAGTACTCGTTAATGGCGGTAGGATGCGCGAGAAGAACCGAGGAGGGCTGGAAGGAAAGATGGTTCGGATTATTGCCCATTTAGATATGGATGCATTCTTCGCGGCGATCGAGGAACGGGATACGCCAGCCCTTCGGGATGTTCCGCTTGTCGTTGGGGCAGATCCACAGGGTGGCAGGGGGCGCGGAGTGGTGTCTACGTCGAATTATCTCGCACGTGCCTACGGGATTCATTCTGCCACACCAATTTCCGTGGCGTGGAGGTTGTCCGAGGCGGCACGTCGGGCTGGGAAGCCGCCGGTGGCCTTTGTTTCGGTCGATATGCCCAAGTACGCGCGTGTCTCAGATGAAATTATGGGTATTGTCAGGCGATTCATTCCCGTCGTGGAGCAGGCAAGTATCGATGAAACATACGGCGATCTGAGTTTTACGGAGTCTTATGGCGCGGCGGGATCGCTCTGTCGTGAGTTGAAGACCGCGATCCGCACGAAATCACGACTGACAGCCTCCGTTGGTATTGGGCCGAACAAACTGATCGCCAAGATTGCATCGGGGATGTCAAAGCCGGACGGGCTGACCATCGTTGCCGAAGCGGAAGCCGAGTCGTTTCTTGCCCCACTTCCGCTGCGGGCAATTCCTGGTATTGGCCCTAAGACGGAAGGTTTGCTTGTGAAGCAAGGGCTCAAGCTTGTTCAGGATATGCGATCGTTGACGGTCTCGCAACTCGAGGATGTGCTTGGGAAGCGAGGTGTGGATTTCTATGAAAAAATTCGAGGACGCGATACCGCTCCGCTTGAGGACAGTGTCGAGATGAAGTCCATCGGTGAGCAGCACACCTTCGAAGCCGATACGCTCGACAGTCGGCGGCTGCTTGATGAGCTGGAACTTCTCGGCAAGGGGGTGATGGATCGATTACGGCAGGAGGGATTTCGGTCATTTCGAACGGTAGTGCTGACCGTCCGATTCGCCGATTTCAAAACCACGTCACGTGCCCATACGATGGCTGAACCGGCCGGCGATATGGCAACGTTGCGTCGAGAGGTCTTGAGGCTGCTCATGCCGTTCCTCGACCGTCGTGAGAACCCACATCGCCAACTGATTCGTCTCCTTGGCATTCGTGTGGAAAAGCTGCTGTGAGCTATCAGCCTGTTCTAGCGTTCCAGACGCGAATGATTGAAACAACGCCAGAGACTATCCGCGATGGTGCGCGACTTTACGCGACAACCGGTGGCCTTTTCATCTGCGATGACCCGGATGACTGTGAATGATTTTTCATTCATGTGAAATTGTTCAATGGAGTCCAATAGATCCGAAAATACTCCACTGGAAGGGTGAAGCCATTTCCCTTCGTTTTGCAATGCCAGCCACTTGAAAAAAACAAAGGATCCCAATGATTCTCAAGTGGTATTACTGTGGGGACTCTACCGGCGTTACGTAGGTATGACACTTGCTTAGTACAATTGTCAGCTGGTGATGAGGACCAGAGCAAGAATGTGGGAGTACTGATGATCCAAGGCAATCGTTCCTGCATCGAGGGAGGACTCATATGAGAGAGCTGAACATGACAGTCGTTTCAGACGAGACCAGCGAAGACTCGGATGGCCCGCTGTCCGATCGCCGGCGGGAGGTACGGGTTCATGAGTCGAAGGTCTGTGTCTATGGCCTCTGTGAATCAATTGATGGTGGGCGGGTCGAGATCGAACAGGGTGAGGTGTACAGTCTGGACTGCAGTGAGCGCGGGATACTCGTCTTAATGGGCACCCGTCCGCGAAATCAGCAACTGCTGGAACTCCATGTTCCTCAGACTCGGTGTGAATATGCCGTGAATCTCTATGAAGTGCAGTGGACCAAGATCCTGCCTGTTGAGTCACGGGGGAATCTCTTTCTGGTCGGCTGTCGCCTCTTACTCGGCGTCTCTCGATACTGGGCATTCGAACCCCCGATGAGAAGATCCGCCAGTCTAGGTCTGAAGTAAGAACACGTCAGCCAGCAGAGTTCTGTCCCGCAAGAGATTTCCCCTGATCCCAAGTCTCCTGATCGTTCATCCCTTCGGTCGGTAAGTTGCGCTCTATGGCGTTACCCCGACTTATTCCTCCCCTCGCCTTGAGTCCTGCCTTCTGGTGATGCCGATAGCGGCACTCTTGGGTTCGGCGAGATTCCGAATGCTGATTGATTGCTCGCGCCGATCGCTTTATCCTGCGCAGGTGGTCCTCTGGTTCGTCATCCTCTATCTGCTGCTGTCAGTCGGTATCGGACTCTTCGCCGCGACACGCGTGCAGAATTCCAAAGACTTTGCCGTGGCCGGGAGAAGTCTGCCTTTGGCGGTGGTGACGGCCACCGTGTTTGCGACGTGGTTCGGTGCTGAAGCCGTATTGGGAATCTCTGCGACGTTCGTCAAAGAGGGGCTTCGCGGTGTCGTGGCCGATCCATTTGGGTCCAGCATGTGTTTAATACTGGCCGGGCTGTTTTTCGCTCCGCGGTTGTATCGCCTCAACATGCTGACCGTCGGAGACTACTATCGCTATCGGTACAACCGCACGGTCGAGGTCCTTTGTACGCTCTGTATCGTCGCCTCATACGTGGGGTGGGTCGCGGCTCAATTCAAGGTGCTGGGGCTGGTCTTGAATGTGGTGACAGAGGGCGGTGTGAGTCAATCGGTTGGGATCATGATCGGCGCAGTGATCGTGCTGACCTATACGACCTTTGGAGGGATGTTTTCGGTCGCCATTCTCGATTTTGTCCAAATTTCTGTGATCATGGGAGGGCTCCTCTATATTGCCACCATCGTCGGGGATCTGGCAGGTGGGGTGCCTGCGGTGATCTCCCATGCAGCGGCGGCCGGTAAGCTGGATCTCTTTCCACCGGCGATACTCGCGGAGTGGATTCCTTTTCTGGGCGCGTGGATGACCATGATGCTTGGATCGATCCCACAGCAGGATGTTTTTCAGCGAATTACTTCGGCGAAGAACGAGCAGACCGCCGTGCGGGGGGCGCTATTGGGAGCCGGACTCTATTTTGTGTTCTGCTTCGTTCCGATGTTTCTGGCGTATTCGGCTACGCTGGTGGATCCTGCCAAGTTTGGGGCCTTGTTGGAGCAGGATTCTCAGCTCGTATTGCCGACATTGATTGTGCAACATACGCCGGTGGCTGCGCAGGTGATCTTCTTCGGGGCACTGTTGTCGGCGGTGATGAGCTGCTCAAGTGCGACATTGCTTGCGCCGTCAGTGGCGCTCAGTGAGAATGTGCTCAGGCCACTGTTTGGCCAGGTGAACGACTCGGAGTTCCTGCGCCTGATGCGCGTCGTCTTGGTGGGGTTTGCCGCGCTGGTATTGGTGATCGCACTGTGGTCCGATGCGTCCATCTACAAGCTCGTGGTGAGTACCTACAAAGTGACGTTGGTGGCGGCGTTTATCCCACTGTTTGCAGGGCTCTATTGGAAACGAGCCACGGCGCAGGGAGCCTGTTGTGCCATTGTTGCCGGGCTCGTGAGTTGGTTGTTGTTGGAACTGGTGAGCCAACCGACCGATGTGTGGCCTCCACAACTGGTGGGATTTGTGGTGGCAGGAGTCGGGATGATCGTTGGGTCGCTGTTGCCGTCACTCGCATCTCGCCCCACGATCCGGTAAGGGGGAAGCGGCGCAACCTGTGAGCGCGATTCGCGCATGTGCCCTTTCGTGTGAGATCGGCCCGCTAATGACTGAGCGTGAAGTGCACGGCGCGAAGGAGATCCGTAGGAGAAAACGGTTTCTGAATCACTCGCCTTGCACCAAAGAGTTTCGCCACATTCAAAAAGTTCTGGTCGCCCGTTGCGCCGGTCATGGCAATGACTCTGGCATCTAAGAATTCCCGAGTCAAGGCGAGGGCCACCTCCATCCCGTCTCGTTCCGGCATCAAGATATCGGTGATCACGAGATCGGCGGGCTGCTCGCGATAGCGCGTGAGCCCGGCATGACCGTTTGTGGCCTCTCGGATCTGATGCCCGGCTTCCTCAAGGATGTGCCGCACGAGCGTTCTGACTGAATCGTCATCATCGACGATCAATATGGAGGCCATGTCGCCCTCTTCGTGACCAGATGGATAAAAGTGCAGATTGATTCAGCGGCGTTTTTATCGATCACGGTCACGCCGCTTGTCGCATGACGGGATACGTGCCCATATCACCATCAAACTCGTCCTCACTATGGCCCAGTGCGCTGGTCGAGACGGTCGGCATCGGTTCAGGCCTTGTCCGGCGATGCTGCTCAATGACCGGGTCATGAACATTGCCGCAATTCATGCACCGAAAGCCGTTGACCCACATATGTCCAACGGTGCCGTCAAAGTCTAAGAAGTGATCCCTCACCATCAGTCCCTGACAACGTGAGCAGCTCATGGTCATTCTCCTGGTTGAAGGGTTGAAGCAGCAGGCACCTGTTAGAAGAAGGGTAGCCAAGCGACAGGGGAACAGGTAGACACCAAGGGAGTAACCCGGAAGAGGGACGGGCAGGGCGGCTGAACCATATTCCGGACTGAACAACCTGCCAACTCGTGTGTCTCTGGTTCTCATGGCGAGGATGAGCTCAGGATGGAGTGTCTTATGGTGTGATGAGACAGAGTCGTTTCTTCCCGGTTGAGTTCAGTTTTGAACAGTTGCGCTTTGTTTCATCATAGTTTGAGCTCATTCTCCTCAGTTCGATCAAGTTCCTCATAGGCTGAACCGATATCGGTATTGCAAAGCACTCTGATCTGACGGGAGGGCTATGTGCTAGCGATCCGTCTGTTACAGGTGGGGCGGCCACGAGTGGTGCGCACAGCCATTGTGACCGTCGCAACCGCGATGACACTGCTCACGATGAGTGGTTGTCTGATCAAGCCACGTCCGATGGAGACCGGAGAGATTCGCACTCGGG
Organism: Nitrospira sp. CMX1; assembly: GCF_054902215.1. Taxonomy (NCBI): domain Bacteria; kingdom Pseudomonadati; phylum Nitrospirota; class Nitrospiria; order Nitrospirales; family Nitrospiraceae; genus Nitrospira; species Nitrospira sp. CMX1. Next base: position 5,777 of record NZ_JBUBKD010000011.1, on the reverse strand, counting down.
CCGTGAAAGACTTTCTCGCCATCTCTGCCGTTCAAGAGCCGGTTGCTGGCCCGATCGATTTGTATGAGGCGATGGCACGGGCGGTCAAGTACAACCTGGACGCGAAGGCCAAAGCCATTCAAGTCCAGCTCGCGCATCAGCAGTTGAACGTGGCGCACTATTCGTTGCTCCCTCAAGTCGCTGCCAACGCCGGATTTGATGGACGGAATAATTATGCCGGCGGAGTAGGGCAATCGATCCTCACGGGACGCCAGGCGGTCGAACCGTTCACCTCATCTGAAAAAAACGTGGTGTCCGGCAATCTCGCATTAAGTTGGGATGTGCTGGATTTCGGATTGTCGTTTGTGCGGGCGCTGCAGGCCGCGGACAATGTCATGATCGCGGAAGAAGAAAAGCGGCGCCTGGCGGTGCGGTTGATACAGGACATCAGGGGGGCCTATTGGCGGGCCGTGAGCGCTGAACGGGTGCTTCCGAGAATTCAGCTCTTGGACAACTCGGTCAGTAAAGCATTGGAGAGTACCAAGCAGATCATCGGCGAGAAACTGCAGGCGCCGTTGACGCCTCTCAATTACCAGCGAGACTTGCTCAATATTCAGCGTGAAGTGCGGAGACTGTTCCGGGAACTCAGTACGGCCAAGACGCAACTGGCCTCCATGATGGGGTTACCGCCCGGAACGCCGTTTGATCTGGTCGTACCACCCAGAGAAACCGCCATCCCGGTGGTCGACTTGGATAGTCAGAAGATGGAAGAGCAGGCCCTCTTGCTCAGACCGGAGTTGCGCGCCCTCGACTATAAGAAGCGGATCAACGCAAAGGAAGCCAAGGCCGTATTTCTGGAATTGTTTCCGAGCCTGAAACTCTCGTTCGGTGGCTACTACAACAGTAACAGTTTCCTGTTGTATCAAAATTGGATCAGCTATGCCGCCCAGGCCAGTTGGAACTTGCTGTCGGTGTTCCGCACACCGGCTAAACTCAAGGCAATCGAAGCAAACGGGCACATGTTGGATGTCCAAAGCCTGGCCCTCAGTTTGTCCATTTTGACAGAGGTCCATGTCGGCGCGACGCAGTTCGTACTGGCCAAGCAAGAATATCAGGATGCAAGAAACTACCAACAGACGCAAACCGCGATTGTGGAACAGACCAAGAATCTGTGGCTGACGCGGCGCACGAACGATCTCACCCTGATTCGGGAACGAGCCAACGATGTCGCTGCCGATGTCCGTTTGGACACGGCGCGAGCCGGACTGGAAACGGCCTATGCCACGTTGATGGCCTCCGTGGGAGAGGAAGCTGTTCCTGTCAGTATGGCCGAACAAGATGTGGTGCAACTGGCGGAATCGATCAGGAAATACTGGGAATCCAGCGGGTTCACCATGTCGGACGGAGAAAGGAGAACAGAGTCTCATGCGACACCGGTGGCGCACTAGTGCGGTCGTCGCTCTGCTCCTGACCGTGGCGTCGATGGGTGCTCCTGCGACGGGGTGGTCGAGGGGAGATCGATCGGTTCAGGGCACCAAGCAGGAATCCGGAGTGGCTCGTGGCATTGTCAAGGCGGTCTCACAGGCCGTGCTGTACGCCCAGATTCAGGGGCGCGTCAATCAGGTTCCATACAAAGAAGGGCAGCGATTCGTCAAAGGGGCGACACTCGTCCAGCTGGAATGTGACAAATACCAAGCCGAATTGACGGCGGCGGCGGCGGAGCACGAAGGCAAGAGCAAGACGTTTCAGAACAATAAGGAACTCGCCAAGCTCAACGCGGTCAGTACGCTGGACCTGGAGGTCTCGGAGGCGGATGCCAAGAAAGCCGGTGCCGCGAGGCGAATCGCGGAGATCAATGTGCGTGGGTGCCACCTGGCTGCGCCCTTTGCCGGACGTATCGTCGATGTGATGGTGCATGAGCACGAGAATGTGTTTCCCAACGATAAACTGCTGAGTGTGTTGGACGATACGAGCCTAGAGATTGAGCTGGTCTTGCCGTCCATGGCGCTCACGTGGCTCAAGAAGCAGGCACGTTTTACCTTCATCGTGGATGAGACGGGCCAGGGCTATTCGGCCAGGGTCAAGGAAATCGGTGCGGCGGTCGATGCCGCGAGTCAGACCGTGAAGGTGACCGGAGTATTCGACACGCTCCCGAAAGATGTTCTGAGTGGGATGAGCGGGTCCGCGCAATTTGTGGGGCAACCCTAGCGATGGCGACGACGGCCGAACCGACTGCACAGCAGATCCCGACGCTGATCCATCTTGCGGCGCTCACGCATCTGGAGGGTCAGATTCGTGCGGCAAAGACGGTTCAAGAGTTGCAGTTCCTGTCCGTCAATGAAACGCGACGACTCATTCCCTACGAGCATGCGTTTCTCCTGAGTCCGTCCGGCTCGGAGAAGGAGTCCTGCCAAGTGCTCAATGCCTCCAGCGTGGCTGTGGTCGATCGGCATGCACCGATGATCGTGTGGCTTGAACAAGCGGTACAGGCGCTCTTTCAGACGGAAGAGAGCAAGAAACAACCCATGGTGGTCACAGAAGAGTTGCTGCCGGACTCGCTTCGGAGCGGCTGGCGGGAGTTTGTGAAGGGGCATGTGTTTTGGTGCCCGTTGCAGCATCCGGACGAAACGGTCCTTGGAGTCTGGTGGTTCGAGCGGGATTTCGCCTGGCAAGAAAACGATATCGCCATCGTCCATCGGCTGGCCGGGAGCTATGCCTACGCGTGGAAGGCGCTCTCAAAAAAGGAACAGAGCTGGTCGAAGAAGGTCAAGAAACCGACCTGGTGGTTGATTCCCATTGTCATCGTCGTCGCACTCTGTTTCCCGATCAGGATCTCGACGGTAGCTCCGGTCAAAGTCATGGCGAAAGATCCGGTCGTCGTGAGCGCGCCTATTGAGGGAGTGATCGCCGACGTACTCGTCCATCCCAATCAAATGGTGCAAGCCGGAACGGCGCTCTTTCGATACGAAGACACCACCCTCCGTAATCAGTTTCTCGTCGCGGAAAAACAGTTGACCGTCGCACGGGCGGAGCAGAGTCAGTCGATCCAAGCGGGGTTCGGCGATCCACAGCGGAAGGCCGAAGTACCGCTCAAGGAAGCGGAGGTCGATCTTCGGCAAACCGAGCTGCAATACGCAAAGGAAATGCTGGATCAGGTCGAAGTCGTCGCTCCACAGGCGGGTCTGCTGCTCTATTCGGACAAGTCCGATTGGATCGGCCGGCCGGTCACCGTCGGCGAGCGGATCATGGAGATTGCCAATCCCAAACAGATCGAACTGCGCATCGATCTACCGGTGGCCGATGCCATTGTGCTCAAAGAAGGGGCCGAAGCCCTTGTCTTTCTCAATGCTCTTGCCTTGGAATCCTTTCCGGCGACCGTGGTCCATGCCAGTTACAACGCCGAGGTCTTGCCGGGTGATGTGCTGGCGTATCGGGTTACGGCGAAGCTCACCGAGCCGGATCCACGCATCCGCATCGGATGGCAAGGCACGGCCAAGATCTACGGCGAACAGGGACCATTGGCCTATCTGCTGTTGCGCCGTCCGTTGACCGCCCTTCGGCAATGGATGGGCTGGTGAACGATGATGACGCCCGGGCCTCCGGTTGCCAAGCCACAAGAACGGAAACTGCCGACCCTCCGGCCTCAGCTGCAATTCAACCGCGGGACTCCCACGCCTGACGGGATGCCCACCTGGACCATCGTCGATCCGGTTCGCAACCGCTATTTTCAGATCGAATGGCCCGTCTACCAGATGATCCAGCGATGGAACGCCGGGACGATCGAAAAGCTCCATGCAGCGATGACGCAGGAGACGACCTGTCACACGTCCATGGCGGATGTCGAAGACCTCGTGAAGTTTCTTTACACCAACAATCTCACGGAACAATCAGCCAGCGGCAAACACACAGACTATCAGAGCCAAGCCCAGGCCGGAGAACACAATTGGCTGATGTGGTTGGTCCACCACTATTTGTTCATCAAGATTCCACTGTGCCACCCGCATAATTTCCTCAAGGCGACCCTCCCGTTCGTGGAGCCGTTCTACACGAGGGCGGCTGGCTGGACCTTCGGTGCCCTGGGACTGTTTGGGTTGATCCTCGTGGGGCGTCAATGGGACACGTTTGTCTCGACCTTTCTCTATTTCTTCAGTTGGCGTGGAGCCATCCTCTACAGCCTGTCGCTCGGAGCGGTGAAAGTGGTGCATGAATTAGGTCATGCTTACACGGCCACGCGATTTGGGTGCCGTGTGCCGACCATGGGCGTCGCATTCATGGTGATGATGCCGGTAGTGTACTCGGATGTGACCGATTCGTACCGTCTGACATCCAAGCGGAAGCGTCTCCTCATCGCGGCCGGCGGAGTCATCGCCGAATTGGGGTTGGCGGCACTGGCGCTCATTTCCTGGGGATTCCTCCCGGAAGGGACGTTACGAAGCATTGCATTCATTGTGGCCACGACCAGTCTGGCGATGAGTCTCGCCGTGAATCTGAATCCGCTCATGCGGTTCGACGGCTACTATGTACTGGCGGATGGATTGGGCCTGCCGAATCTGCAAGATCGGGCCTTTGCCTTCGGGCAATGGCGATTACGGTGCATGCTGTTTGGTCGACATAGTGGACCGCCGGAGATCGTCTCTCAGCGAGTGCAGTACACCATGGTGGCGTACGCCTGGTCGATCTGGCTCTACCGTCTCATCTTATTCACCGGCATCGCCGTGATGGTCTATCACTACTTTTTCAAAGCGTTGGGCATCATCCTCTTCTTGGTCGAGATCGTCTGGTTCATCGCCATGCCGATTTATCGGGAGCTGACCGTGTGGTGGAATAGCCGGATGCTGTACGCTGGATCGCCACGCGCGTGGGTCAGCACGGCCTGTCTGGCGGCAGTGTCGGCATTGACAGTGATCCCCTTGCACACCAGTATCTCGCTGCCTGCGGTGCTGCAAGCCTCCTCCTATGCGACCATCTTTGCGCCGACGCCGGGCCGGCTGCAGCAGGTCTTGGTGCGTGACGGTCAATCCGTCAAGGAAGGCGATGCGCTGGTCATCCTCGAGAATCCGTCGTTGGACAAGGAAGTACGGTTAGCCGAAACAAAAGTCGAAAAATGGGACTATCGGCTTGGGCGGATGGCCGGCTATGGACAAGATCGTGATCAGCGGCAGGTGATTGCAGAATCACTCCGAGCGGGGCTTGCGGAACTGAAGGGGTTGGAGGCCAAACGAGACAATTTGACCTTGAAAGCTCCGATTGCCGGGATTGTGCGGGATCGAGCCGATTCACTGACGGCAGGACGATGGATTAACCAGAAAGTGCCCATTGCCTATCTGGTGGACGATCGGCAGGCGGAGATTGAAAGTTTTGTTCCAGTGGACGAACTTGCGTATGTCGAGGTCGGGCAACCGGCGCGGTTTATCCCGCTCGATCTCACGAGGCCGTCGGTCGAAGCGCATGTCTCACAAGTTGCCGAGGTGGACGAGCGCGAGTTTCTGGTGCCGTACCTGGCCTCATTGTATGGCGGGGATATCCCCGTGAGAAAGGACGACAAGGGACGGCTCAAACCGGAGGTTTCGGTCTATCGAGTGCGGCTGCGTCTGGATGATGCCACGACCCATCCCGACCAAATCCTCCCCGGCCATGTGCAGATTGAGGGCCAACCGTCGAGTATCGCGAAACGAGCATGGGATCAGGTGGCGGCCACCTTGATCAGGGAGAGCGGATTCTAGCAGGATGTTGAAAAAGACTGCCGGCGGTGTTCTCGCCTCGCTCAAGGCCTCACCGTACCAACCACTCACGCGCCC
>NZ_JBUBKD010000010.1:0-132546 GCF_054902215.1 Nitrospira sp. CMX1 | reverse complement strand
TGCCGTTAATGGCTTGTACAAACCTGAAGTCGTACAGCACTAACATCTTCACAAGTTCTCCTCGACGAAGAATCGCGGCAGGATCAACGTAAATTGTAAAGCCCCCAGAGCCCGTGGCGTAGCTAATCAGACGCCATTCTGCATGGGCGGGAACACAATTCAAGAAAATGAAGGCGAGCAGCGACCAAACAATAGTGATGAACATAAGAATCCTTCGGAGGGAGGCACATTCTAGAAGGCTAGGAACAAAGGTGCAAGCCTGGGTCCCATAGTGAGAAAGATGGTTGCTGTGCCGGGGCTCGCGTTGCAACATAGCAGGTTAGGAAGAGAGGAAAAGCAGATGGATTGGTTGCGGGGAGGCGATTCGGTCACGATTTAACCCCACGGTGATCATTGCCTTAACGGCGTGAATTCCCACCTAGCACTGGTTGCGGGGTCCGGTTTTAGCGGCATTTCACACTCCCACCTTATCACCGCACCTAGAATCTCGGCAAAGTAACTGCGGGCAGGATTTCGAGCACTGATGTCAGTTTTAAATACACGTAGTTCGCACCACCTGTTACTTGCGTGTTGTTTGTGTCTTACTTAGAATGACTCACCCGCAAGGCCCTTATGGCGGTCGTTCGCCCCTACCTCCATATTCCGTGTTGAGGGCGTCATTGGGGATCGGCGCTTGGTGAGTGCAATTTCTGAAGGTAGAAGACCATTAGGAATCTCAAATGCCAGAACCCTTCGAGTTTTTGTTGCCTCGTCCGGGGAGGTCTCTGAAGAGCGCCAGACATTGGGAAAAGTCGTCGATGAAGTCAATCAAACGCATGGACCCCGCTCGGCTATCGATTGGAGCTTGTGCAATAGCAGACGTACACTGCACCGGGGGCCGGTCGTCCGCAACAGGTGATTAACGATCAGATCGGCGAGTACGACATCTTTATCGGCATTATGTGGCGGCGCTTTGGTACGCCGACCGGCGTAGCAGGCTCAGGCACGGAAGGTGAGTTTCGGATCGCGTACAAGCGATGGCAAGAGAATCCGCAAATCGCTCTGATGTTCTATTTTTGCCAGGAGCCATTCTTAAGACGCGATGAATCAAACTGTCTATAAGCTATTGGGGGGAATACTGATGGTCCTTGGCTATGGTATTTTCGTTGTGGGTGTAGGTTTTGCTTATGCTTATAGTCTGACTGGATATATTATTCTTGTTGTATGTCTGGTAGCGTAATTTTGGAAGGAGAGCTTTCTGTGAGACCAGTTCCTTCAGTCAGTTCGGGCTCCGCAAATTCAACATCATCTCCCTAGGTGCCGGAAGCACGGAAGCCTCTGTCACTTAGCTCCATTTCTTCCGTAGCTTCCCCACGTTGAAAGAATATGAATTGCATTTGCGAAAGCGGATTGTTGAATCCATCTAGCTTTTGATGAGTGATATGAGTGAAGCGCTGGAAGAACACAGAGAGCTGATGCACTACACGGATGCGGGTGGCCTGCATGGAATAATTTCAAAAAGGACACTTTGGGCTAGCCATACATCATTTATGAATGACACGGAAGAAATACTGGGCTTTTATAGTCGTGTCCTTCCAATGATTCTAAGACAGGAGCTTGAGCAATTAGTCATCGACTCCGGGGATTTTGCGGACAACGTCAAAGATGCGAGTCGGCTAGGAATAGACTTGATCGACGATACAGTGAAAACATGGGTTGAAAGGCTTAAGGAATTGACAAAGGCACAAGATTACTTTGTGACCTCTTTTTGCACCGCAACTAATGATTGGATTTCCCATAATGGGCTTCTTAGTCAGTGGCGAGCGTATGGGGAAGATGGGGGATACGCCATCGTGTTCGACGCTGAGAAGTTGCACTCCTTACTCGTAGCTGAAGGCAAACTATATTATGAGGAACAACTGAATAAGACTGATGTTGAATACAATCTTGCCCAGTTTTCAGACATAAAGTCGGCACAAGTCAGGAAGTGCCTTGTTGATTTGCAGAGGTCTGTATATGCCCAGTTAAGGAATCAGCACATAGATTATGCGGATGCTGCTGAGAATGTGTGCAAGTTGTCGATGCTCTGCAAACACAGAGGTTTTGAAGAAGAGAAGGAGGTTCGAATAGTAGTCAGAGAACCTTCTCTTATTATGGGGCAAGACTTGCAGAATCAAAGTGGACAGCCTTATCGTAGAATATGTAGCTACATTCGCAACGGTGTGTCGGTGCCTTGTATTCACCTGTTTGAGGGTCAGGAGTTGGATGCCTTACCAATACGACGCGTCATAGTTGGCCCTCATTCAGATAAGGTGGATCGAAAAAGAGCCGTCGAACTTCTCCTCCGCGAGCACAATGTCAATGCGGAAGTGCTTACTTCCGAGACACCATATCGGGGAAAGTAGATTCTTACGCCGCATTTCCCGCCTTTCTGTCCGGTTTTCCTTTTCCGTGCGTCCGGGGTATAGTCGTCGCCGAGGCCGCACTGGTAGGCCACCCGATGAATCGGCTTTCTCCCCGGTTCGCGCGGCCTCGATATTCCCCCGGAGGAGCGTCACACATAAAGGAAGCATCGATGCCTTCCGATCAGAATCAGCCCGCTATTTTTTCACGCAGCGGGATTTGAACGGAGGAATTCTTCGGCTTTGCTTCAGCAGCTGTTGGTGAATCAGGATAAAGAAGAGAGGGTAGGGTTTTGGTTGCGGGGAGAGGATTTGAACCTCTGACCTTTGGGTTATGAGCCCAACGAGCTACCAGGCTGCTCCACCCCGCGAAGGGAGACTAACAAAGCGTTGAATGACAAGTCAAGTTAAGGAGTTGTTTGATTGCATTCTCGGAACCACGATGATAAAGCCAAGGTATGCGTATCGTCTTCATGGGCACACCAGACTTCGCCGTCCCGTCGCTCGAAGCACTCCTAAGCTCAAGCGATCAGGTTGTGGGAGTTGTGTGTCAGCCGGATCGTCCGAAGGGACGGGGGCATCAGGTTGTCGCGCCGCCTGTGAAGCAGGTGGCGGAGCGTGCCGGGATTCCTGTGTTGCAGCCGCTCAAGATCCGTACCCCGGAGTTTTTGCAAGCCTTGTCGTCCTGGCAGCCGGATGTGATCGCTGTTGCTGCGTATGGCCGCATTTTGCACAAGCCGATTCTTCAGCTTCCTCCGATGGGCTGTGTGAATGTGCACGGGTCGCTCTTGCCGAAATATCGAGGGGCTGCTCCGGCTCAATGGGCCGTCATCAATGGGGAGACTGAGACGGGCATTACGACAATGCTCATGGATGAAGGCATGGATACCGGGGCTATGTTACTCCAAGCGAAGTTGGAGATTTTGCCCGACGATACGGCCGGGACATTGGCGCTACGCCTGGCTGCACTGGGTGGACGACTGCTTATTGAGACACTTGCCCAGCTGAAAGCCGGGACGTTGGTACCGACCAAGCAAGACGATCATCAGGCGACTATGGCCCCGCTGCTAAAAAAAGAAGATGGTCTTATCGACTGGACGCTGACTGCGGCGTCGCTGGCCAATCGAGTGCGAGGGTTGTCTCCCTGGCCGGGCGCTTATACGTTTCTGGGTGATGAGCGCTGGAACGTTTGGAAGGCGGTGGCGCAGGTGAGTGTGACCACTGGCACACCAGGAACGATAGTCGCGGTGAATAAACACTCGATCTTGGTGGCAACCGGCGATGGGCTTCTTGAGATCCGCGAAATCCAGACTGCCAATTCGAAGCGCATGGCGGTGGCCCAATTCCTGGCCGGCCACCGGGTGACCATGGGGCAACAACTTGGATCCCCGCCGAATACCGTAGTCGGCTGACTATTCCACGGCCTCGACCTCGACAACTTTCCATGCCTGATACAGGTAAGCTGCCAAGTTCCATCAAATATTCACCACGGTCTGTTGCACTGTCCGTCTTGCTCGCAAGTCAGCGAGGTGATCGTGCCCTTGATGAGGTGCTGGATCAACGGGTGAGGTCGGTTTCAGACCCGCGTGACCGTGCGCTGATCATGGAGCTTGTCTATGGGGTACTTCGAAGGCAGGAGACCCTCGACTGGCGGTTGAGCGCAGTACTCACCAAGCCCCTTCATCGGCTTCCTGCCTTGGTCCAAATGCTGCTTCGTATTGGCGTCTATCAACTTCTTTATCTCGATCGCATTCCCGCGTCTGCTGCGGTCCACGAAGCCGTCGAGTTGGCTAAGGCCTCTACACAACAGCTGGGACGAGATTGGAGTGCGTTGGTGAATGCGGTCTTGCGCAACCTTATTCGGTTACCCGTTCCGAACTTGCCGGATCCAGCGATCCATCCGGCGGAATATCTGTCGGTCAGCTACGGCATTCCTTTGTGGCTGAGTCAGCGGTGGCTCGCACGATTGGGATATGCCCAGGCAGAGTCAGCTTGTCAGGCGGCTGGCGCAATCCCTTCACTCACCTTTCGGGTCAATCGGACGCGATTGATGAGGGACGCTCTCCTGGAACAGTTTGCGAAAGCCGGGGTCACCGCCCAGGCAACCAGCATCAGCCCAGTGGGAGTGAAGCTAGACAAGGGGCAGGATGTGTCCTCGCTCCCTGGATTTGAGACCGGTGACTACTATGTCGAAGATGAAGCGGCGCAACTCATTCCACCGATCCTTGCCCCTCAGCCCGGTGAGTCGATTCTGGATGTCTGTGCCGCTCCCGGAGGGAAGGCCACGCATCTTGCCGAGCTCATGGGTGATCGAGGAACGATCGTCGCGGTTGATCTCAAAGCCTCAAGGCTAGAACTGCTCCGAGACAATTGTCGAAGGCTGGGGTTGAACAGTATTGTCCCAATCGTGGGTGACGCGAGGCGCCCCTCTGACTGGCCGAAGGAAATTACGATGTCTCGTGATGCGGGTCTGCCCGTATTCGACCGTATTCTGGTTGATGCCCCGTGCAGCGGACTTGGCGTTTTGCGGCGCCATCCAGAGTCGAAAGGCCGGCGCGAGGACGCCACATTCGCTCGACACCAGACACTACAGAGGCAGATCCTTGAATCGGTCGCTCCCTGCTTGCGGCTTGGCGGCGTGCTAGTCTATAGTACCTGCTCGACAGAAACAGAGGAGACCGAAGAGGTTATTAACTGGTTTTGCAAGGCCTATCCAGGATGGATGCGTGAATCTGTGGCTCCCTGGCTTCCTCCCGCTGCGCGTCCCTTCGTGACTGAGCAGGGGGCGCTCTCCACCATGTGTAATTGCGTCGGAATGGACGGGTTCTATGCCGTTCGTCTCAGGAAGATGAGCTAATGGCACAATCGATCTCTATCGCACCGTCGATTCTCTCCGCTGATTTTGCCCGATTGGCGGAAGAAATCGCCGCCGTGGAGCAGGCCGGGGCCGATCTTCTGCATGTGGATGTGATGGACGGCCATTTCGTGCCCAACCTGACGGTAGGGCCACCCATTGTCGAAAGCCTGAGAAAGGTCACTAAGCTTCCACTTGATGTGCATCTCATGATCACCAATGCGGATGCCTTTATTCCTGATTTTGTGGATGCCGGGGCCGACTATTTGACCGTGCATGTTGAGGCCTGTCCGCATCTCCACCGCACGATTCAGTCGATCAAGGAACGGGGAATCAAGGCCGGAGTGACGCTGAATCCTGCTACGCCCATTTCCCTTCTGCAAGACATTATCGGTGATGTCGATCTCGTCTTGATCATGTCCGTCAATCCAGGTTTTGGTGGGCAAAAATTCATTCCGTCGGTGCTCAAAAAAATCGCGGACGCGCGAGGCATGTTGGATCGGATCAACAGCCACGCCCTGCTCGAAGTCGACGGCGGTGTGAAGGTGGACAATACGAGGGAGATCGTGGCTGCCGGCGCGACGACGTTGGTCGCAGGATCAGCGATCTTTTCTCAACGCGACTATAAGGCGACGATCGCGGCCCTGCGGGCAGCCGCTCAGACAGCCATTCAATCCACGCCGCCTGCGGCAGTCAATCGATAGGCCATTCAGCGTGGATATCTCCAGCGTCATCGACAGCCTGCATCCCCTTGAAATCAAAGTTCTGATGACATTGGGCACTCGTCCCGTCGGTACTGCTCTAGAAAGTGAACAACTGGCGGAGGCCGCAGAGCTGGAGCCGTCTCAACTCAGTATGGCCATTGAATGGCTCTTGGCCAAGGCGCTCATCACTGTGCACAAGGAGACGGTGACGCCCATCGTGTCCCTGACGAAAACCGGGGAAGAGTATCACCAGACGGCGGCACCGATTGAGCGCGTGCTGACTGCAGCACGTGACGCGACCAGCACTGGAAAACGGCTGACGATTCCTGATCTTCAATCGCAAGGAGGCTTGGATCCTTCCGATGTCAGTAAAGCTGTCGGACGACTCAAAAAAGAGGGTGTGCTCCTGATCATCCAGGGGGGGTGTATTGAGACGACCGGGCGACCAAGTTCGACAGCGGATGCGCTCAGAACACTCCTAGGACAGCTCCATGGATCGCCGAAGGAGTTGAATAGTTTTACAGAGACTGATCGACAGGTCATCGAAGATTATGCGGTGAAACGAGGTAATGCCAAGGAGCCTTTCCGAGTCGATGAACGTGTGACGCGCTCGTTCGTCTTGTCCCCTGCCGGCACCAGGGCTGTTGCACAACTGATGAACCAGGGATTGATGGAGGAAGTCTCACAACTAAGCCCTGAACTGCTCAAGGACGGCAGCTGGCGCCAGAAACGATTCCGGAAATACACCATCAGCCTTCGGGCGCCCCGTGTCGGAACCGGGAAAAAACATCCGTATCGGGAGTTTTTGGATACGGTCAAAGCCAAGCTTGTGAGTATGGGTTTCCAGGAGATGCGTGGGGGCTTGGTGGAAACTGAGTTTTGGAACATGGACGCGTTGTTCATGCCGCAATTCCACCCGGCTCGTGACATTCATGATGTCTATTTTGTGAAACAACCGACCCATGCCTCCATGGCGGATGAGTCCATCTTGTCGAAGGTCGGCAAGGTGCATGAAAACGGTGGAAAGACTGGCTCCTCCGGCTGGGGGTATGCGTTTGATCTGCAGCGTGCCAAACGCCTAGTGTTGCGCAGCCAAGGAACTGCGGTTTCAGCACGAACATTGGCGGCCTCGCCCGATATTCCAGGGAAATACTTTTCAATCGCCCGCTGTTTTCGTTACGACCAAGTCGATGCCACCCACGCGACGGATTTTTTCCAGGTGGAAGGGATCGTCGTTGGAGAGGACATCAATTTCCGCACGCTCTTGGGGTTGCTCAATTTGTTTGCTCATGAAGTGGCGCAAGCGAAAGAGGTCAAGTTTCTGCCGGCGTACTTTCCCTTTACCGAACCATCGGTTGAGCTCCACGTTCGGCACCCTCGGTTGGGGTGGATGGAGCTTGGGGGGGCAGGGTTGTTCCGACCGGAAGTCACCGTGCCGCTTGGTGTGACAGCGCCCGTGATCGCCTGGGGACTCGGGCTGGATCGGATGGCGATGGTGGCCTTGGGGATTCACGATATTCGAGAGCTCTTCACCGATAATCTAGAGCTGATTCGGACCACCCGAGGATTGTTCTAACTGTTGCCATGCCCACGATCACCATTTTTAAAGATGACTTCGAAGCTCTGTTGAAGGGCACTCCTGCCACCAGACGATCGGTCTCGATCGAGCAGGTGGAAGAGTGGCTGATGCTGGTGAAGGGCGAACTGAAGGGTCACAATTCCGAGACTGGGGAACTGCGCATCGAATTACAAGACAGCAATCGACCGGATTTGTGGTGTTGCGAGGGCATTGCGCGGCAGATTCGAATCAAGCAACAGGGGAAGTTCACGCAATATCCGTTCTTGGTCGGGAAGCCAAAGCCCAAAGCGAAGGTTATCGTGAAGCCTGGGATGGAACAGGTCCGTCCCTATGTGGCCGCCTGCGCAGCCAGGGGGTATCGAGTGACTTCGCAGGGGTTGGCCCAGCTGATTCAGACGCAAGAAAAATTGGCGGAGATTTTCGGTCACAAGCGTAAGACGGTTTCCATTGGCATCTACCAACTCTCCAAGATCACTTTCCCCGTGACGTATGAGCTGGTGAAACCCACTGAGGCTCGCTTTACCCCGTTGGGAATGGAGACGGTGATGACTCTGTCGGAGATGCTCCTGGTCCATCCGAAGGGGGTTGAATACGGCGGAATTCTGACGGGAGCCAGCCGTGTTCCGATCCTGCGAGACGCAACCAACCAACCGCTGTCCTTTCCCCCGATCATCAACAGTCGAGAGGTCGGTGAGGTGGAGGTAGGCGATGATCAGCTGTTCGTCGAAGTCACCGGGACAGACTTGCCGATGGTCGTGTTGACCTTGAACATTTTTGCGGCCAATCTTGCCGATCGCGGGGCGATGATCGAGCCGATCGCTATCGAGTACCCTAAACGTACCCCACTGGGTAAACGAGTGACCACGCCACAGGATTTGAAGAAGAGCAAGACGATCCCGATCCGCACGATCGAGCAGGCGCTTGGCCAAGGGTTGGGGATCAAGGTCGTCAAGCAAGCGCTTGAGGTCTATGGGTATGAAGTGTCCGCGGGGAAGGACTCTGTTCGGGTCAAGCTGCCGCCCTATCGGCAGGACCTGATGCACACGATGGATGTGGTGGAAGATGTGGCGATGAGCCGCGGGTACGCGGAGTTTACACCGGTCATGCCTGCACAGTTTACGGTCGGCGGATTGTCCCGCATTGAACAGGTCTCCGATCGTGCCCGGGAGTTGATGGTGGGATTAGGATTTCAGGAGATTATCTCCAATATCCTTGGTTCGCCGGAGCAGTATTCCGGGCATATGCGAATTGACGAGACGGAATGGGGGCAGATGGTCAAGGTCGACAATGTGATGACGTTGAACTTCTCCTGCCTGCGACAATGGATGTTGCCCTCGCTGCTGCGCATCGAAGCCGCTTCGAGTCGGGCATTTTACCCTCACCGCCTCTTCGAAGCCGGTGATGTTGCCATTCCTGACGCAACCCACGAGGTGAGGTCCCGGACAGAGACCGTCTTAGGAGCAGTGATCGCCCATGCCGCCGCGCATTTTTCGGAGATTCACTCCTGCCTGGATACACTGTTCTATCATTTGGGGATAGAGTACAGGCTGGAACCGGTCCCGCACCCGTCGTTCTTAGAAGGTCGTGCCGGGTGTGTTCTCGTTGCCGACAAGCCTGTCGGCGTGATCGGCGAGGTCCATCCCGAAGTCCTCGAGCGTTGGCAGATCACTATGCCGGTTGTTGCGTTCGATGTAAACCTGTCGCAGTTGATCGAACAAAAGTGACCAGCCGACACCGAACGTTGTTCGGGTAAGACACATCAAAGTTTGGATGTAGTGCGAAACTCACAAGGGGGAGCGACGTCCTGTTGCTCCCCCTCATCTTGTCTCTGACTAGAGACGGGCAGGTGAGGCTATGCTGCTGCCGGCACGTGTTGCTTGGCTAGACCCACTAATTTCTCAAATCCGGTAGCGTCCTTGATGGCCATATCGGAGAGAACTTTGCGATCCAACAGCACGTTTGCTTTCTTGAGGGCGTTCACAAACCGGTTATAGGTCAGCCCGTGATTCCGGACCGCAGCGCTGATGCGGGCGATCCACAACTGCCGAAAATCCCGCTTTCGGTTCTTGCGACCGGTATAGGCGTAGGTCAATCCCTTATCAACACTTTCCGTTGCTGAACGGAACAACCGGCTTTTCCCGCCGTACTGACCTGACGCCAGCTTGATCCGCTTCTTCCGTCGGGCTCTCGTTTTTGGTCCACCTTTTGCGCGAGGCATGATTCATTGCTCCTTTTGGGTCTTAAAATTCACAACACGACACGATCGCCGTCTATGCATACGGCAGGAGTCGATTCAATGCAGAAACAACCGTGGAATCCACTACTGCTGTTCCGCTCAGGCGGCGCTTCCGGTCGTGTCGTTTGCTGGTCAGTATGTGCCGCTTGCCCGCCTTGCGGCGGACAATCTTGCCGCTTCCTGTTTTGGTAAATCGTTTGCTCGTTCCTGAATGCGTCTTCATTTTCATGTGAGAGGTTCCTTTAGTTGAGCAATCGCTGCGCTGTACGTTAGTGTTTCGGAGCGACGATCATGATCAAACTGCGTCCTTCCATACGAGGAGCATACTCGATCGTGCCGGCTTGTGCCAACTGTTCTATGACGGAGTTCATCACTGCACGCCCCATCTCTTGGTTGGCCATTTCTCGCCCACGATAGGTGAGGGTCACTTTGGTCTTATTGCCTTCTTCTAAGAATGTCTTCATCTGTCGGACTTTGATTTCAAGATCGTGCTTATCGGTCCGTGGGCGCAACTTGATTTCCTTCACCTGTGTGGACTTTTGGTGGCGCCGGTTTTGATGATCCTTTTTGCTCAGCTCATACTTATACTTCCCAAAGTCCATAATTCTACAGACTGGGGGGACCGAAGTAGGAGCGACTTCCACCAAATCGTGGCCAGTCTCTTGGGCCTGGCGAAAGGCATCCGCCGTCTGAAGGATGCCGAGCTGTTCTCCCTCTGGGCCAATGACACGAACTTCTCGGACTCGAATTTCACGATTCACACGTAATTTGGGGACGATAGGCCACCTCTCTCTTAGTGGGTGTGTTGAAGCTCTCGCTGGGTATGTTTGAGCTCAGATTGCAACAGATTCACGATCTCAGCCACTGTCATATTGCCTAAAGTGGCCCCACTTCGGCCTCGGACTGAGAGTGTGCCATTCTGGACTTCTCGATTCCCTGCCACCAACATGAACGGGACCTTTGCCTTTTCAGCCTCGCGAATCTTGAATCCAATCTTTTCATTTCGCAGATCCGCTTCGGCCCGGAAGCCGGCTGCTTTCAATTGTGCCACAACGGCACTGACATAGTCCTGCTGCTGATCAGTGATGTTGATGACCACTGCTTGTACGGGTGCCAACCAGGTCGGAAAGGCACCGCCGTAATGCTCAATCAGAATGCCGAAGAACCGTTCAATCGATCCCATCAGGGCACGATGGATCATGATCGGGCGATGGGCTTTCCCGTCTTCTCCGATATAGCTCAAATCAAACCGCTCGGGATTGTTGAAGTCCACCTGGACCGTGGAACATTGCCATGAGCGGCCTAGCGCATCTCTGATCTTAATGTCGATCTTGGGGCCATAAAACGCTCCGCCTCCAGGATCCAGTTGAAAGGCAATGTTGCGACTTTTCAGTGCGGATTCCAAGGCGTTGGTGGCCAATGTCCAATGTTCATCACCGCCGACCGATTCCTTCGGTCGTGTGGAGAGAAACACTTCGAATTCAGTGAATCCAAATGTTTGAAGCACGAAAAATGTAAAGTCCAATACCCGGCTGACTTCCGCTTCCATCTGATCAGGCCGGCAGAAAAGGTGAGCATCGTCTTGTGTGAATCCGCGTACGCGCATGAGTCCATGTAGGACCCCGGTCCGTTCGTAGCGGTAGACGGTCCCTAGCTCACCATATCGAATGGGGAGATCTCGATAGCTTCGCAGGTGAGACTGATAGATCATGATGTGGTACGGGCAATTCATCGGTTTGAGTTGGTACTCGCTGCCCTCCAGCTTCATGGACGGAAACATGTTTTCCCGATAGTAATCGAGGTGTCCGCTGGTTTTCCAAAGGTCGAGCCGGGCCGTATGCGGGGAGTAGACCAGGTTGTATCCGTCGCGAATATGTTGTTCTCGCCAGAAGTTTTCAATCAACAGACGGATTGCCGCTCCCTTTGGATGCCAGAGCACGAGACCGGGACCGATTTCATCCTGGATGCTGATCAAGTCCAGTTCTTTTCCGACTTTTCGGTGGTCACGGCGCTTAATCTCTTCCAATCTGGCCAAATAGGCTTCGACTTCGGCCTTGGTCGGAAAGGACGTCCCGTAGATGCGCTGCAACATCGGGTTTCGTTCATCGCCGCGCCAGTACGCACCGGCAGTAGTGAGCAGTTTGAGAGCCCCGATATAGCCGGTTGTTGGAAGATGAGGGCCGCGGCACAGATCGACAAAATCACCCTGTGTGTATGCGGTAATCGGTTCGCCGTCGGGAAATCCTTGAATCAACTCGACCTTGTACTGTTCACCACGAGCCGTGAAAAAATCGATGGCTTCCTGTTTGGAAAACTCCCTCCGCGTAATGGGGAGATTGCGTTGAATGATGTCCGCCGCACGAGCTTCGATCTTTTCGAGATCTTCCGGTGTGAAGGGGCGTTCGAAGGAAAAGTCGTAGTAAAAACTATCGTCCAACGCTGGGCCAATCGTTAGTTGGGCCGAAGGAAACAGCTCTTTCACCGCTTGAGCCATGACGTGGGTACTGCTGTGGCGGTAGACCTCCCGACCGTCCGCACTATCAAACCGAAGCGGTTCGATCAGTGTGCCATCTGCAAGAGGCCGTGATAGGTCAACGACGGTTCCATCCACCTTGGCTGCGAGCACATCCTGTCCGGCCACTCCCAGTGAGGAAAGGGCAGTCCCCACGGTATCACCCGCTCTTGTCTCTGTACTGTGGCCGTCTTTGAGCGCAATCTTCATAAGAGTTCTACCGCCAATCGGGGACACAAAGAAACCCAGACGCCTCGCCTCTGCTAACGACAGCCCCTCACTCATTTCAACTATGGTAGGCGCGGACGGTCTTGAACCGTCGACCTCTACCGTGTCAAGGTAGCGCTCTCCCCCTGAGCTACGCGCCTATCAAGAAGAGGAGGCATGCTAATATAGCCTCGCCGACACTGTCAAGAAAACGAAAGAGAAGACAGTCGCCCTTCAGGAAACTGAAGGAGCTACCACCTTCTCTTCCTATATTCTGTCGGCACTCCTGGCGAAATCTATTTCACCGCAGAGCGAAGCTCTTTCCCTGCTGAAAATTTCGGCACTTTCGCCGCCGGAATCCGGAGTGACTGGCCCGTTCTTGGGTTCCTCCCCATTCGTGCTTTCCGCTTAGAAAGCGTAAAGGTGCCAAAATTGACAAGAGAGACACGTTGTCCTTTCTTCAGCGAAGAGGTCACCGCACCGGTAAATGCCTCAAGGGCAGTTCCCGCTGCGACTTTGGTGATCCCAGCCGAAGCGGCCATCTTCGCGATCAGCTCTTCCTTTGTCATAATGTTCCTCCTTATTAGGTGGTGGAGAAATGGAGAAAATGACTCCGGTGGCACTGCACTGGCACACTTACGCACTACGATTCGCTCTCAGTTTAGTCTGTTTCAGCGGAATATGCAGATTGACGATCTTTTTTCGCAACGTGTTCCGGTTGAGTCCGAGCAATTCTGCGGCCTGAATCTGATTGCCTCGTGTTTCTTGCAGGGCCGAGGTGATGAGAGGGCGCTCCACGGCGGAAATGAGAATCGGGTGGAGGTTCCTTGCGGACCCGTTGCGCATTCCTTTGACGAATTCACCCATTTTCACCTCCAAATAATTTTCCAGAGACCCATCTTGGGTCTTGCTCGGTCGGAGGCTGTTCGGTGTGATCATCGCTTGGATCATGGTCAAGGTTTGCCGTAAGACCGCGGATGAACCTTGGATGAAAAGGGTGTGGGCAAAATCGAGATGATCGCGCCATGCCGTGACGGAATCCCGGGTGCCCGATAGTTCCTCGATGATGACCTCCGCATGCTGGTGTGGCGATTCCATCTGAAAGGTCTGAGCATCAGGGAAGATGTTGATTGAGGCATCCGTAAAGACCTGTTGAACTTGAGCCTGGACGGCCGGATCCTTCGTGAGCAATACAATGCTGTATGTCGATGATGACGCTGGCATGAAGGCACCATGTAGAAGAAGTGCGCGGATTATTGCCCGGGGCTGAATCGATGTCAATCGGATTTTCGGCCAGGGCCTTCTGGCGGACAGCTTTCCTGCCACTGTGGTGCGTGGGGAACGAGCAGGGATTCAATGGCTTGGAGATGAGTGGGGAAATCGGATTTCGGAGGCTGTGGTAAAAATGAGAAGCAAAGGTGAAAATACTTAGATCTTCGGTAGGTTGTGAGCTTGACGCGGGAGGACCGTGCTTGACAGTGTCTTCTACGGGAAGGTAGAGTGTTGATCTCAAATTCCTACAGGAATTGTAAAGAATGAAAATGTCAAAGCGTGTGAGTTATGGAATCCTGGTCGCCGTTGATCTGGCCATTCACGCGAATGATGCGCCGATTCAAGCGAAAGCGGTCTCAAAACGCCAGGGCATTCCGCTCCGTTTTCTGGAACAGGTGCTCCACACTATGAAGAATGCCGGCTTGGTCGAAAGCCATCGCGGAGCACAGGGTGGATATCTGTTGTCACGCAAGCCGGTAGACCTTTCGCTGGCCGCGATATTTGAATCCCTTGAAGGGCCGGTCTTTCATCGGTCTGGCGTCAGCCCGCTCCCTCGACATCGGCATATGGGGAAATCTGATCTCCTGCTCGGTGATGTGTGTGATCAGCTTCAACAGGCGGAACGGAAAGTCCTCGAGAGCATCACGGTCGAACAGTTGGCGGCACGCCAGCGCCTCGAGGATGCGCAACGCAGCCCGATGTATCACATCTGAAATAGAACAGAAGTCTTCCCGCAAGCGATTGAAGGAGTGACCCATGAATGACGCCGCATCTCTCACCGTCCCACATATTGAAACACAACCGATTCCAGCCACCATTCTGGAAGAAATTGAAACCTTTGAAGTCGAGGCTATGCGGACATTGGCGGGAGACGTTTCCACGGACCTCTTCAAGCCGTTCCGATTACAGTACGGCATTTATGGTCAGCGTCAGCCGGGAGTGCAGATGGTACGGGTCAAGATTCCATTCGGTGGGATTACTGCGAACCAGCTCCGCCGTGTGGCTGAATTGGCTGACTGCTATGCCACTGGCGTTGGGCATGTCACGACCAGGCAAGACATTCAAATGCACTTTGTCGAGCTGAAAGATGTGCCGACCATCATGCGAGGGCTTGCCGAAGTTGGTCTGACCACGCGCGAGGCCTGTGCGAACACAGTTCGCAATGTGACGGCCTGCCACCTGGCCGGCGTGTGCCAAGGCGAAGTCTTTGATGTGACACCCTATGCCAAGACGGTCGCATACCATCTGCTCCGGAACCCCTTGAATCAAAGTCTGCCTCGCAAGTTTAAGATTGCATTTTCCGGTTGTGCGCACGACTGTGCCCTCACACCGATTCACGACATCGGCTTGCTCGCAGTGAAACGAGCGGACGGGGTCATCGGATTTCGTATGGTTGCAGGTGGAGGGTTGGGTTCTACGCCTCGGATCGCGCAGTTGCTCCGAGAATTCACTCCGATGGAGGAGCTGATTCCTAGTATCGAAGCCGTCATCAAGGTGTTCGATACCCTTGGCAATCGGAAAAACCGGAACAAGGCGCGCATGAAGTTCGTCATCGATAAGTTAGGCTTCGAGGAATTCAAACGCCGATGGGAAGCCGCCTATGTCTCAATGGGACACACACTTCCGAACAATGGCTCGATCGCCTTGCTGCCCTATCAGGATGCACCTCCGGCCCTCATCATGCCGACTCGCAATGGGACGGCCAATGGCAATGGGAATGGGAATGGGAATGGAACATATCCGATCGGTCACGAGACCCCATTTGAGATGTGGAAGCGGACCAACGTCGTCCGTCAAAAGCAGGATGGGTACGTGACGGCTGCGATCAAGCTCTTTATGGGCGATATCACCTCCCAACAGCTGTTGTTTGTTGCGGATCTGGCAGAACGGTACTCCAATGGGAATCTTCGCACGACGATTAATCAGAATCTGGTCATCCGTTGGATTCCCGCTGAGCAGACCCCGCATCTCTATGAGGATCTGGCGTCTCACGGATTGGCTGATCCCGGCGCTGAACTCGTCGAGGACATCATCGCCTGCCCGGGAACTGATACCTGTGGACTAGGCATCACTTCATCAAAAGGGCTGGCGAGAGCCTTGGCCGAGGTATTCCCTGCCGGGCGGGTCCCGGAAGAGTTGGCGGGGGTGGATATCAAAATCAGTGGTTGCCACAACTCTTGCGCTCAGCATCATATCTCCACGATCGGGTTGCATGGAGTCGGGAAGCGAATCGGGGAGCATGTGGCACCGCACTATGAATTGCACCTGGGCGGGTCGGTCAACGGTACGGCTAAGATCGGTCAGATGATCGTGAAGCTGCCGGCGAAGGCGGTTCCGGCGGCGCTTTCCCATTTGATCGACGTGTATCGGCGCGATCGTCAGGCGAATGAAAGCCTGCCGAAGTTTATTGCCCGTGCGGGAAAGCCCAAGCTGAAGGACGAGTTGATTCCCTATACGATCGTTCCCTCTTACGAAGAGGATTCCACTTTCTACTATGACTGGGAAGGGGAGGACGAATTTATTTTGGAAGATCTCGGTCCAGGCGAATGTGCCGGCGGTGCACTGGAGATGATCGAAAACGGAATTCTGGAGGCGGATCAAGAGCTCTATCAAGCGAAACTGCTGGTCGAGAAGCATCAATATTCAGTGTCGGTGAACAAGTCATATCGAGCAGTGTTGGCGGCGGCCAAGGCCCTGTTGGTGACCGAAGGGCTGGAGCCGTCGACCGATTCCGAAACGTTTATGGAATTCGACGGTCGGGTTGCCCAAAAGGGTGTTGTTCCCTCCATCTATCGAGACCTCAACAAAAAGGTCGGCGATCTCGGTCCCAAGGAAACGTCGCCCGAATCAGCGCGTGAGAAGATGGCGTTCGCCAAGGGCTTTGTTGAAGCCTGCCGCGTCGCCACGGATCAGATGGGGAAGGATCTCAAACTGTCGACGGTGAAAGAAGAGCAGATTCCTGCTGTACCGACGCCGACGGAGACAAAGCCGGCTATTCCAATTGCAACCGGTGCGCCGGTCTACGACCTGCGTGGGGTTGCCTGCCCAATGAACTATGTGAAGACCAAGCTGAAGCTCGAAATGATGGACGCGGGGGACAAGCTGGAAGTCTGGTTGGATGCGGGAGAGCCGATCAAGAACGTGCCCATGAGCCTCAAGAATGACGGGCACAAAGTCTTGATCCAAGAGGAGCTGGAACCGGAAGCCTCGCACTATCGCATTCTGGTTGAGAAGGTCGAGGGCTAGCGTGGGGAATTCTGATTTTAAGGCGATCAGCGACTCGTTCGAGGCGAAGCAACCACAAGATATGTTGGCCTACGCCATTGAAAAGTACCAGCCGAAGATTGTGTTGGCCTGCAGTTTTGGAGCCGAAGATGTGGTCCTCGTCGATATGGTGCATCGTATCAATCCCGCGGTGCCGTTGTTCTATCTCGATACTGATTTCTTGTTCCCCGAAACCTATGCGACGAGAGAGCGAGTGATCGAACAGTACGAGCTCCGGCCGGCACAAGTCATCCAAGTGAAGTCGCTGCTGACTCCGCAGCAACAAGCGGAATCCTACGGTGAGGAGCTGTGGACACGTGAACCCGATCGGTGTTGCCACCTTCGGAAAGTTGAACCACTGACCCGTGTCCTTAGGGGGTACAGTGCATGGATCACTGGTATCAGGCGCGACCAAGCCCCATCAAGAGTGAATGCCGGGTTGATCGAGTGGGATCAGAAATTCGAGTTAGTGAAAATCAATCCGTTGGCTCGATGGACATTGGCCGATGTCTGGACCTACATCAAGGTCTACGAAGTCCCCTACAATCCGCTGCATGATCAGAATTACCCCAGCATCGGCTGCACCTACTGTACTGCCCCTGTGGCGCCTGGCGACGACCCGCGGGCCGGGCGCTGGAAGAATTTTGCCAAGACAGAGTGCGGGCTCCACAGGTCGTAACATGGCATTTCACGAGATTCTCGCAAAAATTGCCAAGGGTCCCAAAGCGTCTAAAGACCTTACATGGGACGAGTGTAAGCAAGCGATGAAGGCCTTAGTCGAGGGTGAAGCAAGCCCGGCCCAAGTCGGGGCTTTCCTCATCGCCATGCGATTCAAGATGGAGTCCGTCACGGAGTTAGCAGGACTGACCGCTGCCGCTCGACAATATGTGCCACCACTTGCCGTCTCACGGAAGTTGGCGTTGGTGGATGTGCCGACGTACGCGGGGAAGCAGGACACGTTTCATGCAATCGTCGCGGCCTCGATCGTGGCGGCAGCCGCTGGGGCAGCAGTCCTGATGCATGGCTATGATGGTATTCCTGGGCGGCCTGGCGCGGCTGGGGTATTAAAGGCTTTGGGGGTTCGAGTAGATGCTGAACCCAAGCAGGTTGCCGAAGAGGTGAACCGAAGCGGCTTCGCCTACCTGGACATCGGACTCTACCACCCGCCGGTCTATCGTTTTCTAGAAATGCGTCAGACGATAGGCGTCAGGAACGTGTTTCACCCGATCGCCAGATTGCTGAATCCGGCTCGGGCGAAGGTGCAAGTGGTGGGGTTGTCGCATCCGCCTCATTTTGAAAAGACCGCTGAAGCCCTACGGATCCTCGGATGTCCCCATGCGCTGGTTGTGCGTGGGGTCGAGGGTGATCCGGAGTTGTCGGCTTCAATGGCGACCAGGGTATTGGAATTGCGCGATGAACGGATTACCCCGATCGGTGTGGCGCCCAAGGATTTCGGCTTGGCATTCGCCCCATCCCGGGAGATGGCAGGATTTCCGCCGGATCAGCGAGAGAAGGAGGCGGATCTCCTTCGCCGAATCCTCCAGAATCGAGTACAGGGCGGTCAAAAGGATTGGGTGGTGATGAATGCCGCGATGTTACTGTACGCCGTCGGGAAGGGCGTGTCGCTTGCGGCTTGTTTCCCGGCGGCTCGCGCTGCGATTGATGGCGGCGCGGCGGCTCGTAAGCTTGAGGATCTCGTCAGGCAGTCGGTGGCGGCCTAGGACAAGAATCGGAAAGAACAGACGTTATGAAACACCTTCGTCAACTGGAAGATCAAAGTGTGTATATCCTTCGAGAGGCGTACAAGCATTTCAGCAATCTCGCCATGCTCTGGTCTATGGGCAAGGATTCCACCGTGCTGCTGTGGCTCGCCCGCAAGGCGTTCTTCGGCCATGTGCCGTTCCCGTTGCTCCATGTCGACACCAGCTACAAGATTCCGGCGATGATCGAGTATCGCGACCGACTTGCACGTGAATGGCGATTAGATTTGGTCGTTGGCCAAAATAAAGAAGCGTTGGCAACCGGCATGAACCATACGATGGGTCGGGTCGTCTGTTGTACGGCGCTGAAGACGAACGGCCTCAAGCAACTGTTGGAGAATAAGGGCTATACCGGGGTGATTCTTGGGGTCCGTGCTGATGAAGAAGGGACGAGGGCCAAGGAGCGGTATTTCTCGCCAAGGGATAAACATGGCGATTGGGATTTCCGCGATCAGCCGCCCGAACTCTGGGATCAGTACAAAACCACGTTCCCGCCGGGCACTCACATTCGCATTCATCCGCTCCTGGATTGGACAGAAATCAACATTTGGGAATACATCAAACTCGAAAGTATTCCCTTCATCGATCTCTATCTCGACAAAGGCGATGGCACACGCTACCGCAGCCTTGGCTGTGCGCCCTGCACGACCCCGATCAAGTCGACGGCCAAGACGGTGGATGACATTATCGACGAGTTACGGCATACGACGGTGGCCGAACGCTCAGGTCGAGCACAGGACGAAGGACGAGGAATGGAGCTGCTGCGAAAAGATGGATACATGTGAACCGCATGCTGAAATAAGCATCCAGCTTCGTTCTCGGTCGCTCGGCTCCGTCAACGTACTCATCTCGTACGCCTCCGGACCCTCGCTCCCTGCGGCCTTGCTGAACGATCATTTTGAGCAATCGGTGAAGGAGTGTCAGGAGTCATGACGACGCAATCAACCAAGCCATCAGAAAATCTCAATATCGTGATCGTTGGTCATGTGGATCATGGCAAGTCCACACTGTTGGGTCGACTCTATGCCGATACCGGGTCGCTCCCTGATGGGAAGCTGGAAAAAGTACAGGCCATCTGCAAGCAGCAAGGGAAAGAGTTTGAATTCGCGTTTCTCTTTGACGCGTTTCTTGAAGAACAGGAGCAGGGGATTACGATCGACACGGCCCGTACATTTTTCATGTGGAAGGGGCGGCAGTACATCATCATCGATGCCCCCGGACACAAGGAGTTCCTGAAGAACATGATTTCCGGTGCCGCGCGCGCCGAGGCAGCCTTGCTGCTGATCGATGCCCTGGAAGGTGTGAAGGAGCAGTCAAAGAAGCACGGATATCTCTTATCACTGCTCGGCGTGCGGCAATTTGCGGTGGTCGTGAATAAGATGGATCTGGTCGGCTATCGGCAGGATGTATTCGACGGAATCGAAAAAGAGTATCGGGAATTCTTGGGTCAGTTCAAAGCCGTGCCGTCTCAGTTCATCCCAGTGAGTGCCAAGCTCGGTGACAACATCGCCAATCGCAGTGGACAGATGTCCTGGTACAGCGGTCCCACGGTCTTGGATACACTCAGCGCATTCCGGAAAGAGACAGCTCGTTCGGAGCAGCCCCTTCGACTGCCCGTGCAGGATGTCTATAAGTTCGATGCCCGTCGTATCATCACCGGGCGTATTGCTGCAGGACGTCTCAAGGTCGGTGATCACCTGGTCTTTTCGCCCTCGAACAAGCGCGCGAATATCAGGACGGTCGAGGCGTTCAATATCGAGCCGCAGCCGACTGAGGGCCAGGCCGGTCAATCCATCGGCATCACGCTCGATGAGCAGATTTTTGTGGAGCGGGGTGAGATCGCGTCGCATCAAGAAAGCCTGCCAAGCGTCTCGACTGCCTTTCGAGCCAACTTGTTCTGGCTCGGGAAGAGGCCGCTGGAAAAGGGCCGAAAGTATCTGTTGCGCGTCGCCACCAAGGAGGTGGATTGCGAGGTGGCTTCGATCCACCGAATCATCGACACGATGGATCTGGCTCAGCAGCAGGGCAGTAGCAGTGTCGGCAAGAACCAAGTGGCCGAACTGACCTTGCGCACGAAAGCTCCGGTTGCTTTCGATCTATCAGCGTCGTTCGAAGCGACAGGACGGTTTGTCCTGGTCGACGAGTACGATATCGCGGGTGGGGGGATCGTCACGGAACTGGTGCATGATGATCAGGAATTTCTCCGCGAAGAAGCCAGACGGCGTGATTTTGCGTGGGTGAAGGGTGAAGTCACCGTCGAGGATCGTGCACAGCAATACGGCCATCGAGCGGCGATCGTCTTGATTACCGGCGGCCGACATACTGGCAAATCGTTCTTGGCCAGAAGACTCGAAGGACGCCTCGTGGCGGATGGGCGCCATGCCTATCTCTTGGACGGAGAAAATCTGCGCCGAGGGCTGGATGCGGATCTCAGCGAA
This sequence comes from Nitrospira sp. CMX1, assembly GCF_054902215.1. Taxonomy (NCBI): domain Bacteria; kingdom Pseudomonadati; phylum Nitrospirota; class Nitrospiria; order Nitrospirales; family Nitrospiraceae; genus Nitrospira; species Nitrospira sp. CMX1. Next base: position 111,339 of record NZ_JBUBKD010000010.1, on the reverse strand, counting down.
GAAGAGCGGGGGCAGACCACAGAGATGGCACGGCGCTACGGTGAAGTGGCGCGTCTGCTCATGGATACCGGTCTGATTGTCGTCTCGACTACGAACCCCTTCGGACTGGCTTATCGAGAAGCCTCAGAGGCCATTAGGACCCTCGTCCATCCCGCGCCGGTTATCGCGGTGCACATGAGCAAGGCCGCAGAGGAGCTTCCACCAAATACGGATGTGGTTTTTGTTGGCCCCACAGATTTTGACGCTGCCACTGCACGCATTCTCGACGAATTAAAGCGTCGTGGTGTTTTAGCCCAGGCCATCGGGGCCAAGCCGGTCTTTCAGTATTCCATCTAGAGCAGCGGCAACCGACGTAATCGAACACGTTGACCGTCGAGTCGTGTCGATTCTGACATTGCTTCCCGTATGAGTAAGACGGCAGAAGAGTCACTGCCGAATACTGCCGTTGTTCTTTCAGGCTCGGTACAGATTTCGCCACAGCCACGGTGCGTCTTGTTGAGGAATTGAAATACCTGGAGGAACCGGTGCAAAGTGCCCAATGCCAACGTGGGAATGCCGTTGGCATCATCACCGAGCTGCGTGAAACAAGACGTACCTCCAGTCCAAAGCTTTGTGGGGTAGAGCCAGAACGTGAATGTCTCGCCTTTCAGACAATGGTGCGAGGCTGACCCCTTGACGGTTTTCCCTAATACCACTATTCTGCTGTGGCATGCTCCCTTGCTCTCCTTAAGCGAAGGTGACTGTCATGCAGGGTAAAGACCTGTTCTTGGTACTCCTCGGGGTATTCATCCTTAGTGTGACGTTCTTCTTCTGTGGTAAAGGGGCGGTGACGTCACCGCCTCCGGTTGCATTGCAGAACCCCTCTGAGACTCATCCACCGACCCCGAACATCATTGAGCCGCCATCATCACCAGTGCCGCCGGTATCTGCGGCGGCTGCGTTGAAAAAGAAGATCGATGCACTGCTGGTCGGAAATGCGATTGCATTCCGACTCAACAGCGCGATCCTTCTGCCTGAGGGGAAAACTGTGTTGAATAACGTGGCCGCGATTTTACAGGAAGACCCAACCGTGGCCTTTGAGGTCGGTGGCCATACGGACAACGTTGGACCGGAGCAATCGAATTGGGTGCTCTCGGAACAGCGTGCCAAGGCCGTCGTCGAGTATCTGATCTCGCAAGGAATTGCAGCCGAACGGCTGGCTCACAAAGGGTACGGAGCGTCGCGACCGATCGCTGAGAGTGCCACCGATGAAGGGCGCTGGCAAAACCGAAGAATCGAGTTTTCCATCGGAGCCAAGGGAGAACAGCCATGATGTCTGCGCACTGGACATGTTGGCTTGGGACGGTAGTGGGAGCTGGGTGCCTCGGGTGGGGGATCAAGGGCCTGGTGCTGGGACCGGTGATAGATGACAAGCGTCTAGAGGTGGAACGCCTCACGAGTAAGGTTGCCATGCTCACCAAGCTCACGAATCAGCCGCCGGAGGTTCGAACGGTTGAGAAGCGGGTTGAGGTGCCGGTCGAACGGGTGGTGGTGAAACGTGTTGAAGTGCCGGTCGAGAAGATCATTGAGAAGGTGGTGGAGGTGCCGATTGAAAAGGCCGTCGATCGGCCGATCGACAATCCGGAGCACCTAGCGCGGATCAAGGCGTTGGAAGGTGAGGTCGGCATGATTGCGGGGCTGCTTACGCAAATCGCTCAGCTCCAAACTACTGCTTCTCAAACTGGGGGGAGGGGTATTGAGGGGCGAGTACTGGTGCCGGTCGATAATCAGGAGCAGCTGGACCGGATCAAAGCATTAGAAGGCGAGGTAGCCGTCATCGACGATCTTCGTGTGCAGATTGCCGAGCTTCAAGCCGCGTCTGTGCAGGCCGGTAATAAGGTCGTCGAGAAGCGAGTCGAATCTCCCTCCGAACAGAGTGAGAAGGTGTTGATCGATAATCCGGAGCATCTGGCACGGATCCAGACACTAGAGGCTGAGGTGGCTGAGATTGACGTTCTTCGTGTCCAGATTGCTGAGCTTCGGGCCTTGTCCGTTCGAGCTGGGGGAAAGGGTGTCGAGGCGCGGATTGAGGCTGCCGTTGAGAAGGATGTGAGGGTGCCGGTTGACAACTCAGAGTACCTGGCACGGATCAAGGAGTTAGAAGGTGAGGTGGCCGGGATTGCCGAGCTTCGTGCGAAGATTGCTGAGCTCTGGAAGTCGTCTGTGCAGACGAGCGAGAAAGGCGTCGAGACGCAGGGGGAGCCTTCCATTGAAGAGAGTAGGGAGTTGCCGGTTATCCAGGTGGATGAACACAAGGAGGGGCTAGACCATGCCGGGGCCGTGGCCCAGTCGGAAGGGGGATCAGCGGACACCGAGTCGCCCGATGATCTGAAACACATCCGTGGGGTCGGGCAGGCATTAGAACGGTTCCTGCACAAACGTGGCGTCTTCTGGTTCAAGCAGGTGGCGACCTGGAGCGAGACGGACATCGACAAATTTGAGTTTCTCCTGCCCAACTTTTCGGGGCGTATCCAACGAGAAAACTGGGTACGCAGTGCGCAGGTCGAACACTACAAGAAGTATCAGCAGTGGCTGGGTGAGGGCGAGCCGCCCAATGAGAGTCCTGATCTTCCTGCACAGATCTCTCAACTCCAGGCCACGCCTTCACAGGCCGGGGAGAAGGGCGTCGAAAAGCGGATCGAGACTCTCACTGGAAAGGATAGTGATGTACGGGTTGTCCAGGTGAGTGAATGCAGAAGGGGCCTAGATCATGCCGGGGCGGTAGAGTCGGAAGAGGGATCAGCAGACACCGAGTCGCCCGATGATCTGAAACAGATCCGGGGGGTCGGGCAGGCATTAGAACGGTTCCTGCACAAACGCGGCGTCTTCTGGTTCAAGCAGGTGGCGACCTGGAGCGAGGCGGACATCGACAAATTTGAGTTTCTCCTGCCCAACTTTTCGGGGCGTATCCAACGAGAAAACTGGGTACGCAGTGCGCAGGTCGAACACTACAAGAAGTATCAGCAGTGGCTTGGCAACGGCGAGCCTCCGCGTGCGAGCCTCGAGTTTCCCGTGAAGAGTGATGCGCTCCAAGCCACATCTTTACAGCCTGAGGAGCAAGTCGTCGAGGGACGGGTCGAAACTTCTGCTGTATCGAATGAGGAGGTGCGGATCGAGAGGACGAATGGTCTGTTGGAGGAGGAACAAGCGAGTAATGAGTCACCTGACGACCTGAAGCATATCCGCGGGGTCGGGCCGGCGTTAGAACGGTTTCTTCACAAACGGGGCGTTTTCTGGTTCAGTCAGGTGGCGACCTGGAACCAGGCGGACATCGACAAGTTCGAATTTCTCCTCCCCAACTTCGGGGGCCGTATCCAACGAGAAAACTGGGTGCGCAGTGCGCAGGTTGAGTACTACAAGAAGTATCAGCAGTGGCTTGGCGAGGGCGAACCCCCGCGTGAGAGCCTCGATCTTTCTATGCAGATTGCAGAATCCGAAACTGCGTCTTCACAGGCCAAGGAACAGGTCGCCGAGGAATGTATTGAGACTCCCGCCGAAACACAGAGAGAGACATCAATCAACAGGGTGAGTGAACCTACGGTAGACCTCAACCGTGCTGGTGCTGTTAAGCAGTTGGATCAGTGACAAGCCGGCAGAGTATCGCTCGATGATTTGAAACACATCCGCAGGGTTGGGCCGGCGTTAGAACGGTTTCTTCACAAACGGGGCGTTTTCTGGTTCAGTCAGGTGGCGACCTGGAACCAGGCGGACATCGACAAATTCGAGTTCCTTCTCCCCAACTTTGGCGGGCGCATCCAATGGGAAAACTGGGTGTGCAGCGCGCAGGTAGAGTACTACAGGAAGTATCAGCAGTGGCTCGGTGACGGCGAGCCCCCAAGTACCACGCCGGAGATGCACTAGCAGTCCCACCTGTCGGTCTCCTCACCGAGGGAGTCACGTGAAGTTGGTTCGTACAGCAGTTCCACACGTCGGTTGATAATAATCAGACGTTTCAGCAGACTCCACCGTGGCTGGACTCGTCGAACGTATCACAGTCAACCTCAAGCAATGTGGTGGACGCTCCCGTGTTCGGGGGATGCGTATCCGCGTCGACGACGTATTGGATTTGCTCGCCGCCGGCCTCTCACAACAACAAGTCCTTGAAGAATTACCTGATCTCGAGGCTGAAGATATTTCAGCCTGCCGGAAGTTCGCCAGCAGTCGGCTCAATCATCCCATTCTTGCTGCGTGAAGATCAGAGGGATTCGAGCGAGTGCTCATAATTTGAGTGTGCAGGATAAAGGGCGTCTACACGCCCAATGTGTGTCATGGCTACGTTGCCTCGTCACACTGCCGGTCGGTCGGTTTGACTCCCCGAAAACCCTTGTGATAGCGTAAGATTCCTGTGTGTGAGAGATTCGAAACGCTGTCACAACCACTTAATCAAGGTGGTGAGGAGTTTGTATGAAATTCGTCTGTCTGAACTGTGAAACTTATATGAGTCTCGAGAAGGTCGAGAAACCGCAGGAAGGTTCCCTCGGTGTCTTCTTTGCCTGCCCGTCGTGCAACGCGAAGTTCTCGATGGTGACGAACGCCGGCGAGACGAACATGATGAATTCCCTCGGCCTGAAGCTCGGCGCGAAGGCTGAGCCGGCGGCTTCCATGGAAGGGTTGCAGAGTCTGGCAGGAAATGGCCAAGGGGCTCCCGCTCCAAAGCCCAGTTCTGCAGAGCCAGCGGTCGCTGCTACGGCGGCTTCGCCAACGAAGGCTCCTGAGAAAGCGAGTGGCTGTCCATTCTCCGCGATGGTAGCGGAAATGGGCCTGACCAACTCCGGTAAGCCTGCGAACGGCGGGCCCTCTGAGTTCACCTGGACGTCTGATGCGAAGGAGAAACTGGATCGGTTGCCTGCGTTCGTGAAGCCGATGGTGCAAGCGAGTGTCGAGGGCTATGCACGCAAGCAGGGCTTTAAGAGCATCACGTTGCAGGTCATGGATGACTCCAAGAATTATTCCCCTGAAGGTATGACCTGGTCACGCGAAGCCGAACAGCGGTTGGAGAACATCCCTGATTTCATCCGTCCCATGGCCCGCAAAGAAGTGGAGCGGATGGCCAAGGAACGTGGGTTGGCGACCATCACGGCACAGGTGATGGATGATGCCAAAGACAAGTTTATGAAGTTTATGTAAGCACGGTCTCGTTCTCTTGGGAAGCGAAAGGCCTATCCGGCCATCTGGGTGGGCCTTTCCCCTATGCGCGGTCACTCGGTCGACGGTTCGATGGCATGAAGTGGTGGGCTGCTCTGCTATCTGTTCTGGTACTGGTGAGTACACCGTCTTTCTTGGGTGCCGACGTGCGCACCCAACTCTCTTCTGAACATCATCCGATCCTCGCTCCAGCAGAGCAGCGCCACGAAACCCATCGTGACGCTGGTGGTGGCAGTTGGGAGGGATCAGACCAAGGGATCGCCTATTCCGAGTTCAATCATAGATTCGCCGGGTTGTTCGTCCTGCTGTTTGGCCTGGCGGAGTTAGGGCATGCGCTGCGGTACCAGTTGCCTGTCTGGACCCGTCTGGTGCTGCCAGGTGCGCTTGGAGTCCTCGGGACCTATTTACTGATTTGGAGCGACCATGAGGCCTGGCCGATCGGGTCGCTCAGCTTTATCCAAACCTTCTCCGGACAAGATCCAGAGATCATTCAACATAAATTCTATGGGGTGTTTAGTGCGACTGCCGCAGTCAGTGAGACGATTCGCCGTATCGGGTTGGCACGGCACCCGGCTTGGGCTGTCCCCCTGGTGTTTCTCGGCCTCGCAGGAGCCGTGCTCCTCTTTGTCCACTCCCATGGGAACCATCCAGCGAATCACACTATCGAATTACACCATGCTCTTCTCGGCACGGTCAGTATCGGCGCAGCGATTTCAAGTGCCATGGTCGCATGGGTTTCCGGCACCTCGGCGCAGACGATGAAACGCTGGGAAGCGGCATGGGCTGGATGTGTCATTGTCATCGGAATTCAACTGCTTTTGTATTTTGAATGACCACCATGTGGTGTAGCCATATGTAGTGGTCCTCTCCTCTGCCCAACCTCCCGCCGCGTGTGGATTCTGAATAGCGACTGCTCGTCCTTCCTCAGAGATCTGTGCGATTTGACACCTTTCCGAAGCCTGTGCTACCTGTAGCCGTTCACAAGTCATTCGTGCTCTATCATAGATCTCTAACCGGCCTTGAGCGCATGGCTGGATAGAGGAGGACACACATGGGTGGACATAGTCATTGGGCTACGATCAAGCGGCACAAAGGGGCTCAGGACGCCAAGCGTGGAAAGATTTTTACCCGAATTATTCGTGAGGTGACGATCGCCGCCCGTTCGGGGGGGGATCCGGATGGGAATCCACGGCTTCGCCTGGCCATCGCCAAGGCGAAAGAAGCCAACATGCCCGGTGATACCTTGAAGAAAGCGATTCAGCGTGGTACAGGGGAGTTGCCCGGCGTGACCTATGAAGAGTTTTCGCTGGAAGGCTATGGGCCTGGAGGAACAGCGCTTCTCCTGGACATTACGAGCGATAATCGGAATCGGACCGTTGCGGAGATCCGGAGTCTGTTGACCAAGAATCATGGCAACATGGCTGAGGCTGGTGCTGTCGCCTGGCAGTTTCACAAGAAAGGGCTCCTGACGATCGAACCGGGGAAAATTGATGAGGATACGTTGTTGTCCTTGGCCTTAGATGCCGGAGCAGAAGACGTGAAAACCGGTGAGAAAGCGATCGAGATCATCACCGGGCCGCAAGAATTTGAAGCCGTCAAAAAAGCGCTGGCCGACGCGAAAATTGAGACCACACTGGCGGAAGTCACATATGTTCCGCAGAATACCATTCGATTGGAAGAAAAGGCCGCCGAGCAGATGCTGAAGCTCATGGAAATCTTGGACGAGCATGACGACGTGCAAAAGGTTCATGCCAACTTCGATATTCCGGATGACGTCATGGAGAAAGTGGCCGCGACGGCGGCAGGCTGATTCTCCAGGAATGCTCATATGGTCCTTGTCCTCGGATAGCAAGATGAGATGATCGCCTTTCTCACGGGGCGGTTGGCCGTCAAAGCGCCTACCCATCTGACGATTGATGTGCAGGGGGTCGGGTACGAAGTTCATATCCCCCTCAGTACCTATTATTCGCTTCCGAACCTCGATGACAATACGGCGCTGCACATCCACACGCATCTGCGGGAGGATGCGATCCAGCTATTCGGCTTTTTCTCGAAGAACGAGAAAGAGGCGTTTTTGCTGTTGACCAGCGTCTCCGGAATCGGACCCAAGCTGGCACTCAGCGTGCTGTCGAGTTTATCGGTCACAGACTTGGTTCATGCGATTCAGACTACGGATGTCGAGAAGCTGGAGACGGTGCCAGGAATCGGCAAGAAGTCGGCCGGTCGTCTTGCACTTGAGCTCAAAGACAAGGTCGGCAAGATCCAAGGTATCCACCCCCATTCGGCCGCAGCAGAACCTGCGGAATTCGATAATCTCTTCGAGGATGCGTTGTCCGCTCTGGTACACTTGGGCTATCGCGCTCAAGATGCCAAAGAAGCCCTCAAGCGGGTGACAAAGGCTGCCTCAGGCTCTCTGGCGCTGAAGGAGCTTATTCGAGAAGGGCTCAAAGAACTAGCAAGGGGGTAGCATACATGGTATCAGTTTGTGCGGGGAGTACTGCCAGGCTCATCTTGTACTGTGCGGCGATGGGGACGTTGTTCAGTTCCCTCTCTCCATCTGTGAGCCTGGCGGAGGAATCCTCGGAGCCGAAAAGCATCCGGATGACCTGCGGAAAATGTCCGGAAGGCTATGCGACGACCGGTGTGACGCAATCGCAAGACATTTGCAAAGATAACGATGGGACGCTTGTGCAATGCGTGCCACTCGGGGCGAATATGCTGGGGGTGTGTGGGACGTGCCCTGAAGGGTATGCACAGATCGGCAGTTCCTCGGTTCCCGCGCGTTGTGGGAGTAGTGATGGGGGGCGGCTGACCCAGTGCCAGTTGCGGAAAATGGAGACGACGTTCCCGGACGCCTCTCAGGGATACAAAACATGCCCTCCGGATTGTGGCAGTACAGCCCAACCTGGTCAGGGGGCTCTGCCGCCACCCCCACAGTACCAACAGATGCCAAGTCCCAAGTAGCAATCGATATTCGGCTATGACTGAACGCCTTGTCACCAACCACGCAACGGACGAGGAGCGAGGCCTGGAGCATGTTCTCCGGCCCCAGACGCTTGAGGAGTATATCGGTCAAGAAAAGATGAAGGAGTCGCTTCGGATTTGTATCGAGGCGGCGAGGCAGCGAGGAGAATCGCTTGACCACGCCATCTTTTACGGCCCACCTGGTCTTGGCAAAACGACTATTGCACATATCATTGCACGAGAAATGGGCGCGGCATTGAGGTCAACCTCGGGATTGGTCCTTGCTCATGCCGGCGATCTTGCCGCAGTGCTCACGAATCTTCAAGAACATGATGTGTTGTTCATCGATGAAATCCATCGACTTCCTGCCTCCGTGGAGGAGGCGCTCTATCCGGCGATGGAGGATTTCCAGCTGGACCTGGTTGTCGGGCAAGGACCAGCGACCAGGACCGTGAAACTCGATCTGCCGCCGTTTACGCTGGTGGGAGCGACGACGAGGGCCGGATCTCTCACCTCCCCGCTCCGCGATCGCTTTGGCTTGGTCTATCGGCTGGAGTTCTACGAACCGTCCGAGTTGGAGGCTATTGTCGTGAGATCAGCGGGTGTCCTGGGGGTCGGGATCAATCGCGGTGGGGCGACGGAAATCTCACGACGGGCGCGAGGGACGCCACGGATTGTCAATCGGCTCATCAAACGCATCAGAGACTACGCCCAGATCAAGGCCGATGGGCATATCACTCAGCAGGTTGCTCAGGAAGGGTTGGCTTGGCTCGGGATCGACGAGGCAGGGTTCGACGACATGGATCGCAAAGTGCTCCTGACTATTATCGAGAAATTTAACGGTGGACCGGTTGGAGTTGAGTCTCTAGCCGCCGCTGTCCAAGAGGATAAGGGTACAATCGAGGATGTGTATGAGCCCTATCTCATCCAGGCAGGGTTCCTAGATCGTACCGGACGTGGTCGTCAGGTGACGAAGTTGGCGTACGACCATTTCAAGCGGCATTCCCACTTGCTGATGTAGGCCTGCACATTTCACTCTGTCGGGCGCTGCCCGCAGACACGAGCTGTTCTTGCAATAGTTTCCACCGATCCTGTAGAATTCCCCACTTGTCTCCTGATGGTCCCCGTCCCTCAACGGGATGAAGCCCTCCTGTAAACGGGTGTTTGAAACGAGACGCCGTATGCCCAAGGACATGTCAGAATACCGTAAGGAAATCGATAGGATCGATGACGAAATCATTCGGCTTCTCAATGAACGCTCAAAGAGCGTCATCGAAATCGGACGGCTCAAAAAAGAGAAGGATGCCGCCGCCAACCTCCACACCGCCGGTCGAGAAGCTGAAATCATCCAACGGCTTACCAAGCTCAATACCGGTCCGTTCCCCAGCGAGGCTATTCGGTCTGTCTATCGAGAAATCATGTCGGCCTCCCTGTCGCTTGAAGCTCCGCAGAAGGTGGCCTATCTCGGGCCGAGGGCGACCTTTACCCATATGGCCTGCATGCAGAAATTCGGTTCGTCCGTCCAGTATGTACCCGTCCAGAGTATTAAAGAGGTCTTCAACGAAGTGGAGCGGGGTCGGGCTAATTTTGGGGTGGTGCCGATCGAGAACACGACAGAAGGGGTGGTGAATCACACTCTTGACATGTTTATCGATTCCAACCTGCTGATTTACGGAGAGATTCTCCAAGAGGTCTCCCACCATCTGTTGTCAAAGTCGGGACTTATGGAAGAGGTGAAGAAGATTCAGTCACATCCGCATGCGCTGGCGCAGTGTCGGAACTGGCTGGAGACCAATCTGCCCCATGTTCCAACGGTGGAGGTGGCGAGTACGGCCCGAGCAGCCGAGATGTGCGTCGATGACCCGGCATCCGCCGCCATCGCGTCCGAGTTGGCCGGTCAGCTCTATGGTCTAAAAGTAATTAGGGCCAGAATCGAAGACAACCTGAATAACTTTACCCGTTTCCTGGTGCTTTCGCAAAAACCGTCGGAACAGACGGGGAAAGATAAGACGTCGTTGATGTTGTCGGTGAAGGATAAAGTCGGGGCCCTCTACGATCTGCTTCGTCCGTTCGCCTCCTATGGCATTAGCATGACAAAGATCGAGTCGCGCCCCTCGCAACGCAAGGCGTGGGAATATATCTTCTTTGTGGATGTCGAGGGACACATCAGTGACGATCGGGTTAACAAGGCCGTAGAAGAAGTGAAGGCGCGTTGTCTCTTCATGAAGATTTTGGGTTCTTATCCGGCTCATGGCTGATTATGGCACTCCAAGTTCACCCTGATATCCGATCGCTCAGTCCTTACGTGCCGGGGAAGCCGATAGATGAGCTCCAGCGGGAGTTCGGGCTGACTCGGGTCGTGAAGCTGGCCTCCAACGAGAATCCACTCGGGCCTTCGCCAAAAGCTGTGGCGGCTCTGAACGGAGTGCAGGATACGCTCCATCGCTATCCAGATGGGGGAGCTTACCAACTGCGACAGGCCCTTGCCGATCGTTGGAAAGTCACACGAGAGCACATTATCCTCGGGAACGGGTCTGATGAGGTCATCGGCTTGCTCGCCAGAACATTTTTAGCTCCCGGCGATGAAGCCGTTATGGCGGATCACACGTTCGTGATCTACAAGATGGAGGTGACGGCCGTCCATGGAAGGCCGGTGATCGTCCCTCTCGTCAACTGGACTCACGACCTTGAGTCAATGGCCCAGGCCATCACGCCACGAACGCGATTGCTGTTTCTCTGTAATCCCAACAACCCTACCGGGACAATGGTGCCGGCGGATGCGGTCGACCGGCTGATGGCACGAGTGCCGGACGATGTGATTGTGGTGTTCGATGAGGCCTATTTTGAATATGTCCGCCATCCTCAATTTCCAGATGCCATGGCCTACGTGAAGCAAGGGCGGAACGCGATCGTCCTGAGGACCTTCTCGAAGATTTATGGGCTGGCCGGATTGCGAATCGGGTACGGCGTCAGCACGCCGGAGGTCATCGACTACTTGAATCGAGTTCGGCCTCCGTTCAATGCTAATAGCCTTGCCCAGAAAGCCGCGCTGGCTGCCTTGGGTGATGACGAGCATGTGGCGAAGAGTCGGGCGGTCAATGCCGCCGGAATCGAACAGGTGGAGCAGGGGCTGCGGACGCTCGGACTCATACCGATCCCAACGGAAACCAATTTTCTCTACTTTGACGCCAAACGGGACGGACGCGGGATATTTGACGCACTTTTGCGAGAAGGCATTATTGTACGGCATATCGAGGGTACCATGCTGCGAGTCACCATCGGCCAACCCGACGAAAATACCGCCTTCCTTCAGGCGCTTGGCAAGGTCTTAGGTGACGGTAGAGAAGAGTCGTAAGAGGGACTTATGATCATCGTATTGAAACCGGAAGCATCGGAAAGCGAAGTCGACCACATTATCGACCGACTTCGGGATCTTGGCCTCAAATCACAAATCTCGACGGGTCAGGAGCGCACCATCATCGGGGTCATCGGCGACGATCGTATCCTGCACAATCAGCCCTTAACGGCCCTTCCAGGTGTCGAAAGCGTACTGCCCATCCTGGCACCTTGGAAGCTGGTCAGTCGCGAGTTCAAAAAAGAGCCCACGATCATCGATGTCGGGGGTGTCAAAATCGGCGCCAAGAAACTCGCGATCATGGCTGGTCCTTGTGCAGTGGAGCGACTTGAGCTGACGGTCGGGATTGCCCATGAAGTCAAAGCTTCGGGGGCCACGATTCTGCGTGGTGGAGCTTATAAACCGCGAACGTCGCCCTATTCATTTCAAGGACTGGGCCGGGAAGGGCTGGACTATCTCGTCGAGGCGAGAAAGCAAACGGGTTTACCTGTGGTCAGTGAAATCTTGGATACTCGTGATATCGAACTGTTTTTGGAAAAGGCGGATATTATTCAGGTTGGTGCTCGGAACATGCAGAACTTCGAGCTGTTGAAGGAAGTCGGCGCCTATGACAAGCCCGTGCTCCTTAAACGAGGATTGTCGGCCACGATCAAAGAGTTTCTTCTGTCTGCCGAGTACATCATGTCACGCGGAAATCAGAATGTGATGCTGTGCGAGCGGGGTATTCGTACGTTCGAGACTCAGTACCGCAACACCCTGGATCTGGCGGCCATTCCAACGTTGAAAGAGCTCTCTCATCTCCCGGTCATCGTGGATCCCAGCCATGCCACAGGCAAGTGGGATCTTGTGGCACCGATGTCCAAAGCGGCGGTCGCGGCCGGGGCGGATGGGCTGCTTATTGAGGTTCATTCAAATCCCGAATGCGCGCTCTGTGACGGCGAAGAATCGATCAAGCCGTCAAAATTCAAGATACTGATGGGGGATCTGAAGAATATCGCGAAAGCCGTAGGAAGAGAGTTGTAACATCTCGATGTCGGTCCATTTTAAGCAAGTCGCAATTGTCGGGGTCGGGCTGATCGGTGGCTCGCTCGGTATGATCCTCCGCCGCAGGGCATTGGCCGACCACGTGGTGGGTATTGGCCGTCGAGTGGAAAATCTGAAAACCGCCGTGGCGTTGGGTGCGATTGATCGATATGTGGCTGATCCCCAAGAGGGTGTGCGTGGCGCAGATTTGATCGTTCTGGCAACGCCTGTCGATACGTACGAGCGACATCTACGGGAATGGGCCCATTGCCTTGCTCCCGGATCGATCGTCAGTGACGTAGGGAGTGTGAAAGGGACGTTGGTCGAACGGTCGGAGGCCGCCATGCCTGCCGGGGTTCATTTTGTCGGGGCCCACCCCATCGCAGGGAAAGAGAAGACGGGAGTTGCCGCCGGCTCCGATCAGCTATTCAAAGGAGCACGTTGTATTCTGACTCCCACGAAACGGACCGATGCTACTGCGCTCGAACGGGTGAGACAGTTATGGGAAGAAACCGGTTCGGTCATGTTGACGATGGACCCACACCTCCACGATCAAGTCCTCGGGGCCGTCAGTCATTTGCCCCACGTGGCGGCCTTTGCACTCATGAATGCATTGTCAGAGCTTCGTGACCAGGAGTTGCCGTTCTTGGATCTTGCCGCCCATTCCGGAGGAGGATTGCGGGATACGACGAGGATTGCCGCGAGTTCTCCGGAAATGTGGCGAGATATTTTTCTGTGGAATCGCGATAATGTGGTGGCGTATATCGACCGGTACACAGGGGCCTTGGGAGAACTGAAACATCTGATTCAAGCCGGAGATGCGGCCGGTATCGAAAAAGCTCTCGAACGGGCAAAAGGCGAGCGCGAAAAACTTGCGAGCTCGACCGTGCGTCACTCATGACCACATTAACCATCAGTCCTGGCCGTCCACTCAGGGGAACCACGACCGTTCCCGGCGACAAGTCTCTCACTCATCGGGTGATCATCCTCACGGCCTTGGCGGAAGGAACGAGCACCGTCTCCGGCTATTGTCGCGGTGAAGATTGCCTGAACACGATGAGGGCATTTCAGGCCCTTGGTATTCCCATCGTGGAGATGCCGACCGAATTGACCGTGTCCGGGAAAGGGTTCTGGGGGCTGACCGAACCACAGGGACCGATCGATTGCGGAAATTCCGGAACGGGGATTCGACTGCTGACCGGCCTGTTGGCCGGTCAGGATTTCTTTTCTGTCCTGACCGGGGATGAATCGATCAGGCGGCGTCCTATGGGGCGGGTGGTCAAGCCGCTACGCGAGATGGGGGCGATCATTGCCGGCCGCAAGGGAGGAGAATTGGCTCCCTTAGCGATTACCGGTGCGGGCCTTCATGGGATCGATTATCACTCCTCCGTGGCGAGCGCTCAGATTAAATCGTCGATTCTTCTCGCCGGCCTCTTTGCTCAAGGGCAGACTCGGTATCGAGAACCACGGTTATCACGGGACCATACGGAACGGATGTTTCAGTTCTTCGGCATTCCTCTCAGGCAGGAAGAGGGAACGCTGGTCTTAGACGGGAGGCCGCCGGTTGGATGGCGAGGCGTGGATGTGACGGTTCCCGGTGATTTTTCGGCTGCCGCCTTCTTTCTGGTCGGCGCCACGATCGTGCCAGGATCCGACGTCACGATTCGCAATGTCGGGATGAACCCAACCAGAACAGGCCTCATCGACGTCATGAGAAAGATGGGGGCTGATATTCAGGTATTAGGCTTGCGCGAGGCGGCTGGAGAGCCCGTTGGGGATCTGCGTGTGCAGTCTGCTGTCCTGAAGGGAGTGACGATCGGCCATGAGCTTATTCCCAAGACCATCGATGAATTCCCGGTCTTGTGCGTAGCAGCTGCGGTCGCGGAAGGGGACACCGTCATTTCAGGCGCGGAAGAGTTGCGAGTCAAAGAGAGTGATCGGATTGCGACCATGAGCGGGGAACTGAAGGCCATGGGGGCGCTGGTTGAGGAGCGACCGGATGGCATGGTGATTCGAGGCTTAGGGCGAAGCGGAGAGAACGGACGGTTGCAGGCTGCCAGCAATGCACGGAGCCATGGAGACCATCGGGTGGCCATGTCATTGGCCATTGGTGGATTGACGGCGGAACAGGGTATGACCATTGCGGACACCGGGTGTGTCGAGACGTCATTCCCCAATTTTGAGGCGGTGCTGACCGATCTCTTGGCCCACTCGGCGTGACGGTTCAATGCGAAGAGGGAAGTGTGATTATTGCGATTGATGGGCCAGCTGGCGTGGGGAAGAGTACGGTCGCCAAATTGCTGGCGGCTCGACTCGGGTATCTCTATCTTGATACAGGGGCACTCTATCGGGCTGTCGCATGGAAAACCTTGCAGTCAAGGATTCATCCCACGGACCATACACAAGTCGCCACTCTCCTGCCGACCATCTCCATTCAAATGCAGTTTCATCAGGGCGCGATGCAGGTGCTGGTCGATGGTTCCGATGTCACGGGTCAACTGCGTGCGCCAGAAGTGACGGCCGCCGCTTCTCTTGTCTCCGCCATTCCAGCCGTTCGTGAATGGCTGCTGCCGATCCAACGACAGATCGGCCAGGGAGGATCTGTGGTGGCAGAAGGTCGTGATATCGGCACCAAGGTCTTTCCTGCTGCCTCGTTCAAGTTCTTCTTGGACGCTGATGCTGAAGTTCGAGTGGCACGGCGGCACCGTGAGTTGGTCGCGGCAGGGCGGGGAGGATCGCTTGAAACCACGTCCCGAGATCTATCGGCTCGCGATCAACGAGATCGGACTCGTTCCATCGACCCATTGGCTCCGGCAATGGATGCACGATTTATCGATACGTCTACTCTGAATCCCGATCAGGTTGTAGAGCAGATGATCGCGGCTGTGTCGACTGGGTTGTGAGCGGGATCATCTATGGGCTGTTATGGGTCCTGGCGCGTGGCGTTGCCCGGCTCTGTTTTCGCTACCGTGTCGAGGGCCAGGTTCCTCGAACCGGAGGTCTGCTGGTTGCCGCCAACCATGCCAGCTACCTTGACATTCCGCTTCTCGGTTGCGGGATGAATCGTCGGGCCTGGTATTTAGGGCGCCATGACCTGTTTCCAGTCCCGGTGTTAAACGGCCTGTTGCAATCATTGGGCTGGATTCCGGTGAAGCTGGGCCGTCTGGATCGGGAAGCGTTCGGGAAGGCCATTAACCTGATTCGAGCCGGCCATATTGTGGTGATTTTCCCGGAGGGAGGACGCACTCAGGATGGTCATCTCAGACAGCCCAAGGCAGGTATTGGAGTGATCGTGTCGCAGACCGGATGTCCGGTCGTTCCGGCCTATTTGAAAGGAACCTTTGACGTACTTCCTCCTGGCGCCTCTTGGCCTCGATGGCGTCGAGTGACGGTACGGCTTGGGGCTCCGATTACATTTGATGTGGAAAAACAGAAAGAACGAACGGAGACAAAGCAGTTTTATCAACTGGTCAGCCGTACGGTGATTGAGCATATCGCAGCCTTAGGTCAAGTTCCCGTTCCAACAAGGAAGGGTGACCTGGTCGTCGACGCACCGGGCAGGCCGACCGCCGACGCTCACAACGCTGAGTGAGCCCGGCGACTTCACCATCAGCACCCGACGCAAGTCGGAAGAGTAGGATGTTCATATGGGCACAGTATCCAACAGTAGCGACGAACAGTTAGACCGCAATGCCTTGGCGGCATTGTATGAAGAAACCTTCCGGAACCTGGAGGAAGGGACCATCACCGAAGGTCGGGTGGTGGCTCTGACCAAGGACAAAGTCATCGTTGATATTGGGTACAAGTCGGAAGGGATGATCCCAAGCGATCAATTCTCGTCGGACGACTTGGCGAACCTCAAGATCGGAGACCGGCTCCAAGTCTATATTGAAGAATGTGAGGATGCTGACGGCAATCTCGTACTTTCCAAAGAAAAAGCCGACAAGATGAAGATTTGGGAAGAGCTCGAGAATATGTATAAGGAAGAAAAGAGTATCGAGGGCAAGATCGTATCCCGCATTAAGGGCGGTATGATGGTCGACATCGGCGTGAAAGCGTTCTTGCCGGGCTCGCAGATCGATCTTCATCCGGTACGAGACTTAGACGGACTCGTTGGAAAGACCTTCCCCCTCAAAATCATCAAGATCAACCATCGACGAGGGAATGTGGTCGTATCGCGCCGCGTGCTGTTGGAAGAAACTCGGGATAAGAAACGGCAGACGACGCTGGCCACTCTCAAGGAAGGTCAGTTGATCCAGGGAACCGTGAAGAACATCACCGACTATGGATCATTTATCGACCTGGGCGGAATCGATGGGTTGCTTCACATTACCGATATGTCGTGGGGCAGAGTCGGACATCCTTCGGAGCTGTTTACCGTCGGTGACAAAGTTGAGGTGACGGTATTGAAGTACGATCGGGAGACCGGACGTATTTCTCTGGGGCTCAAGCAGAAGAGCGCTGATCCCTGGACGAACGTGGCCGGCAAGTATCCTATCGGGACCAGGGTCCGTGGTCGGGTCGTCAGTTTGACTGACTACGGCGCATTTGTCGAACTTGAACCAGGTGTAGAAGGATTGGTGCACGTCTCTGAGATGTCTTGGACCCATGAAGTTCGACATCCGTCGCGCGTGGTGGCGGTGGGAGACCAAGTGGAAGCCGCCGTGCTCAACGTCGATCCGGCAAGCCGGAAGATCTCCTTGGGTATGAAACAAACCGCTCCGAATCCCTGGGACATGATCGAGGGCAAGTACCCGATTGGGACCCGCATCGAAGGAAAAGTAAAGAGTCTGACGGATTTTGGAGTCTTCGTTGGACTAGAAGAAGGCATCGATGGGCTGATCCATATTTCGGATATGTCCTGGACGAAGCATATCAAGCATCCGTCCGAGCTCTTTAAGAAAGCGCAGAAAGTCGAGGCGATCGTCTTACGGATCGACAAGGAGAAGGAACGACTCTCACTCGGATATAAGCAGTTGACACGTGACCCATGGGATGAGGCGATTCCAGCACGGTATCATGTCGGTGATTCGGTGACCGGTAAAGTATCCAAGGTCGCGGACTTCGGCATCTTCGTTGAATTGGACGGCGGCGTGGAAGGGTTGATCCATGTCAGCGAATCCGGCCTTGATTCGTCCCAGAAGCTGGAAGAAAAGTTTAAGTTGCAGGAGGACGTGACCGCGAAGATAATTAAAGTCGATCGGGAAGAGCGCAAGATCGCACTCAGCCTTCGCGATCATCAACTTGACTGGGAACGTAAGCAGGTTGACGATTACCACTCGTCGCAGGGCGTGATTGATCAGAGCCTTGGTCGTGCGGCGAAGCAGAGCCGAAAGCGGGCACAAACTGACGATCAAGAATAGACGTTCACTAAACCTGGCCGGTGGGTACTATGGCGGATGATATAACACAGGACGTGCGCCCACCCAAACGCCATCTGCTTCGCAAAGTCTTTTGGCTCTTTGCGGCAGGGGTGGGTGCGATGGTCCTGATGAATCTATTCTATCCCGACCTTGACTTGTCGAGTGAGGACCGGATCGCCGTGATCCGTGTTGAGGGCGTCATCATGGACTCCCAAACCACGGTCGGAGAACTGAAACGTTTCAGCGAAAATCCTTCCATCAAGGCGATCGTCCTTCGGATTGATACGCCAGGGGGCGGGGTGGTGCCGTCGCAGGAAATCCATGATGCGGTCAAACGAGTGCGGAATAAGGCCAATAAGGCGGTGATTGCTTCGATGGGGAGTGTGGCGGCGTCAGGGGGCTATTACATTGCTGCCGCGACGGATCGGATCGTGGCAAATCCTGGGACATTGACCGGCAGTATCGGTGTCATCATGGAAACCGCGAATGTGGAGGGGTTGCTTCAGAAAATCGGTGTGGAAGGGGTTGTCATCAAAAGCGGGAAATTTAAGGATGTGGGGTCTCCGCTTCGCAAGATGAGCTCCGAGGAGAGAGGCTTACTGCAAGGGGTGATGGATGACGTCCACAGACAATTTATCGAAGCTGTGGCAGAAGGCCGCTCACTGGAACTGCGAACGGCTCAAGCGCTGGCGGATGGGCGGATCTTCACCGGTCGTCAGGCCAAAGACGCGAAGCTCGTTGATGAACTTGGAGACCTGGACGATGCCATCCAACTGGCTGCGGATGTGGTAGGGATCCAGGGAGAGCCAAAAATCGTTGAGCCGCGCCGCCGGTTTTCCCTTCGTGAAATGCTGGACTCGAAATTGAGCATGATGTTCCCGAAATTGGATATGCACCCAGGTGTCAGCCTGAAATATCTGATGGCGTTTTAACGACGTCATCAACGATGCGGTGATCATCGAACGGAGGGAAGGGCCTATGACGAAAGCACAAATCATCGAGAAAGTCTCGGAACAAGTGACTACATTGACCAAGAGGCAGGCGGAGGTCGTCGTCAATACGATCTTTGATTGCGTGCGAGACTCGCTGAAAAACGGAGACAAGACAGAAATTCGAGGGTTCGGCAGTTTTCGTTTACGAGCTCGTCGCATGAAAGAAGGGCGGAACCCCAAAACCGGAGAGACCGTTGCAGTCCCGGCCAAGCGGGTCCCATTTTTTAAGGCCGGCAAAGAGCTCAAAGAGTTACTGAATCAATAACGACGCAGTGTTTTTACAAGGACCCAGATCCATGTCAGACTCATCTCAGTTTGCAGCAACCGATATTCGGTGGAGCGACGGCGCGCTGAGGCGCATGGAGCGCGCTCCCATCTTTCTCCGTGGCATGGTGCGTCGGTTGGCTGAAAAAAAAGCACGGGAACTGGGATATGAGGAAATTACTGAGGAAATCCTTGATCGGTTTAAGGGACAGATGATGGGAGGAATGGGCGGTGAATCTGGGATGGCAGCTGTCGCTGAAGAGATGATGAAAGGGCAGCTTCCATGGACGGCTGCAGCAAAAGAGCGGTTGGCCACCGTACCAGGATTCATGCAGGCTATGATCAAACAGATTGCGGAGGAGGTTGCCAAGGAGCGTGGGCATCTTGAAGTGAACGTCGAGTTATTTGAAAAGGTGGAGGCCCTCGGGGACCCGCGTGAAGAGGACCGGCCTTCGATGGAGTGGACGGAAGGAGCCTTGGCCTTACTTCAAGACAAGATCAAGGAGTCTCCACCAATTGCGGTAGACTTCGTGACGGATATGCTCAAGCGGGATACCGAGGAGCTGGCCAGAGAGAAACAGCTGACGCATATCGATGAATCAACCCTACGCGCTGTCTGGGATACCCCTCAGGCGAACATCGGCTGGACGGATGAGGCATGGAAACGGCTGCAAACATCTCCGGACTTTGTCAGGAGTGGAATCAGGAAGGCGGCGGAACGGCGGGCTCGGAGGCTGGGATTGAAGGAGATCGACTCCGACCATTTGACGACGTTTCGAAACCAGGCGATGATGAAAGCTGTGAAACGTATCCGCTCATTCGGTTATCAAGAGCTGACATTTGATGCTTTTGAGACGGCACTGAAGAAAACGAAACGTCTACAGAGCAACGACCAAGCCGAAAAGCGTCTTCAGGAGATCCGCAATCACTTTGCCGATCCCGCAACCAAGAAGCCTGAGGGAGGCACGCTGGGAGCTGAGCTCATGGATCGGTTTCGGAGATATCTCAAAGGGGAAGGTACTCTCTAGCCTGCGGGATATTTCAAATAGATACCTTCCTTGGCCTTCCAATCTTTTCATGCTGAGTATCCCGCTAAGAATAGGCTGCGCCTATTTTCCTCACCGTAACTTCCCCAAGACGGCTTGTCGGGTCCCCTTCGCTCGCCTATGGTAGATTTCAGGTCAGTGAAGAGCCTGTATTTAAGTCGTTGGGATTTCCATCCGTACCGGATGGTTTTCTTGAATGAACAGGAGGGGAGTGATAGCCGACAAGGAGGATCTTTGAGGCTCTCGATGAACCAGCCCGCTGAATAAGGGGAGCGTCGGCAGCTACGTTATCCAGTCAGGGGGCAGATTGTTGAGGATAGGCGCCACAGGAGTGGCGCCCTGATTCACTCGATGACCCTGAAGCTCTTAGTGTGCCGCCGTTTCCTGGGGCCAGAATTTATGACGGATTTGAGGTAGCGGCTCATTGTCCAAATTAGGAATGTCGTAGAGACACCGATCAATCGTCGCCACTTCGTCTTCAGTCAAGGGCAAGCTGACCTTCTTTTTCCAGAATTGGTCGAGAGTGAAATAGTCGGCTGATTGAGGTTTCTGGGCTAATAACTCTTGCATTTTCTTAAAGCCAGCTGTATCAACGCCAGGAACTCGCCCCTTGTTTCGATCATGGCACCAGTTCAGAATTTCAGCAATTCCATACATTGTGATATCGACATTCACCATCTTGCTCATAAGATCCTCCAAAGAATATCCATGGATCATAACGTAAACCGCTGCTGAAATTCAAAGCCCTGATGACGGTGCATTGTCGATTGCGGGTCTGAATAGGGCATCTGTATACTAGGTCTTCTGGCCGGGTGCCTGGTTGGTGAACAGATTTTCCCGCGGTTCATCTGCCTTTGCTCTCATGGTTGTTGTGCAGAGAAGGCAAGCGCGTCTTCTACTTGTCCCAGATCCCTGTGAGCAGTTTCACGAGGACGGGAATCGGTATGCGTTACCTTTTCCCTGCCTGAGCAGGAAGCCGTGGATCGCCAGTTGAGGAGAGATGCACAACAGGGGTTCCTTGTGGATGCTTGGCCTGTGCAACGAAGCCGGTGGGCTGAGGAGACGCGATAGCCTTGCTGACGATCAGGAGAGAACGAGGAGTGCTGTTTCTGAGAGTTTGGGAGCACTGATAACTAAAGGGGCGAAATAGCTTATCGTCAATCTCCTTGGAGTTCTGAACGGTCCGACACGATGTTCGTCACACGCTCTGCACGAAAATGACATGTGATTGGAGTAGGTTTATCTGCGGTATGGTGGGGTTCGGTCTCCTCCTTGGACCGGGTGTATTGGCCTGTTCCAAGACAGAGCCCTATCTACCACCTGATCCGTTTTATTATTTTGCCAGTTATCCGGTCGGCAAGAACCCGACGACCATTACCACCGGTGATTTTAATCACGATTCGTTTACCGATCTCATTACGACGAATATTTCAAGTAACACCGTTTCTATCCTACTCGGCAATGGCGACGGGACATTTAAGGCACAAACGCAGCTTCATGTCTGCCAGGAGCCTCGTGCCCTTGCCATGAATGATTTTAATGAGGACGGACATGCTGATGTCGTTCTAGCTTGCTCTGGCGGAGATGAAGTGGCCCTCCTGGTTGGCCGCGGGAACGGAAAGTTTGAAGAAGGGCCCCGCTATCCCGTCCATCGAAGTCCAGTGTCACTGGCGGCCGAAGATGTGAATGGCGATCATCACGTCGATCTGGCCGTAGCTCTTCGGAACGATAAGGTCAAGGTATTTCTTGGAAATGGGAAGGGTGAGTTACAACACGGTGTGCAATATGAACATGGAGACACGCCAACGTCTGTGGCTCTGTCCGACCTCAATGGCGATGGCAAGGTCGATCTTGTCGTCACCAACGGAGGGCCGATGTCCAATGCCGTATCGATCTGGCTCGGCAACGGGGATGGGACCTTTCGCGATCCCAAGGACTATCCTACTGGCCGGCGACCCTTGGGTGTGAGTTTCGGAGATTTCAACAACGACCACAATAGCGATCTGCTGGTTATCAATGGGGAAAAGGATAGCTTTACGACCTTTTTAGGAAACGGCAATGCGACGTTTCGGCCAGGGAAAGACGCCGGTGCGGATGCCGGCCCCAATTTCGGCCTGGCCCGAGATTTTAATGGCGATCAGCTCGTTGATGTGGCGATCGTGAATCTCCAATCGAGCGACCTATCGATTCTGTTTGGGAAAGGTGATGGGACCTTTCACTATCCCCCGAGGAACTATCGAACAAAGTCCGGTCCGTTTGCGCTCTCCTCGTTCCGTGTCACCACGACAGGAGGAGAAGAGCCGGGACTTGCTATTGCAGACAATGGAAGCGGCAGCGTCTCTATCTTTCTTCACCGTGGGCTTAAGTCCCTTGCACGGTCTGATCCGAAGGGATAACTCCAAAGGGATAACCACGAGTGATCCCAGGCTATTTCTTGACAGCTTAGGCCCCCTTCGCTAGAGTTAAAAAAGCTGGAAAGAGCAGGATTTACGAGCAGAAGAATGGCGTTTCGATCCTTCACCTGGTGGTTCATGATAGGGGCTCTGCTGACCCTCTCAGTCCTGATGGTCCAGGGTGGGGTTCGTGACTTATGGGAGGGGACCCAGCCTTCCGGGGGGACGAATGTGTTTGTCTATTTTGGTACAACGCTCATCGGTGGGGGGCTACTCGCCGGCTGTGTCGCATTAATCATGAATCGTATTCGATAATTAAGAAGGATGCGGAAAAAGTCCATCAGCAGTGTTCTCGCATCGCACAGAGGCTCAATGCGGAAGAGGGGACGTAAGGTGTTGATCCGTTTGCGTCGATCATGGGTAAGCGGGTCAAGCAAAGTATGGTATGTACCTTCTCGCCTCTTCACTCGCTATGGCGCCTTGCGGGACGGCCTTTTTGACCATCTTGAGGGTATGCGTGAATCGATTGATGGCGCTCTATCGTCGCCCATTTCAGGCAGGTCGAAGTAGTTGTTCTCCAGTTTGTTAGAGAGAGCAGGACGTGTATGCAATGCCTCAAGTGCAGAGGGTTTATGATGGTCGAACGCCATTACACCCTCCTGAATCGCCGAATCTATGCCCGATGCCTCAACTGTGGATTCTGGATTGATCTGGCCGACCTTCTTCGTTTCTTTCACAAAGTCATCGATAGCGGGAGCAAAGGTGGCAAGGTTCGGGAATCCTTCATGTTCTAGCGAGGCGGTGGTATTTGGTAACAGCGGATCATATCCGGCCTCTTCATCGTCTGTGGAACGGCAGACGGAACCTGTACCATGTCATTCTCCTGGTAGCGTACGCATTCCTATGGAATGCCATTGACGCGCTCCCAGTATCGGCAAGAACTCCACATAACCCTCAGGATGCAGTTCGATCCGTCAACTATGTTCCTCACGTGCTTCACTGGAAGCGCATCCCTGCCCACAGCATTCTTCTCAAAGAACTACGATCGGGACGCGTACTCTTTGAACATGACACTGAGAAGCGTCTTTCCCCCGCCAGTTTGACCAAGATCATGTCGGCATTGGTGATTCTGGAAAAAGCCCGGCTTGATGAACTGGCAACCGTGAGCAAAAATGCCGCACGGGCGCCGAAGACGCATTTGCGGATCAAAGTCGGTGAGGTATTCCGCTTGGGCGATCTGCTGAAGGCCATGATGATGGTCTCGGCGAACGACGCATGCTTAGCGGCTGTCGAGCATGTCGGCGGTGACGAAGCACAATTTGTCACGTTAATGAATGCCAAGGCCACGGCGCTTGGATTGGCAGATACACATTTTAGTAACGGATGTGGATTCGATAGTCCCGATCACTACTCAACGGCCGAAGATCTCGCCAAACTCAGTGAAGTGGCCATGCGAAATGCAACCTTCCGAAACCTGGTCAAAGCCGAACGGGAGCTCATCACGCCGGTCAGTGGCTATCGCGCCTATGTCTTGCACAATACCAATCGACTGCTCGGTCGAATCCCCGGTGTGGAAGGCGTGAAGACAGGCTTTACCTCGAAGGCAGGTCGGTGTCTCATAGCAAAGGTTTCACAAAACGGCAGCGATCTGTTGCTGGTTATTCTGAATTCCAATCGTCGGTGGACGACCGCAAAGAGTTTGATTGATTACGGCCTTCGTCTCACCAATCCGATCTAATAGCCTCTACAGGCGGCGACGGCAATCTGTACGCGAATAGGAAGAAGGGTGTCTCTAGGCCTGGAGCGGAGGAAGCCGAACCGCACAGTGGGAGTTAGCGTGGGGCGGCAAACTCGATGTTGATGTCTTTGCCGAGGTAGTTTACTTGGAAACCCTGCGAGTCGTAGGCCATGACGGCTCCCATCACGTTTTCATCGCCGTATTCTTCTTTGCCCAGTAATTTCCTAATGTCATCAGGGCTTTCGCTATTGAGAACATTGCGGAAGATTCCCCTTGTTCGATGGGCAAATCGGTTATTGATGAATAGTAGGTCGACCTTGCCGTCTTGGATCCGTACACCGGCCATTGGCCCAGTTGGTTTCCGCTGATCAAGCAGGAAGATGAACGTGGCTTCCTGTTCGACTTTAATGCCAAGTGCTTTTCGATTCACCAGCGTCTCAAGGGTTTCGACGGCTTTGTTTTCTGGATCACCGAGTTTGACCCCAAAGAGGGACACGGTGCTGCTGGAAATGGCCTTCGGTTCCGTGACGTCGTGCTCGCTTAATTCATAAGGTTCAGCCGAAGTGAAGCTGGAAATGGAGAGAAGGCTGATGAGTACGACGAATGCGACGTGAAGGGGAGTCCTGTGCATGGTGGCATCACTCTCTATCGTGGAATTAGGTGGTCTATTCTGAATGCACTGTCAACCGTCGTCAGAAGATAGATTGGCGAAATCTCTCTGATGAATTGTAGCGAATCATCTGTCGGACCTGCAAGAAAGCCTCAAGGTACAGTGCGAAGTCTCTACTCAATTGATAGGGGGGGCATCCTACTGGCGCTGTGGGTCAAGCTAGAGGTGGTTTTGTGTCCAGCAACATACTTCCAAGGCGTCCAAGTCGGAGAAAGTAGGGTCGGCACTCAAGATCGATCTCGTCGGTCAAGTCTTCCAAATCATGCAAGCAGTCCTTGAGAATGGCACGTCGTTGATCATCGAGACCATCAGGACTGTCGAGATAGAAGACAACACAACCACCGATTACGGTGTCGATGGTCATCAATGGCCCTTGATGTGGGCTTGAAAACTGGGGCCAGCCATCGGCGCAATGGTGCTCCCACGCAGTGACAATCATGTCACGATCCATGAGCGGCTCCTTGGTCGATCAGCTCACCGTAGGTCCACACCCTAACGCACAGTGAGGCTGGGGAGCAACCCTCACGTGAGGAGAGGAAAAGGCATGTCCCCACCAGTTGAGTGACTCAGGGGTAGAGCCCCCGTTGGAGATGTGCTTGGGCGACCTGGTCAATTCCGCTCATGAGCGCTGCCATCCTCATCGAAACGTGACGTTCGCTGGAGAACCGCAGGGTGCGGTGAAAGGCAGAGGTAATGATATTTTGCAGGCGGTTTTGAATATCGGCGGCGCTCCAGAAAAAGCGCTGGAGGTCCTGCACCCACTCAAAGTACGAGACGATGACGCCGCCCGAATTGGCAAGAATATCCGGGATCACAAAGATCCCCTTGTCGGCCAGGATACGGTCGGCCTCCAGCGTCGTCGGACCGTTTGCGCCTTCGGAAAGGATACGGCACTTCAGGCGATCGGCATTCTTCCCCGTGATTTGTTCAGACAGGGCGGCTGGAATCAGCACGGTACATTCCAGTTGTAGCAATTCCTCGTTTGTGATGGCGTCCCCGAGCTTGGTCTGATGCAGTGGTTGACCGGGGTCGCGCCGTATCAACTGTGCGATGTCCAATCCCTTTGGATTATAGATTCCACCTGAGACATCGCTCACGGCTACCACACGTGCCCCCTGTTCTCGCACGATGCGCGCCGTGTGCGAACCGACATTACCAAACCCTTGCACGACCACAGTTGCGGCCTCGACCGACAGCTTTAGATGGCGTAAGGCCTCCAGTGTGACATACACCACTCCTCGGCCGGTGGCTTCCTCACGACCAAGGCTGCCACCAATAGAGAGTGGTTTGCCGGTCACGACTCCTGGAACCGCGTAGCCGACCTGCTGGCTATAGGTATCCATCATCCAGGCCATGATCTGCGCATCGGTGCCGACATCCGGAGCCGGGACGTCCTTATCCGGCCCAATCAGTGGAAAAATTTCTGCGGCATAACGTCTCGTCAACCGTTGAAGTTCGCCGGGTGAGAGGCTCCGTGGAGCCACTTGCACCCCGCCTTTTGCCCCACCATAGGGAAGACCGGCGAGCGCACATTTCCATGTCATCCACATGGCCAGGGCGGCCACTTCGCCGAGACTCACATCCGGATGGTAACGCACGCCTCCTTTCGAAGGCCCTCGTGAGGAATCATGTTGAACGCGGTAGCCGGTGAAGACCTCGACACGTCCATCGTCCATGCGCACTGGGAGACTGACAACGAGGGAGCGTTGAGGGAGTTTCAGTCGTTCACGGAGGTTCGTATCAAGCCCCATGGCCTCCGCGGCTTGATCGAACTGCGCCACCGCTAGACGGAACGTTGGTGTATCAAGCTCCTGCATGTGCCTCCTTTGCGGGCAATCCCTCCGCGCTCGTAGACCGGTGTATCATTCCGCCTTGGTTTCAGAAAGAGAAAACACTTCTGTAAAGGTCTGAGCCAGTACCTGCTTGACGGCAGCAACCGAGATTGGGGTGTGACATAGTGCTGTCATTGAGGTGACCAGACAGTCATTCAGTCCACAGGGATGGATTCGGTGAAATGGAGTCAGGTCGAGATCGACGTTGACGGCCAGGCCATGCAACGTGACCCCACGTTCGATTCGTATTCCGATGAACGCAATCTTCTGGGGTTCCGGAGTCATCACCCAAACACCCGGCTTGCCCTCGAGACGATTACCGGTGATATTCCAGGAACTGAGCACTCGAATAACAACGTCTTCGAACAGTCGGACAAGCTGCCTCGGCCCTGTCGCATAGCGATCGACCTTGAGAATAGGGTAGGCCACAACTTGCCCAGGACCGTGGAATGTCACGGATCCGCCACGATTCACTCGGTGCAGCTCAGCGCCAGTTTGACATAATGTTCCTTCATCTCCACCCCAATCACCGACTCGGGTCCTTCTCCCTAATGTATAGACTGGCTGATGTTCAAGGATGAGAACGGTATCAGGTTGGAGTCCGAGGAGCCGCTCCTCATGCAAGCGACATTGCAGGTCCCAGCCTGCGAGATAGGGGACTGGTTCTGAGAAGACACGAACGGTTCTTTCCTGTGTCTGACGACCGCTCGCCAAGGAGGTCGCCTCAGGAGTGGTGTGGATCATAGGATGGCAGATCCGAAGAACCAGTTCGTGTTTGAAAGACAGTCACATCCCTCAGATGCCACTGTCAGGTAGTACCAGTAGGAGGGTGAGTGTCCGGGACTCCGCATGGTGAGTTATTCTGGCATAACTCACCATGCGG
This sequence comes from Nitrospira sp. CMX1, assembly GCF_054902215.1. Classification (NCBI taxonomy): domain Bacteria; kingdom Pseudomonadati; phylum Nitrospirota; class Nitrospiria; order Nitrospirales; family Nitrospiraceae; genus Nitrospira; species Nitrospira sp. CMX1. The sequence goes on along the minus strand of NZ_JBUBKD010000010.1, from coordinate 83,632 downwards.
AGGGAAGTCATGGTGCGTCTTGAATCGAACCGTTCTTGAAACCCTACACAGTCAAGAGCCTACCTGATCGCTGCGAACAGTTCCTTAATCGCAGGGGTCTTCAGTTTCTTTAAGGCTTTCGCCTCAATCTGGCGGATGCGCTCTCGTGTGACGGATAGACTTTGCCCGACCTGCTCAAGGGTACTCCCTTCGTCATACCCGATGCCGAAACGCAGCCTGATCACTGTCTGCTCACGAGGGGTGAGTGTGCCTAAGATACGATCGAGCTGTTCCGTCAGTTCACTCCGGTGGACATTGGCATCGGGTGGGACGGCTTGGTGATCCGGAATCATGTCACCGAACTGGGTATCGCCATCGCCGATCGGCGTCTCCAAAGCCATCGGTTCCTGGAAGGCCTGTACCGTCTCCCGAAGTCGTTCAGGCCGCATGCGCAGCACGTGAGCGACCTCTTCCAAGCGTGCCGGTCGTCCCAATTGCTGGCAGAGCCTCCGCATCACCCGAAGAATACGGTGCGAGGCTTCGGTTTGATGAACCGGAACACGGATCGTTCGAGATTGGTCTGCAAGCGACCGAGTGATACCTTGGCGGATCCACCAGGTCGCGTAGGTACTGAACTTGAACCCTTTTCGGTATTGGTACCGTTCCGCTGCTTTCATCAACCCGATGTTGCCTTCTTGTACAAGGTCCAGCAAGGTCAACCCACGACCCGTGTAATGTTTGGCGACGTCGACGACCAACCGAAGATTGCACCGCACAAGTTCATCCTTGCCCTGTTCCAGGATCATTCGCGCAGCGCGTATTTCATCGAGCATGGCCTGTAATGGCTTCGCAACGGAGGCCGTGGGATGAAGAGTAGGATCAGACGGATGTAGAACGGCATTCAAGGCTTTCTCCGCATTGTCTAAGGCTGTGGCAGACAGGCCACTTAATCGTCGAACCGATTGGAGCACGCTTGCATTTTCCTCACAAGCCGGGATCCGTCGAACCTTGAGCAACGTTCTGATGGCTTGCCGCAAAGCGGCTCGAATGCGTCTGGTTCCCTGATCCACCCGCTTGGCGATCAGGATTTCTTCCTCACGCGACAGGAGTCCCCGCGCGCCGAACGAGCGAAAGTATAACGACTCTAGAAGAAATGGACTGGCTGCCTGGCTCGTCCGCATGGCCGGTCGGGATTTTCCCTTCGGCCCGGACCCCTCACCCTCGCCGCGACCGATTCGACCCAGCATTCCGCTTGCTCTGGCGTCATCGGCATCGACGTCAGAGGCCAGCTTCTGTTGCACGTCTATCTCTTCTTCGACTCGCAATTCCTCTTTCATGGTGTCACCCTTCCTATGAGGTTGAACATCGTCTTGTAATAGTTGGAGCCCGGTTCAGCTGAGAAGATTCACCCATGTATGTTTGTATGCAGTGGCTCAAAGAAGCAAAAGGGATGCTGGATGAAATATGAGAAATGAGTCTGGGGATCAGCCCGATAAATCGAAAAGATTAGCGTAGGTTAATGAGAAGAATCAGAGGCGACTGTCGCAAGAATGCGGCATCTATGTGGAATTCGCATCAGTTCCGTACCAATACGCCACACTATTTTGATAAGAGACCTTTAATGAACGGGGCCAGGGTATCGATGGGGATCGGAAAGATCGTCGTGGAGTTTTTCTCGGCTGCGATTTCCACGAGCGTTTGAAGATAACGGAGTTGAAGGGCAGCAGGGTTCTGTCCGATTACGTTGGCGGCTTCAGCGAGTTTCTGTGCAGCTTGAAACTCTCCTTCCGCATGGATGATTTTGGCACGGCGTTCCCGTTCGGCCTCGGCCTGTCTGGCAATGGCCCGTTGCATGTCCTGTGGGATATCGACATTCTTCACCTCAACGGCGGCGACTTTCACACCCCATGGTTCAGTCTGCTGATCGATGATGCGCTGCAGTTCGGCGTTGATGTCGTCACGCTTCGACAGTAAGTCATCGAATTGGCTCTGCCCTAGCACGCTACGCAAAGTGGTTTGAGCGACTTGTGAGGTGGAGTACAGGTAGTCCTGAACGGCCAGGACGGCGCGTTGCGGATCTACGACTCTAAGAAAAATGACGGCGTTGACCTTCACCGAGATATTGTCGCGCGTGATCACATCCTGCGAGGGGACTTCCATGGTGACGGTTTGGAGATTGACTCGGACCATTTGCTGCAGTCCCGGAATCACCAATCTGATTCCGGGGCCTTTGACCGTGTGGAACTTGCCGAGAACAAACACCACGAGCCGTTCATATTCCATGACGCGTTTAAAACTTGCGTAGAGCAGAAGGCCTAATAAGACGAACGGCAGCAGCAGTGACATCGCAACTCCTTATCTTGGGAGCGGTTATCGGTGAGGCGGGGCCACGGTCACCGTCAGTCCCTCGACCGACACCACCTCAGCCGTCTCCCCTTGTCGAATCGGACGTTGACTGATCGCATCCCAAATTTCACCGTGGACCGTGATTTGACCATGTGGGTTCAAGTCTGTCTTGGCGATGGCGAGCGAGCCGATCATGCCCTCTGTTCCGGTGACCGGTTTGCCGCGACCACTCTTTACGGCCATCCACGCTATGACTCCGATGAAGCCGCCGAGGGTCAGGACCGTCGGCAATAAAAATGACAAGGACACTTGGAGGTAGGGCGCATCACCCTTGATGAGCAGGAGGCCGCCCAAGGTCATCGCGGCCAAGCCACCCAATGCCAGCAGCCCATAGCTGGTGATCGAAATCTCTAGTAATAGGAAGACGGCGCCGAGGATGACCAGCAGGGCCCCGGCATAGTTTACGGGAAGCGACTGGAGTGAATAGAACGCCAGAATCAAACTGATAGCGCCGATAATTCCAGGGAGGATCGCTCCGGGACTATAGAGTTCGGCCATGATCCCGATTGTCCCGATCGACATCAGAAGATAGGCGATGTTGGGATCACTCAGGATCTTGAGCCATTCGAGGCGTGTCCCCATGGGAAAGTCGTGAAGCGTCGCGGCATCGGTGGCGAGCGTGATCGGACCGTTGGGAAGACTGACCTTTCGGCCGTTCAATTGTTTCAATAGCGCAGGCATGTTCTCAGCCACGATGTCGATGATCTTGAGCTTGATGGCTTCTTGCTCCGTGACAGAGACACTCTTTCGAACTGCCTCTTCAGCCCAGGAGACGTTGCGACCATGTTGGTCTGCAATACTCTTGATATAGGCCACGGCGTCGTTCTCGACTTTCTCCTTCATCGTGCTATCCATCTCACTGCCGCCCATGGCCACCGGGTGGGCCGCTCCGATGTTCGTTCCGGGCGCCATGGCGGCCACATGGGCAGCCATCGTGAGAAAGACGCCGGCAGAGGCGGCACGGCCTCCAGAAGGCGCAATGAAGACGATGACGGGAGTGGTGGAGGCGGTCATCTCTTTGATCATCAGGCGCATGGAGGTGTCTAACCCTCCTGGTGTGTCCAGTTTCAGGACGAGGGCCTGGGCACCAGACGACTGTGCGAATGTGAGGGCATCGTGCAGATATTCCGCCGCGACAGGGTTAATAACCCCTTCATAGGTTGCCACCACGATCTCCGCGCCATGAGCAGGACCCAGAGGGAGAATCAGGCAGAAGGCTACTCCGAGGCTCACAATCGCTGTTGTGAGGCCATGCCGATGTGAACAGCTCCTGTGCCGACTCTGAAGAAGCATTGTCGGAAGTATCTAAGGATAAGAAGATCTTACGAGCCCCTCAGTACCCTGTCAAGGAAGGGCCATCGGTTGCAAACCGAGGAAGGAACCTCCTAGAATGCGCGCCATGTCTCAGCTTGCCAGTGGCGACCGTATCCATCTTGTCGATCAAAAAAGACGGCAGTATGCCCTCACTTTGAAGGCAGGAGAAACGTACCAATTCAGCGGACAACGGATCGCCCATGATGCGCTCATCGGCCGTCCGGACGGGTCCATCGTGACGCTCTCCGGCGGGAAGAAGATGGTGGCGCTCAAGCCGACCTTCGGTGACTATGTGCTCAAAATGCCTCGTGGGGCTCAGGTCCTCTATCCCAAGGATCTGGCGATCATTCCGATGTGGGCGGACGTCTATCCCGGGGCGCGAGTCTTCGAGGCGGGGACTGGGTCAGGAGCCATGACCATGGCGCTCTTGCGCGCGGTGGGGCCAAGCGGTTTGGTCGTGACCTATGAAATCAGGGAAGACTTTTCCCAGACGGCGCAGACCAATATTACTCGCTATATGAACCCTGCGAATTTGCGCTGTTTCCGGAAGAGCGCGTATGAGGGCATCGACCTCCTGGACGATCAGGTGCCGTTTGATCGAGTCGTGCTTGATCTTCCGGAACCCTGGCAGGTGATTCCGCATGCCGCCAACGCCCTTCGGTCAGGCGGCATCTATCTGAGTTTTGTTCCAACGATTCCGCAAGTGATGCAAACCGTCGAAGCGCTTGAACGGGCGACTGTGTTCGGGATGATTGAAACCTTTGAGACGCTGCTGCGGACCTGGTCGATCCAAGGTCGGAGTGTGAGGCCGGATCATCGAATGGTTGCCCATTCGGGATTCATCACCGTGGCGCGCAAGGTGGAGCCGGGCTTGTTGGGTCCAATGATGAACAAATTGAGGCCCACCGTCGAAGCGTCAGAGGATACTTCTGACGAAATGGAAGAGGAGCAGGAGTCATGAACAGGATGGAAGGCAAGGTGGCCGTCGTGACCGGAGGAAATGCCGGGATCGGTGAAGCCATCGCAAAACGGTTTGCCGACGAGGGCGCCTCGATCGTCATCACAGGACGTCGGCAGCAGGAGTTAGATCGTGTCGCCAGCGTGATCCGATTGAACAAGGGCAAGGTACTCGGGGTTGCCGGCTCCGTGACAGATGAGATGCATGTGCTGGACGTGGTCAAGCGAACCCTCGATAGTTTTGGGCGGATTGATGTACTCGTCAACAACGCAGGAATCGGAGATTTTGGGAAACGACTCCATGAAACCGACGATGCAACCTGGGCGAAGGTGTTGGACATCAATATCACCGGAGTGTTTCGCATGACGCGAGCCGTCCTTCCCTCTATGCAGAGGCAAGGACGAGGCGCGATCGTGAATATTTCGTCCATTGCCAGTCTCGTTGGGCTCTTCGGGCTGGCCGCCTATACGGCATCCAAAGGTGCGCTCGACGCGTTGACGCGTGCCCTGGCGATCGAGTACGCGAAGGAGGGTATCCGGTGCAATGTCGTGAATCCCGGTCTTATTCATACACCGATGGCGGCCTCCTTGATGGCCGACCCGGATCGGTTGCAACCCATTCTGGCGCAGTATGCGATTCGACGGGTTGGGACGCCTGAAGAAGTGGCGAATATGGTGCTCTATCTCGCGTCGGATGAGGCGGCGTGGGTGACCGGGGGAACCTTCCCCATTGACGGGGGCATGACTGTCAACAAGAGTTAATGATTGCATGGAGTAATGGGGAAGGCACTCACGTGGATCGCATAATGGAAATCGATACAAAGACACAATTCTGCGGGGTGATCGGCAAGCCGGTTGGCCACTCGCTCTCGCCGGCCATTCACAATGCGGCGTTTAGAACAGTAGGGCTCAATTTCGTCTATCTTGCGTGGCAGGTGGAGGCCATCGGCGATGCCGTCAAAGGGCTTCGGGCCCTGGGCAACTTCCGAGGGGCGAGTGTGACGATCCCGCACAAGGTGGCTGCGATACAGTTCCTTGACCGGGTGGAGCCCACGGCGAAGCGGATTGGAGCGATCAATACCATTGTCGCTGAAAATGGCGAGCTGACCGGATACAACACCGATGCGACTGGTGCATTGCGGGCGTTACGTGAAGGTGGAGTCGAGCTGAAGGGGCGACGCGTCGTGGTGCTTGGATCCGGAGGGGCCGCGAGAGCGATCGCTGTTGCGCTGGCTGCTGAGTCCGGCGTGGAGAAATTGACGTTATTAGGCATTGAGGATTTGGAGCGAACTCGCTTGGCTCAAGATGTTCGGTCTGTGGGGGCAGTCACGGTAGAAGATTCTCCTTTAGATGAGGCCGCTCTTCGCCAGGTGCTTCCAGACTCGCATGTCCTGATTCATTGTACCCCGGTCGGTATGTCTCCCAACGCCGAGGCGACCTGTGTCCCTGCATCGCTCCTCCATCAAGGACTAGCTGTTATGGACATCGTCTATAACCCACGGGAGACGCAGTTGCTCAAAGATGCCAAGCGCGTCGGGTGCAAGACGATTCCCGGCTTGGAAATGTTTCTCAATCAGGCCGTCACGCAATTTGAGCTCTGGACCAATCAATCCGCGCCGGTTGCCGTGATGCGCGCGGTCTTGGAGTCGCATTTCCAATGAACGTGGTGCTGATCGGTTATCGTGGTACGGGGAAGAGCACGGTCGGGAAAATTGTGGCGACCCGCCTCGGTCGCGAATTGCTCTCCACCGATGCCGAGATTGTAAAGTCGGCGGGACAAACCATTCCTCAGATCGTTGAACAACATGGGTGGGAGTTCTTTCGTGATCTGGAAAGCAAAATTTGCCAGGATCTGGCCGGGAAGGACGGGTTGGTGCTCGATACCGGCGGGGGAGCCATCCTTAGGCCCCAAAATGTCGAAGTGTTGAAGCGCACTGGGACGCTGTTCTGGCTGACCGCCTCCGTTGCGACCATTGCCACCCGAATCGGGTCCGACACGCAACGGCCCTCGCTGACCGGCACCAAGTCGTTTGTGGATGAGATTCAAGAGGTGCTGCGGGAGCGTACTCCGAAGTATCAAGCAGCGGCTGATCATGTGATTGAGACGGAGGGAAAGTCTGTTACTCAGGTTGCCGATGAAATTCTGGCGAGTATGTAGCTGTTCTATCTACGTCGCTCAACCTTGACAAGCCTTGCCCGAACATGATTCATGTTGAGTCTGGTTGCGCCCGTAGCTCAGTTGGATAGAGCGCCGGGCTTCGAACCCGTAGGTCGCAGGTTCAATTCCTGCCGGGCGCACCATAGATTCAAACACTTGCGATATGGAAGTTATCGCGTAGGTGCCAATTGTCCGTGTTTTTGTCCGTGTTCTGGCAAAATCATTACCTTCGCGTCGTGCAAGCCTATTCTCTGGTTTCCTACTAGCAGCATTAGAACATACTTCGGTATTCATCGCCTTCCTCCTGTTATGTAGCTCCAAGCGGTGTGGTCAGGATCGTCCGGGAAACTTACTCCTAAGGCAGTAATAGGCATGCATGCCAGCACATATGATCCAAATAAAGGTCAAAGAGACCGCACTTGCCAAACCGATTGCCCAAGGGGATAAATTGGGGAATTCGGAAATTGTGACGAACCAAGACCAACACGCCATAGAGCCTAATAATAACCATTGAAAGATCACTGCTGTCGAGAGGTGCAAAGGCTGATACGGAACGTTTGACCTATCGATAAATGGCAATAGAGCAACTCTTAGCGCTGATTGAAGCGAATGCGTTGGTGGATAAAGGGCGCTTGTTTTGAGAGTGAGAAGTTCCGGCGTCCAGTCTTCTTGGAAACAGATTATTCCTCGCAACGTGCCTACCTTTTCTCTCTCGTCATAACTGGGTAGAGACTTGGGAAACATATCCTGATGCTTCTTGCAGAATTTGTTGTATTCCCTTTCGCCAAAGGGAACCAATAAAAGTAGGCGGCATGGTTCCAGATATCGTACGGCCGTTGTAAGTTCCCACAAAAGCCCGTCCGTAGCTCCTAGCCTGATAACGACGAAAAGCGATTTTACCATCAACTCTTGAACATGCTTCTGCCATTCGTGTCCTACTCGCAGGCGTGAAGCACCAGAATGTGGAAGGGCCTCGTCTGGTCTGCATATCGTTATAAAATGGCCGAATTCTCCCATAACTGCATTCAGTTGTTCCTCTTCAGTGTAGTCCAAGGTTACAACTTCAGTGGGAAAGCCATCTGAATCAGTTCTTGTAGTCGAAGGTAATATGGCGGCCTTCTTATCGTCTTTAAAAGAACGCAAGTATAGAATGATCCGTTCAGAAGACAGCTGATTAATGTTCAATTCGGCTCTAGCTGCCGTAACTCTTCTTTCTTGCACCCGGCGTCTGTTTCCTAAGCGATAGAGCCAAGTAGCGACCATGGCTACTGCGACGGTCAGCATGTCCCGAACGGTTTCCGCCAATACGCTATGAGGCAGAAACCGAATCATAAGGATGACACACACCCATAGAGCCACCGAAATCCGCTTCAGAACGCTGCTACTTAGGAAGCTCATAACTGCCAGCCGTTCAGAATTAGAATCGTACAGATACCTGAATAATGCTTTTTGGGTCTTGGGAACCCTCGTTTCTTTTCCCTTGATTCAATGGAGTCAGTCCAGCATTCCCAAATAAGGCAAAGTAAGAACTCCTGTAGACATCATCGTCCTGATTCGAGATCCAGAATACTTGACGAAAGATATCTTAGCCGTCAACTGGCACTTTGAGGTCAAGGGTTGGTAGTCGAAGTTTCTCGGACTTGTAGGGAGTCGATTTCAGTAGTCACGTTGGCTTTGGCGTTTGTCCTCGTGTCTTCACGAACATGACTTGACCTCTGTCAGGCGCACGACTTCGCTCTCGACCGGCAAGGTTGAGATGTACTCCGTCATCTTCACCATGGCCTCCTGAATGTCGTTCTCCAAGGTAATGTTATAGCGGTCGAAGGTACTCCTGGTCCGATGGCCGCTGATCTTCATGGCCGTTGATTCCTCGACTCCGGACCGAATTAGGTTCCGGCAAGCGGTTCTTCGTCAGTCATACGGCGTATAGCCCTTCTTTCCTCCAACGAGTCCGACAGCGGTAAAGGATTTGTATCTGACCGTAGAGTTTAAGATTGTACCGCAGCGGAGACGATTGGACACGTGCTCGCTCTATCGCTAGGATGCTGACATGAATTGCCTCGACATAAACATCTTTAACGCGGAGATCTGGGTGTGCTGACCGTGTGGCGAACAGTTGTCTTACTGGGTATGGTGTTACTTTGTGGTGTTTCATATTCAAAAGAGCATCCAAATACCAAGGCCGCTGAGAGCGGTCAGAATTCCGAGGCCGAACAGCGTGGCAGTGATAGTAATCCTCTCACGATAAAGATACTGCCCAGCCAAGACGCTGAATCCAATGCCGCAAGAGAGGAGCAGTATAAAAAAGAAAAAGTGGTGCAGGACCAGAAATTGGTAGATGCCACTGAGGAGTTGAGGAATTCGACTGAGAGCCTTGTCAGAGTTACTGCAATTTTGGCCTTCTTTACAGCTCTTCTCTGGGTCGCTACTTTTATCCAGGCCAGAGTTACTAAGAAAACCGCCGACCAGCAGGCCAAGGACATGCAGGTATCCTTGGGTATTGCTAAGCAGTCCGCTGATGCTGCAAGCGCCACCGCTAGAACACTGGTCTCCTCTCAACGTCCCTACATTTATGTCGTCAAAGTTAGTCACGTTGAACACGAAATTCTTGATTCATATACTCAATATACGATCGTCAACTACGGAGAACTGCCTGCGATCATCGAGAAACTGCAAGTTGGAATTTCCACAAGTCAAGGTGCTGAGCCGGACGATCCACCCATTTCCGCTACTTTTGACCACTCTGTTGTGTCATCATCCGTTTTTCTCCCAAGTGAAGACCGAGAACTGCGCGAATTTCCTCCCGGCGGGATCTCGGTCACCAGAGAAACACGGGAAGTGTTCTTTCAGGTGATTATCCGTTATAACGGACCAATCACTACAGGCCATGAAAGCGCTTTTTGTTGGCGGTTCGATAAGACGAGCAAAAACTTCGTTCCATTCGGAGGAGACAAATACAGCTATACAAAGTAGAACAATGACGAGCGGTTGCATCTTGTTCCACCTTGCCCTATCAAATTCGAGATAATCATTGTCCGTGATCTGTCCGTGTTCGCGTCCGTGAACGCAATCCAAAAACTTCCAGAACGAGAAAAAGATGGAGTTCAGAGACTTCAGGGGCTTCGAAGTGAGTTGATTTAGCGACGGTTTGGAATCTTTTGGACTGGGTTGGAGCCAGTGGAACAGCTCAGGCCCCTTCGAACCCGTAGGTCGCAGGTTCAATTCCTGCCGGGCGCACCAAGTATTTGGGGCAATCCTTGAGACATATCATCGCGGAGGCTCTCGCCGCTTTGGGGGGGCGTCACAAAACTCGCATTTGGATGCCTCGCCAGGAAGGGCGGGGTTCTTTACTCGTCATCAGGCTAGTCGTCGATTAAACCAGGATGACGTGGGGAACGACGAATGAATAAGGGACTCGGTAGAACAAAAGGCTCCCATGAAAGTCCGTGTCCAAGCGCGATCCAAACTGATAAGGACTATAGTGGATCCTTACCGGGTGCACTCAGACGAGTTGGGCGTGATGTTGGTGAAGGCCAAGGAGTTGCAAGTCTGACATGTCTGATTGTGGGATCTACGATCGGGTTCTCTAAGGCAAACTGGATGTGGTTCATCCCCATGTCTTCTTCCCCTGCTTTAGCATGGCCTTAAACAGCGGGTTCAATTCTTTGCGGATCGTGTCTCGTCGGTGACGTTGCCGCTCGGCCATACGCCCGGCAAGAAAGCCGGCCCGAACACTTGTCGAGTACTTCACAAACTGCTGGATGTAGCGCTCCGCTTGGATTGCATCCTGATGGCTTCCTAACACCTCTTGAACCCTACGAGCGGATTTCATGAAGCGGCTGGCGGGTTTGCCCACAGAGCAACGCGCAAGCTCCGCAGCGTAGCGGGCGCGTTTTACCTTGATACGGACCTTGTGCAGGGCGACAGCCGAGGGCGAGGATCGAAGGTGTCGGATTGTCTCGCGCAACTTCTTGAATTGCCGGTTAGCAAGCTCGCGGATCGTCAAGGGAGAATCAATGATCGAGGGATCCCGGGCAGCTTGTTGCAGCCGCCGAATGAGTTCGAAGTATCGAGCGCTCGTTAATTCGCTAAGCAGCATCTGCTGAACGACCGCTCGTTGCGCGCGGAGGTGGGAGATAAATTGTGCCAACAGCTTGCGATCTCGGGCATTCAATTCGGTTGATTCCTGGATGAAGTAGGCGATTTGGACGTCGAGATCGCGGGCTGGTCCCAGCAGTTCGCTGAGCCACGTGAGCTCCTGTTCCAGGGATCTGACCCAGGCCGGAAGCAGGGTCGGTCGTGCCGCGCGGAGCACCGCGCGCAGTCGTCTGATAGCGACGCGGAATTGATGCACACTCTCGCTCTCGGTACCGAGCCTCGTCCCGGGATCATGAGCGAGGAGCCATTCAACATGCTGGGTCAGTGCCCACTTCAGATGTTCGATCACCGGCGCGTTTGCCTCAGGCTGCAGGGGTGGAGCGGAGATCTGGAGCGAGAGGGCACGAAAGAGTTTTGGCCGCCCGTCATGATCGGATGCCCCGGCGTTTCGCAACTGCCGTTCGAGGGCACGAAGGGAATTCTTATCGCCCTGGCGCTGTTCAATTTCGAGTTCGCGAAAGTGTTGGATCACAGCACCGTGTGTAACGACCGCGACGTGGTCGAGCGCAAGTTCCGCGATGGGTATGCGGCCCTGGCGTACCAGGAGACCGGCTCGCCGGACGCGCAGGGTGACGACCGGCGTCAGGCGGCGATGTCCTAGGTGAAGAATCAATAACGTGCGGAGCGCGGCTGGAGGATTACCCTGTGTACCGGACGCTTCCACCTCCTGCCGATCATCGCCCAACGGGATCTTGAGCTGCCAGGACTGTTTCCCGCGTTCGATTCGGTGGCGAAGAGTGATCCGAGCATGGGCCAAGTCATAGGCGGCGGTGTCGTAATAGGTGGAAATCAGGTGTCGCCGTGGGAGAGGCGTACCGTATTGTTCCGGCCAGCGAAACGACCGGTCGACGGAGAGTTTGATCTCTTGTTCCCGCATGGCATTGATCGAGCGGGAATGCGGTGAGGCGGCCGAAGACATGGCAGACCTGCAGGAAGAAGTGCTCCGATGAGTTTCCGCTTAAATCTGTCTGAGTTTCAACTGAATTCAGGCAGAAAGGCTCAACCGTGGGGCATGAGGAAACCCCGACTGATCACGTAGGAGCCGGACTTAAATGGTGCCGTGATCGCAGGAGTACGTTAGAAGTGATAGACGAGTCCGGTTAGGGCGTAAACGCCCTATACTCCCCGCTCAGCCCGAACATGCCATCAAAATTCGTGATCGTCGCGCGATTGAATTTTCCTTCCACGAACAAGCCCACGTCATCGAGGATCAAGACTTTCATCCCGCCAAAGGCATTTAGGTCCGGGACGACTTGATGTCCTCTGATGGTACCAGAGCTGTTGAAGTAAAATGCTCCTCCGCCCACGAACCTGCCGTGTCGGGGTACCCCGAGCCTGGACCAGTTGAGGAGGATAAGGTCGTTCCGGTCTTGCTCGTCTGTGGACTCAGGGCGGTCAATGGAAGCCATTCTTTCGAAGGACTGCTCTTGAATAGAGCCCGATCCTTTTCAGCCGATTGGAGGATCCCAACATTCGGGATCTCCACGCCTATACGATAAATATTTTGTGCCTTTGGGGTAAGGTCTTCAAGAAGGGTCGTCGCAACTGCCTCTGTTCCATGCATACTCCCGAGAAGCGCAACCTTGCGTGCGGTCTCGATCGGAAAAGTTGGTGAATATCCCAGAGCAGGCGATTGAAGATGGGTTTGTTCGACTGTTGGTCGTTGAAGGACACTTGTATTCGATTGCCGTAACGGGAAAGGAGCACGACGGTTGGTCGAACAGTCGGACCAAGTTGCCTTCGTTGACGCCGGGAGCTCTCGTCTATGAGCCGACATTCGTGAAGGAGTTGGTCGGCTCGAGTATTCACATTTACGGACCCAATAGGGTTTTCATCTCGGCTTCGGCCAATTCAATGGCCCCGCGAGGCGTGTAGTGGAGGCCATCGAGGAGCAGTTCTGACAATCGGTTGGACGGCACGCCGTTCCATCCTCGTTCATTCATCAATCGTCGAGAATTAATTACCAGCACGGCGGGGTCCACAGCGGCGATGGCGCGCAATGCCCCAGGATATCGAGCATATTCCGCTTCCTGCGCCGGACTTAATCCTTGGCGATAGGGATCGCTCATGAGAATGACAGGAAGGTCCGGGCGGCCAGCCCATGAACGGAGTCGAGCGATCATCTGTTCTGTGTCAATCCGGTACATTTCTGCGGTGGCGCCCTCGCCGGCATCATTGGCGCCTAAATGAAGGATCACCGCGTCGAACCCCATGGCACGAAACAATTGCGCCGCTGCGCGGTAAGTGTTGAGAAACTCCTTAGTTGACAATCCGCCGGTACTGAGATCCTGAATGACGAGGCCCTGCGGGCACTGGTCGCTCTTCAAGCGGGCACCGATAATGTCCGTTACCGCCGAAGTCAGAGTGCCGAGTAGTTCCAGTTGGAGGTGTCGTTTGCCGTTGAACGGCAGTGGGGCCGTTGTGAACGACTTGACGATAAATGTTGCATCGGCCAGCGAGAGAGGCGCCGTTTCTTCAAGAGTGGCCGTCGCGGAATAACTAGGCACAGAATCCGACGGCCGAGCCTTATAGAGAATACCACCGGACTGCGGATGCGTTGCGGCAAAAATCTCCGCCCGTACTGCGCCCTGCGTACAAAAATACTGAGTCGTGGTCGGAATTTCTGTCGACGGGTTGACGCTGCTGGCATCGGGCTCAAGTACCATGAGTTGGCCATACCACTGTCCGTTCACTGATTGAGGGCCGGCCGGTGCAGCGTGGGCAGCGGCATAGATTCCGGGTAAGAGATGGTCCATGGCAATGCGAGTCGGCGAAGCCCCAGGGCTGGCCGCACTTCCTCTAAGCAGCCAATCTCCATAGGGCTGGCCATCACCATAAGAAAAATAGCCGCTCATGACGGTTTCAGGCACATTGTGGTATCGCTTCCAGGCTTCGTATTGGAGGCGTGGCACATAGACATCGCCTCTCCCTTCCGGGGATGTCTCTTGCGAATCGCCTATCAAGGCAAGCCGAACGGTGCGCGTCTGTGCCTGTGCCCAAAGGCCGGAGAACCGAGCCGGTGATTGGGTGTAGGAGTGTTCGACTTGGTCAAAAGGTAAGAGTGTGGTCGGCGACGAGGGCGTCGGGGGAGGGACACCCGGCGGTGATCCGGTTTGTGACCCGTTTTTCTTTCCATGCCGCGCGATCATTTCCTCGACTGTGACGATCTCGATCTTCCCTTCATTTCGTAGCTTGACGAGATAGTCGGCAATCGCAGGGAAGTCCTGATCATACCGTTGCCACTCTAACCCAAGTTGCTCACCGTATTTCACGGCATGATCGATTGCCGCGATGACTTCTTCTACTGAACGAGCGTCACCAGAGACAGACCAGAGGTTGTAGGGATTAGTGAGACCACCATAGAGTGACCGTCCGGTATTGTCCGAAAAACTGTTGCCGCTGTAGGCGGCCACTATGTTGCGTTTCGCCAGCTCGGCATCGAGCGCGGCGTTGTGCTTGGCGTCTTCGTAGCACCAGAAGATCGGGCGTTGGTAGCCCAATTTCTGTAGGTCAGCGAGGTGCCTATCCATATCGGCGGCGGCACTTTCAAGTGTGTGGAAATCTATGTAGTTGAGCCCCTCCGTCGACTCCCCCCCAATGGTCCATCCGGCCGTCACCATCTCCTGCAACTGCGTATTGGTGAATCCTCCTTCCAATACTACGCGCCCGGGATCCTTGAGACTTTCCGTGACCGGGCAATAGGAGCCGATGAGGTTTCGCTTTTTGGCTTCGGGGAACAGGTGGGTATAAACACTGGCGAAGTTGTTCTCGCCCCAGATATTGATATGGGGTTTTGCATAATAGCCATACATAAGATCGCTGAAGTAGTACGTTCCTGACTTATTGGGCAAGACATCGATGACAATTCGGAAGGTCGTAAAAACCTGGGTCATCGCTGCCTCGCCGACATTGTTGACCTGGTCGCCTGCTTGCCACGTGATGGGATTCCATCCGTCCATCATTCGTTGTCCGATGAGGTTTCTCCACCAGTGGAAGATGAAATATCGAGAGAAGCTGGGGTTTGTCGCGACTTCCAAGGTCATGGCCGTCGAAACGTCGATTGACGGCTGATACCAGAAGAACCCGAAATTGCCGAGTCCCTGAAGCGGACGGTCTTCCATATCGACCACGATCTGGATTTTCCCGCCGCTAGCTCCGCCGGTGCAAACCGCCTTGATATAGTGGACGGTCGTGCTTCCTCCAAACGGTGCATGCGGAGGCAATGTGTTGTGGTCATTTACCTGACTCAGATCACAGCTCGCCGTGTCGCTCGTGAGTCTCGGCCAATTATTGATCGATTCACGCCCTTGGGTTGGGCTCGACCCGTCAGACCGCCAGAGGACTTGATGGGGGGTGACGAAGGAGTTGGCCGATTGGCCACCACTCGCCGGTTGAGCGGTCGGTGTCAGATTCTCCTGTCCACTGCAAGAGAGGAGACTACTGATGATCAGAGAGGCAACAGCTATCCGCTGGGTCGTATGTCGCTTAGTTCCGTACCCGTGCATGACCTACCTCACTGACAGGATTTTCAGCCCCAGATGATCAACCATCGTTTTTCGTATCACATGACTAACCAAAAATCTTCCAAGCAGCCCAGCATTAACGATTTGTTAACACAGATTTGAGCAGCCTGTATCCAGGACGTGAACGGTACAGGGTACAGTGCACGCTATCCGAGTGGAGGTTGGTCCTGTCATGTGCGGAGTCGCCGGTATCGTCAGCGCACAACCCATGACGTCGCTGCAGCAGGAGCGGCTGTTGTACATGAGCGACGCGATGGTTCACCGAGGGCCGGACGGGGCCGGATCTTTACTTGGATCTCACGTCTCGCTGGCCATGCGTCGCTTGAGCATCATCGATCTGTCCGGTGGCTGGCAGCCCTTGTACAACGAGGACAAATCACTCGCATTGATCGCGAACGGAGAAATCTACAATTTTGTGGAACTCCGGTCTCAGTTGGAATCACAAGGGCATCGCTTCCGGTCACGCAGTGATGTCGAGGTGATCGTTCATCTGTATGAAGAATACGGCGAACGGTGCGTCGATTATCTTCGTGGCATGTTCGCCTTTGCTTTGTGGGATGAACGTCGAAAGAACGTATTCCTTGCCCGGGATCGGATGGGTGAAAAGCCCCTGTATCTCTTCGAACAGGGCGACGCGCTCTACTTTGCTTCGGAACTGAAAGCCCTGCTTCGCGCGGGTGTCGTCGACTTTCAACTCGATCGTGAGGCGGTCTACCAATATTTCCACTTTCAGTATGTACCCGAGCCGATGACCATGATCAAAGGGGTCCGCAAGCTTTCTGCCGGGACGGCACTGACGATCTCCATACATCCGTGGTCGTTGAGAGAGTCCCGGTATTGGAGCATGGACGATGCACCTCGGCTGGACGACGACCCGGTCTCGACCATTCGAACCGAATTAGAGCGGGTGAGCGAACTGATCATGCGGTCCGATGTGCCGGTGGGTGTGGCCCTTAGCGGAGGGTTGGATTCAAGCGCCTTGGCGGCATTGGTTGCCAGAGCGTACCCGGGACGGCTGACTGCGTTCACGGTCGGATACGAGGGGCGTCCGAGGTTTGACGAGCGCCGGGAGGCCAAGGCCATAGCGGACTATCTATCGATTCCTGTCCATGAGGTTGAGATCAAGACGGAGGACATGGTCAATGCCTTTCCTTCGCTGGTCTGGCAGACCGATGATCCGATCGCCGACATTGCCGGCTACGGGTACAGCGCCGTTATGAGTACTGCTCACCAACATGGTGTTCCAGTTATGCTCTCGGGGCAGGGGGGGGACGAGCTCTTTTGGGGGTATCCATGGGTGACCGATGCGCTCGGACAGACAATGAGAAAGGCCTGTTGGCAGTCGGAGGTACGACCGAAGTTCGGTCAGTATGTCAGCCTGAAGTGCCCATCGGTGAGGTCACGGTGGGATTTGTTCGACTGGTGCCGATCGGGAGCGGGACTGCGATCCTCGTATCTCGAATATCTGCGGGATTTACAGAGTCCTCGTGAACGCATCATCTTCCACGAACAATCACCCTTATTTCGGACAATCCGTGATTCGGTTCCGTCGATCTTGACGGAGGAGTTCCTTGATTCCGTCTATGAGTTGGCCCTGTGGAAACCCTATACCGTCCCGCATCCTTGGTCGAGGCCGGACATTCTCTTTACTCGACTGCTTTGCGAGACGTATCTGGCTGAAAACGGAATCGCTCAGAACGATCGACTCAGTATGGCGTCCTCGGTCGAACTCAGACTGCCACTGGTGGACTTTAGGTTGGTGGAGACGGTGATCGGCCTGCGCAAAGCCTGTCCGGATCATGATCTTCCGCCAAAAGCCTGGTTCAAAGCAGCGGTGAAAGAGCTGGTTCCGGAGTGGCTTCTCCATCGGCGAAAGCGTGGGTTTCAACCGCCCGGGCGTGAATGGATGCAGGGTACCTGGGCTCGTTATGGCCATGCTCTTGAAGATGGGCTGCTCGTTCAGCATTCCATTCTCAAGCCGGAAACGGCCCACGTAATGGCGAACCAGGCTCAACATGGCCCTTTGGCACAGCTCACCTTTACCGCACTGGTGCTCGAGTACTGGTGTGCGGCCCAGACCGGCCACCGACCGGAATCTGTCTTCCGGTCCGTCACGCCTAGCCGATTGGTGTCACGATGCTGAGTGCAACCATCTGGCGGCCCTGGTGGGGAAATCTGAAGGCCAATCTGAAAGAGCTGAGCCTACTCCGACAGATTCCGATCTACTCGGTCGCGTCCGGGGTCGTGATTCTGGCTGGTTTGGTACGTGAAATCGTCATCGCATCGACGTTCGGACTAAGCGGCGATCTGGACGTGTTGGTCGCAGTCATGGGGTTTCACCTACTATTCGGTGTCCAGGTGGGGAACGCCATCGAACACGTCTTTGTCTCGAAGATGGCGTCCGAACATCGGGGCCATGTGAGGTCATTGATTACACGGACCTCCCTTGTTTTGATCTCGATGAATGTGGTCGCTCTCACACTGCTCCTGTTCGGGTCGAGATCAGTGCTCCAGGCTGTGTTTCCTGACTTCACCGTTGAACAATGCGAATCAGGGGTGCGGCTGATCAGAATCCTGCTGTTTCCGATCGTCTGTGCCGGATTAGCCGGACTTATGCGCGGTGGACTCTCGGTGAGGGGAAGCTTTCTGCCTGTCTTTCTCAGTGGGGCGGTCGTGTCGCTCTCTACGGTTGCCTCAGTGCTGCTGTTTGCCGATCGCTGGGGGATCGATGCCATGGTCTGGGGCTTCGCCGCAGGGCATTTCCTCGTGCTGCTGTGGTTCATCGCAGCGTTCAACAGAGTTTCTATTTCGGCCCCCACGATTGTCGCAGAGCCTCGCGCGGTCGGAATCAACGAGTTGTGGAGGCCGGTGCTTATCGTGCTGGTTGGGGAACTCCTCTTTCAGGCGGTTGCGATGACGGAGCGGAGTTTTGCCTCGAGCTTAGGTACCGGCAAGATCGCCGCATTCTTTTACGCAGGATCGGTTGTAGCGGTGCCCTTGGCGCTGTTCACGGCGCCGGTCAACACGACGCTGTTCCCCAAGCTGGCGCGGGCGTTTCACGCCGGTTTCCGTGAGGGACGTCAAGTCTTGATCCGATATGGAGCGGTACTGTTCGGAGTGACGCTGCTGTGCAGTATGTTCATGGTTCTCGTCTCAGAACCCTTGATCAAGCTGGCGTTGGTGAGGGGGAAGTTTTCCACGGCCGACGCCAGGTTGACGGCCCATATCTTGTCGATACTGGTCTGGGGACTTCCGTTCGCGAGTTTGTACGGAGTGATTCGGAACTCATTTTATTCACTATCCGACTATCGAACGCCGATTGCGGGACATGGGATCCGGTGGGTGACGCTGATTCTCTGGGGAGGCTCGCTGATTCCTCTCTTCGGAGTCGAGGGACTGGCTATGTCGTGCGTCGCGGCTCAAGTGACGGATACAAGCATGCTCGGCTGGTTGTTGCTCTGTCGCCTTGTCGCACTCTCCGAGGCAACATGACTGCGTTGGCCGAGAGAGACGAGCTGTTTGTTGAGGGTGATCGGCACACGTGGGTCGGCCTCGTCTTGGGTCTTTGGCTGACCGGAGTCTTTGTCGGATCGCTGTTCGGAAACGTCGAAGGTCGTCGAAACCACACTTATGAGGCGATCATGCTCGCATCGATCTTGTGGCCGTCCGGGTATTTTTTGTTCAGCCGAAGTCGCTTTGTTCCCGGGGGGTTCAACCCAGGAACCATCGCGTCGCTCATCCTGTTCGGCCTCTTCTGCGGGCTCTCGTCGTTCGTCAGTCACGCGCCCCTCGAATCAGTGCAGTATACCGTTCTTACGATTCTGACCATTGTGGTGGTCTTGCAATTCAATACCAGCTTGAACGCGGCACAATATGAGACGGGGATGAAGGTCTATGCCCTGCTTGGGAGTGTCCTGGTCTGCGGATTTGCGCTGTACGACCATGCTCCCGGCGTTCGACTCGGAGGCGGTAAGGGGATCCTCAATCCGGCGGCCTTTGCGCTGATCACGGCATCCGTCTTTCTCACCGCCATGATCATCAGGCGGATGATCGTACGGATTCCGATTCTCATCGCGATGGGCACCGTGATCTATCTGACCGGCGCCAGGGCTTCGGCTGTGGCTGTGCTGATCGGGCTTGCAGTCACGCTCGTTGCGCGTCGACGGATTGCTCAAGCGAGTGGGTATACGGTCTTGTTCTTGTGCATCTTCGTTGGAGGGGCGTTAGCAGCGTATTACGGTGACGCAGTGCTGAGGGGCGTCTCCGACTTCTTTGCGATTCAGGACCGCCACCGCGGTCTCGAATCGGGCGGCTCCGGCCGCCTTGAGACTTGGAAAGCCACGTGGAATCTGTTTCTGGCCAATCCGATTCTCGGCGTAGGGTTTCGAGCTCATGAAACGGTGTTGAAGGTCAACACGTCGGCGCATAACGGGTACCTGGCGCTGCTGGCGGAAATCGGGTTGATCGGGTTTGTGTCCGTCCTATTCGCAACGGTTTCAGGAATGAGGAACATCTGGCGGAGAAATCAAGACCATTCTCAGACGTTCAGCTACAGCGTCCTTCTAGGGCTGGCATGCGGATACTTCGTACTCGCGATGTTCGAACGGTACTTCATCAATACGGGAAACCCGACATCGTTATTGTTCCTGCTGAGCATTCTTGGTCCAACATATTCATATAACGAATCGGCATCAGAGCAGGTCATCGGTGAAGATGACGAGGTCGGAGCAGAAACAGACAGCCCCGGATTTGCAGATGACGATTTACTTCAGGCACGAATCTGATGCGACTTCCATGATGAGTGACGTCAAAAAAGATAGAAGGCCTCTCGTCATGCTCCAGCAAGCCTGCATTCCACATTACCGGCGGCACCTCTATGACGCGCTGGGGACTGATCCTCGATTTCAGTTTCAGCTGTTAGCTGACCCAGGTGCGGTTGTCCCTTTTCTTCCGCTCGCTGAAGCACCGAGACAGTGTGAATTCCAGGCCGCCACGCAATACGTTATCAGACTTCCCTATGGCTTCTCACTATCGTGGCAACCGACTGTGTTGTCTGCGGTGCTGCGGAGACGTCCGGATCTCATCGTCGCGCAGGGGAGTCCTTACGACCTGACTGCTTGGATGTTGACAATAGCCGGTAGAATCATGGGGGTACCCGTCCTGCTCTGGACGCATGGACTTCAGGGAGATGAGTCGGGGGTGAAGTGGACGGTTCGGGCACTGTTGTACAGACTATCGCGCGGCCTATTGCTTTATGGCGATCACGCGAAGCAGCTCTTGATTTCCAAGGGACTCGCTGCGGATCGATTGCACGTGATCTATAACTCCTTGGACAATGCAGAACAATCAGCGGTGTCTGAACGCATCACGTCCGCGGATTGTGAGCGATTCCGTCGTTCGCTCGGCATCGGAGCCGATGAGCGGGCGATCTCCTTTACCGGTCGGCTCCAGCCGGTGAAGCGCTTGCCATGGCTCCTGCAAGCGCTGAACCTCGTCGGGAGTGAAGGCAAGAACGTTCATCTCCTGTTGGTTGGAGAGGGAAGCGATCGTCCGCAATTGGAATCTCTCGCGAACGAGTTAGGACTCAACAGATTGGTCCATTTTCTGGGAGCAATGTACGACGAGTCTCGACTCGGTCTCGTCCTCTCCGCCAGCGATCTCGCGGTTGTTCCATCGGGTGCCGGTCTCTCGGTCATGCACGCGCTCGCGTACGGCACGCCCGTGTTGCTTCATGATCACGTTGAGGAACATTTTCCGGAGTGGGAGGCGGTACAAGATGGAGAAACCGGATGGTTTTATCGGAACGGCGATCTGTCGGATTGTGCGCGGAAGATCGTCGACGCGTTATTTCCGAAACCGCAAAAACCGACGATGGTCTCGGCCTGTCGGGCGATGATCACTCGTCGATACAACTCAGGCACGCACGCCGCGTTGTTCATCGATGCCATTGCCAAATATTGCCCTCTTCCATCTCCCGGCGAAACCGAGCAAGCGTGCTCGGAAACTGTTTCACGGTCGGTACAACTTGAACATTCCGTAAGGTAAACAGGCGATGCTCCTTCTCAAACAGGCACAGGCACTGTACAGACGGGTCGGGCAACATGTCGCGCAGAGCAAGTTAGGCCGACTCAGGGATGCGGCCGCGCCGACACATGAAAAGATCGGAACTGGCTATGGCGGATGGTTCGTGCCCTGTGGACTCTTGGGTCCTGAGTCGCTGTGCTATGGGGTCGGTGCGGGTGAAGACATCAGTTTCGAGATCGATCTCATCAATCGGTACGGGTGTGAAGTTCACAGTTTCGACCCGACGCCGAGGGCGCAACGGCATGTGGAACTTCTACGGGCCAATACGGCTGATCGTGTTCCAACTGCCATCAACAATGAAGCGGGCATATTTTACAAGACCGATGTGGCGTGCATGGATCGATTGCGGTTCCATCCTCTCGGTTTGTGGAGCGAAGACCGTACGATGCGTTTCTATGTGCCGGAGGATCCGGCGCATGTATCGCACTCGATCGTCAACTTGCAGCGCACGAGCGACTATTTTGAAGCCAGCTGCAGAACGCTCCGAACCGTGATGCAGATGCTCGGCCATTCGGAGTTAGCCCTGCTCAAGCTCGATGTTGAAGGTGCGGAATATGAAATTCTGGCCTCCATGCTGGCGAGTGACGTCCGACCGTCTGTGCTCTGCGTCGAATTCGATGAAGGATATCGCCCTTTAGACGACGACTACTTGTCCCGTATCCAGACAATGGTGGTTCGAGTCAAATCCGGTGGCTATCGATTGACCTACATTGATGGGTGGAACACAACATTCATCCACCGCCGTGCAAGTGCGCGAAACGTGGGGAACTCATGAATGTGGGAATGGTGGCTGCCTCCGTCTCTCGAACCGGGGGGGGGATTTATGAAGTCGTGCGTCGGAGTGCACTGGAACTGCATCGGCGAGGAAATTGTGTCAGCGTATTCGGGTTGACCGACGAGTGTTTCGAAGAAGATCGTGAGACGTGGAGTCCCCTCAATATCAACGTGTTTCGTCACAGGGGATACAAACCGTTCGGGTACGCGCCGGATCTGCTTCCGGCGCTCCGCACTGCGGCTCCTGACATCTTGCACAATCATGGCTTGTGGATGTACCCCTCGGTGGCCTCGGTCAAGTGGGCGAAGCTCACCAAGAAGCCGTACATCGTCAGCACGCATGGGATGCTGGACTCCTGGGCGATCGGGCACTCGTACTGGAAGAAGCGGATCGCCGGTGTGATGTATGAACATCGTCATCTCGAGAACGCTGCGTGCCTTCATGCACTCTGTGCACCGGAAGCGGATGCGATTCGTCGCTATGGGCTCGCGACTCCGGTATGCGTGATTCCGTGCGGTGTCGACCTGCCGTTGTTGAGCGTGAGCCCCTCCGCACAGAGGGAAAGAGTTCTGCTTTTTCTCGGGCGCCTGCATCCCAAGAAGGGGCTTATCAACTTATTGGCAGCGTGGCGGGAGCTGCGGCAGGAGGCTCGTTCCACTGCTGCGGAGTGGGCGCTCTGGATTGCCGGATGGGATCAAGGAAATCATGAGGCGGACTTGCGGCGGTATTGCGTCGATCAGAGACTGCAGGCCTCAGTCCGATTCCTCGGCCCGAAGTTCGGGCATGAGAAGGAATCCGTCCTTCGGTCGGCGGCGGCCTTTGTGCTGCCGTCCTACAGCGAGGGGTTGCCCGTCAGTGTGCTGGAGGCGTGGTCCTATGGGTTACCGGTCATGATGACGAAAGCCTGCAATCTCCCTCAAGGGTTTGAAGCCGGAGCCGCCTTGTGTATCGATACGACAGCATCGGGAATCATGCAAGGTCTGAGGTCGCTTATGGCGATGTCGAGCGGAGAGCGATCAATAATGGGGTCCCGAGGGAGGCGACTCGTGGAGGACGAATTTTCGTGGGCCTCACATGCAGAACGCATGTCCTCTGTGTACTCCTGGATGAGCGGAGAGAGAGACAAACCGGAATGCGTTCTTCTCTAAAAGGGTACCTGCCGGTGGGTGAATGATGGGGATGCCAACGTCAACCAATGAACATCTTTCAGATGTCACAGGTATCGTGCAAGACCATGATGGAGACCGGAGCGGCGGCAGATCGGATCGATTTTTCAAAGAGGCATCAGAGCCTCGAAATTATCCGAGTCCGCATTCTCGTCTGAATCAAGGCTTGCGACTTGTTTGGCGAATTGTGTGGCTCTTGGCGTATCGTCCGAGTCCAAAAGTGTTCCACGGGTGGAGACGGTTTTTGCTGCGCGGGTTCGGCGCCAAAATTGCCAAAGATGCCTACACCCACCCTTCGGTCAAGATCTGGGCGCCGTGGAACCTCGAAATGGGCTCTCTTAGCTGCCTGGGGCCTGACGTCGATTGTTACTCCGTCGACAGAATCGTGATCGCTCCCAGAGCGGTTGTCAGCCAATACAGCTTCTTGTGCACCGCCACGCACGACTATCGCGTCGCCTCTAGACCGGTGGTGACCTCACCCATCGTGATCAGGGAACGGGCTTGGGTTGCAGCCGATGCGTTCATTGGGCCGGGTGTGACCATCGGAGAAGGCGCGGTGGTGGGAGCCAGATCGAGCGTGTACAGGGATGTTGAGCCCTGGACGATCGTTGCAGGAAATCCTGCTCGCATCTTGAAGAACTATACCCATACGGCTGATCGGGAGAGCCGATGAGTATCTCGGTCCTCATTCTGACGCTCAACGAAGAAGACAATCTTCAGAAGTGCCTTCAGTCGGTGAAGTGGTCGAACGACATTGTCGTACTCGATTCGTTCAGCACGGATCGGACCGTCAAAATAGCAGAGGAGATGGGAGCGCAAGTCATCCAACGTCGATTTGATAATTGGTCGGCACATCAGAATTGGGCGGTGCGAAATATTCGCTTCAAACATCCATGGGTCTACTACTCCGATGCGGATGAAATTGTACCGATGGAATTGTGCCACGAGATGCTTGCGGTGACGGGCGATCCCGAAGCTGAACATGTCGCGTACCGTGTGCGGTACAAGAACTTCTTTTGTGATCGGTGGATCAAGCATTGTGGAATCTACCCTGTCTGGGTTCTTCGTCTCTTCCGTCCAGACAAAATTCAGTGGGAACGGTTGGTCAACCCGGTACCGGTCGTGCAGGGGACCGAGGGGCGGTTAGAACAGCATTTCCACCACTACAGCTTCAATAAAGGTCTCGAAGCCTGGTTTGAAAAGCACAATAAGTACTCATCTCAGGAGGCTGATGAGGGAATCAAGACAATCAGGAATGGGTTTGAAGATTGGGAAGGTCTGTTCAGCCTCCACGATGGAGCGCGACGACGTCGAGCGCTGAAAGAGCTGGCGTTTCGTCTTCCCTTCCGGCCGACATTGCGCTTTCTCTACATGTATCTGTTGCGAATGGGGTTTTTGGACGGTTGGGAGGGATTGACCTACTGCAGACTCCTGTCCATGTATGAATACCTGATCGTACTCAAAATGCAAGAGCGTGTGCGGCAGGAACAAGAAGGCTCACGGTAAGAGAAAGGAGCGGACGACTCAGCTTGTCGTCGATCGATATGGCTAAGACGATTTTTATCAACCGGTACTTCTATCCCGATCACTCGGCGACGAGCCAACTCCTTAGCGACCTGGCTTTTGACCTCGCGTCTCGTGGCCAGGAGATTCATGTCATTACCGGCTGTCAATTATATGAGAATCCCCAGGCAACCCTTCCTGCTCATGAATGGATTCGCGGCGTTCGCATACATCGAGTGCGTACCTCGCGATTCGGGCGAGGTCGACTAGGGGGACGCCTGGCTGACTACCTGACATTTTACGTTGGCGCCACGTGGCGGCTGCTTCGATCGGTGCGTGGCGGAGATGTCGTGGTGTCCAAGACCGATCCGCCGATGATGTCCGTCCTTGCAGCTTGGGCGGTGAAGCTGAGGGGTGGCGTACTCGTCAATTGGGTACAGGATCTTTTTCCTGAGATCGCTACCTCAATGGAAGTGTACGGCATGCGCTTTGCGGCTCCTATGCTCAAGCAGTTTCGCAACCGATCGTTGCGGCAGAGCCGTTGCAATGTGGTATTGGGCGAGATCATGGCGAAGCGACTGCGCGACGAAGGAGTTCCACCTGATCGGATCACGATCATCGAAAATTGGGCGGATGGCGAAGCTATTCGGCCGATTCATAAGCATGACAACCCACTTGTCGTTGAATGGGGTCTCAAGAATAAGTTTGTCCTAGGCTACTCGGGAAATATGGGCCGCGTCCACGAGTTCAAGACCATGATCGATGCGGCTGAGAAGGTCAAGAGACTCGACGACGTCGTTTTCTTGTTCATCGGCGACGGGATCGCGCGGGAGTGGGTTGTTTCGGAGGTTGCCCGTCGAGGGTTGTCGAATGTGCAGTTCTACCCCTATCAGTCCGCCGATCGACTGCGGTGGAGCTTGAGTGTGCCTGATGTGCACTTCGTGTCGCTGCGGCCGACGATGGAGGGTTTGATCGTGCCGAGCAAGTTCTACGGCATCGCGGCGGCAGGTCGCCCCATCATTCACATCGGGGACCCTGACGGAGAAATCGCAAGAATTCTTGAGCGCGAACAATGTGGGTGGAGTTTTTGCATCGGCGAAGTCGATGCGCTGGCGAACTGCATTCTTCGACTCACCTCAAGAGGGCCTGAACTGAGAGAGGCAGGACTCTCCGCCCGCCGCGCGTTCGATCGCAAGTATGCTCGTTCTCACGCTCTCAATAGCTGGAGCCGACTGTTGACCTCTGCTACGAACGGGATTCCGGCATCGGCTCTCCCTGATAGAACGGAGCAACCGGTAGGCGCAGGGCGAGAATGATGCACCCGCTGGTACTCAAGGCGCACAAATTTATGGTCGCGGGACTCGCGTGTCTTGGAGTGTTCAGTAATCCACTGCCATCTCATTCGGCAGCGACCGATACGACAACCGCTCAACGGCCCTTCATCGTATTCGACGCGACGCTCTACAAGAACAAGCCCTCCTTTGCCGGTCTCCCGGTTCGGCAGGTGACGCTGCTGTATGAAGCACGCTTGTTCTCCGGTCACCAATCGCCAACGGTGATGCCGTCGGAGCACGCTATACGATCGATCGGAAAAGAGTTGAGCGCGGCGGCGACACCGGTGATTGTCGATGTCGAGCGCTGGCCGCTTAAGGGAGATGCTCAGACTGTCAAGACGAATGCCGGTAAGTTGTCAACAATCTTGTCGTGGATAAAGGCGGAAGCGCCGAATGTTCAAATTGGGGCCTATGGAACGGTGCCGTTGAACGATTATTGGCGGGCGATCCGTGGTCCGGGAAGCAAGGAGCATCAAGCATGGCAACAGGATAACGATCGATTGGATGAGTTGGCGACTCACCTGGACGCGTTGTACCCGTCACTCTATGCCTTTTATGCGGATCGGCAGGGCTGGGTGAACTATGCCGTGGCACAACTAACGGAGGCCAGGCGGAAAGCAGGAGAGAGGCCGGTCTATGCGTTCCTCATGCCTGTCTATCATGAGTCAAACCGACAACTTGGACTCCATCCGGTAGAGTCCGACTATTGGGAACTTCAGCTTAATACGGCGGCTCAATATGCGGATGGTGTCGTGATCTGGGGTGGGTGGGGAAGAAACGGGCCAGAACCTTGGGATGAAGAAGCTTCTTGGTGGCAGGTCACCAAGCGATTTATGAGCCGACTGAACAGGGTTGCTCCGGATCGCCCCTCGAGCTTGGGGGTTCGATAGGGTGGTGCTGGCCAGAGACTCGCTTCGATGGAGACAAACATGACCGTTCGTGGATGCGGAGCGGTAGAGGTGGTGAGGTGGTCAGCCCTGCCCTCCTTCGGCCAGGAAACCTGTTACGTGTGTGGAGGAAGCTGCCGGAAGGATGTGCGCTTCGCGACTTACACCTATTGGAAATGTGCCGATTGCTTTACCTCTCAGGTCCTTCCCCAACCGTCATCTGAGGATCTACGGTCGTATTACGACCGCTATCACCAGAGCGAACAGGTCGGAGGTGTGTACGATGAGGTCGAAGACCGAATGAAAGCCGATTTTCCGACAAAGGTCGGACTGGCGCTGACCTATGCTGGAACGAAACACTCCCGCCTCTTGGATGTGGGTTGTGGTAAAGGATTTTTCGTCAAGGCAGCGTTGGACGAGAAGATTCGAGCGGAGGGGATTGATCTGTCGAGATCGGGCATCGAATATGCCGTCAACACACTCGGAGTGAAAGCGACGACCGGTCGTATACAGGACCAACAGAATGAGTCCTGGAAGGAATCGTTTGATGTGGTGACGTTGTGGGCGACCGTCGAGCATCTGTCGGACCCACTTTCCGTGCTGCAGGCAATTCACGGTTGCCTCAAACCGGGGGGCATCTTGCTGTGTGATACCGGGCTCGGCCATTCTCCCTGGGAACAACTCCTTCCAGGCCATAGCCAATGGTATGACGCGCCACAACACCTGTTCGTCTTCAGTGAGAACGGATTAGTCAGACTTTTGGAGGCATGTGGATTTTCCATTGTGCATGTCAATACGAATTTCGAGCGTTCCTTCGTTCGTCGATGGGTACGGTGGATCCGCCACTTCCTATTGTGTTTCATGGGATGGATCTGTCTTGGCCCATTCCTTGGGAAACACGGTCTGCGGAGCATGCGACAACAGGCCAAATGGCCGCTTGGAAGATTGCTCTCTATTGTTGCCAAGAAAAAATCAGCTCAGGTCGATGAACGGATTGTTTCTGCCTCGGAAGTGAAATCGGATTCTAAGTGCCCCACCTGAATTTAGGTCCTACGGTCTGACACTGCTGTGGAGGTCTGTATGCGTCGGCTTGGGCAGATCCTACAAGTCATTGGATCTAGGCCTCTCCGCTGCTCAAACGATTTACATGGATCTGGGAATCTCCACGAATTTGGCTGGTAAGTTCTTATCTCAGATCGGTACGGACTTCTCATAAGTTTCATTTTTTAACAGTCAGTTAACACAAACTTGAGATTGGCGTGGCCCTAGGGAAATCGGCAGACGCTAGACTGCTGACTCGTCAAAGTCTGTGGAGTTATTCCCGATGAGCCTTCAACCAACGACTCTAGATACCTCGTTGAGCTCAGGCCCCGAGCCGTCGGTGGTCCGGTCATCGATGAACCATAATGCCGCCTCTCTCTGGGCTATTCTTGCCGTCGTCATGGCCATCCTCGGCTATCTCTACGCAGACAGTCTCCGGTTTTTAGGGGAGGCTTGGCTGGAGGATAACAACAGCCATGGGCTCTTTATCCCTTTGATCTCGCTCTACATGATCTGGCTGCGATGGCCTGAGTTGAAAATCGTCGAACATCGAGGTGCATGGTGGGGGCTGTTGTTACTCGCTGCCGGTGTGTTCGTATACCTCGTCGGGGAATTTGCAGCCATGTATGCGGTGGTGCAGGTCTCCCTATGGTTGGTCCTCGTCGGATTGTTTGTTTGTGCCATCGGCCTATCCGGTGTTCGTATCATGGCGTTCCCACTGGCCTATTTGCTGGTTGCCATTCCATGGCCGACCTTCCTCCAAGGCGAACTTTCCAATCGTCTGCAACTATGGTCATCGGCGCTCGGGGTCGGTTTCCTGCACGCCGTCGGAATCACGGCCTATCGAGAGGGCAATGTGATCGACTTGGGGCCTACTCAACTGCAAGTAGTCGAAGCCTGCAGCGGATTGCGCTACCTCTTCCCGCTCACGGCACTCACGTTGCTGGCCGCTTATCTCTATCGTGAGTCGCTGTGGAAACGAGTCGTACTTGTCGTGTCGAGCATTCCTATCTCGATCCTCCTGAATGGGTTCCGGATCGGTGTCATCGGCGTCTTGGTTGGGGCCTATGGACAATCCGCAGCAGAAGGATTCACCCATTTCTTCGAAGGCTGGATTTTCTTTGTGGCGAGCCTCGCATTGCTCTGCGCGGAGATGTGGATTCTTGCCAGAATCGGATCGAGTGACTCCCGCAGCTCTTTCGGGGACTTGATCGGCCTTCCGAAGCCGGGTGTCACGGTTCCGCCGTTTCAGTCGGCTCTGCCCGCTGATCGGATTGCACTGATACCACTTGTGATCGGAGGAACATTGCTTCTGCTGGCGATGGTGGTTGCTCCAGCGGTGGCTCCGGATGAATTGCCTCCGCCGCCGGTTCGCCAACCGTTGGTCGATTTTCCTTCGCAACTTGAGGCGTGGAGGGGAGTCTCATCACCGATGGAACGGCACTATCTTGATGCCCTGGCATTGGACGATTATGTCATGACGGATTACACGGCTGCCGATCAGCGTCCGGTGAATGTCTATGTGGCCTACTACCAGTCACCGAAAAAAGGCCGTTCCTCCCACTCTCCTCGACAGTGTATTCCCGGCGGCGGATGGGAGATCACCTCGTTTGAGTCGCTGCCTATGGCGCCCGTCCCCGGAGCGGTTTCCTCGTGGAGTGTCAACCGGGTTGTGACGCAAAAAGACGGCCACAAGCAAATCGTCTACTACTGGTTCAAACAGCGGGATCGTTGGATCACGAGTGAATATCTCGTGAAGTTTTTCTTGTTCTGGGATTCCTTGACGAGGCACCGCGCGGATGGGGCGCTTGTACGTTTGACCTCGACCGTTACCGCCGAAGAGAGCGAGGCGATCGTCGATGGACGGTTGCGGGCAATGGCTGAGTTGGTGATCCCATTGCTGAGACGTTACGTTCCTGATTGAGGTGTATCCGAGATGGGCTCGGCGTTGTTCCTAAGTTTTATTGGATCTCTGATCATCTGTATGGCACTCATCCCTGTCCTCTCGACGTCTGCGATCCGTTTGCATTTCATCGATTCACCACGTGAGCGGCATGTGCATCGTGAGCCGATCGCCAAGGTGGGGGGGATTGCCTTTGCGTTCGCCACATTCATTGCCGTATTGGTGTGGGCTCCGAAAGACTCTTTTATCCTGTCGAGTCTCCTGGGCGGAGCCGTCATTATGTTCTTCGGCATCTGGGACGACCGAGTGGATTTGCACTATCGGATAAAGTTCGGCGGACAAGTGCTGGCTGCGTCGGTTGCCATAGGAGTTGTCGGGGTTCGGTTGTCTTCGGTCCCCTTCTTTGACGATGCAATGCTTCCGTCCTGGGTTGCCCTTCCGTTGACCTTGCTCATCATCGTTGCGGTGACGAATGCCGTCAATCTCTCCGACGGGCTGGACGGCCTCGCCGGAGGGTTATCGCTGATCAGCTTCACCGGGCTCGCCTATCTGGCCTATCAGGTTAATGAGCCCTTGCTGCTCTTGTTGATCGTGTCCGTCCTGGGTGGCTTGCTGGGTTTCCTTCGGTTCAACACCTATCCGGCGCGCGTGTTTATGGGCGATGCCGGCAGCCAGTTTCTGGGGTATTACCTGGCTGTCGCCGCGCTCCTGCTGATCGGTATTCATCCTGCGTCATACAGTCCGCTGCTGGCTTTGTTCATTTGGGGTGTTCCGTTGCTCGATATGATTGGTGTGATGAGCCAACGTCTATTGGAAGGGCGGTCCCCGTTTGTCGGTGATCGGAATCATATTCATCACCGACTGTTGTCCTTGGGGTTGACTCACGGACAAGCGGTCACGGTGATTTATGTCGTGCATGGCCTCATGGTGAGTTGTGCGTACCTGTTGCGGTGGCAATCCGATGCAGCGCTCTTCGGAACATACATGCTCTTCGCACTCGCCGTGCTGATGTTATTTGTTCGTCCGCATGGAACGGATAGGTCGAGCAGCGGAGACGTTCTTTCTCTCTCGAGTTCAATGGGAACGACTCTCCCGCGAGGCCGGGTGAGAAGTGATTGGCCTCTGCACCTATTATATCTCGCCGTTCCGTCATTTTTGGCGTGGGCTATCACCGTCCCGCGCGAGATTCCTTTCGAAGGAGGGATTCTTGCCGGCTGCCTTGTGCTCGCCGTCCTTGGCTCGTTGCTGACTCGCTACGCGCTGTCGTGGGTGGTGCGTGCCGCACTGTACATCGGTAGCATGTGCCTGCTCTATTACGGAGAGGCGTTCCCTCGTACGGCCATAACCAATCCCCTGACACAGGTCAATATCGCGATCATCTTCCTTGCAGTGTTAGTCATTCTTGCGATTCGGTTGGCGGGCGAACAGAGATTTCAGATGACGCCGCTTGATTCGCTCATTGCACTGTTGGCCGTCGCCATGCCGTTTCTTCCGGAGATGTCGATCGGCGATGTGTCGGTCGGCCCGTTGACGGCCAAGTCCGTCGTGTTGTTCTTCGCCTTTGAGTTGCTGTTGTACATGCGATCGTCGGCGGTGGTTCGCCTTGGAGCGATTTCATTGGCGATGCTTGGCGGAATCATGTGGCGAGCGTGGTGGCCATGAAAGCGGGAGGAGACGTGTCGATGAAACGCTGTGTGGTTTTGGGATTGATCGTCGTCATGGCAGTGGGGACGGTAGGATGCGGAGGGCCGGAGGAGCGTAAGGCCAAGTATCGTCTTCGAGCGCAAGAGTATTTTCAACAAGGGGACTATTCAAAGGCTCGTGTCGAGTTGAGAAACGTTCTGCAGATCGATCCGAAAGACGTCGAAGCCTATCTGCTCTATGCCCAGGTCGAGGAAAAAGAACGCAACTGGCGGAATGCTTTCGCGGCGTATCAGCAGGTTGTGGAGCTGAGCCCGAATCACGAGCGCGCACTGGTCAAATTGGCGAAGTATTATCTGGAGATTCGTGCCGTGGAGCAAGCCGGGCAAATCACAGACCGATTACTGGCTACAAATTCGGATCATGTTCAGGCGCAGGCGATCAAGATCGCCATCGTTGCCTTGTCGGGAAACTTGAAGGGCGCTGTCGGCCAGGCCGAACAGCTTGTCTCTCGGGCGCCGATGGAGATCGATGCCGTCTTGCTGATTTCGTCTATCTACGCCTCGACGCAGCGTCCGGCTGAAGCGTTGCCGTATCTGCGTCAGGTGCTTCAGGTGAATCCCACCAATCTTGAATTGCTGGATGCCCTGGCGACGATCTCAATGAAACAGGGACATACCGAGGATGCCGAATCGACGCTCAAGCAGATCGTGAAGCTGGAACCGACGATCTTGTCCCACCGTCTTCGACTGGCGTCATTTTACGATCAACAGCAGCAGTACGAGAAGGCCCAGGCCATCATGCAGGAGGCGGTCCAGGCGAATCCCGAGGATGAGCGACGGCGAGTGGCGCTGGCGGAGTACGTCTCCAGGCGTCGTGGTTATGAATCAGCCGAAGCCGTGCTCCAACAAGCGAAGAAGGAGCTTCCGCATGCCGGTAAATTATGGTTTGCACTCGGCCATCTTTACGAAACGAAGGGGAAGAGTGAGAAGGCACGCGAAGTGTACCATGAACTCCAGACAAAGTTTTCCGGTAAGCCGGAGGCCTTGGAGGCTCAGGTCAAGCTGGCAGGAATGGATTGGGTCGCCGGCAAAACTGAAGAGGCGGAGCAGCAGGTCGAGGCGGTCTTGAAGGAAAATCCTCGATCGATGGAAGCGCTGATGCTTCGTGGACGGATCGCCCTCCAGCGTGGGAAAGGTCCAGACGCCGTCGCCGACTTCCGTAGCGTCGTGAAGGATCAACCGGAGTCGACCGACAGTCATGTGTTGTTAGCCAAGGCTCATCTGATGACCGGCGAACCGGCATTGGCACGCGAAAGCCTGGGTCGGGCACTCGCCTTGAATCCAACGACGTTGGAGGCGCAGACGATGCTGGTAGGACTCGACGCCGCGGCGGGTCAGCTGAAGGAGGCCAAACAGCGGCTCGATCCGCTGATCGCCCAGAACCCCGGCAATGTCGCACTGCTCGGCATGCTGTTTCAAGTACAGCTGCAGGAGAAAGATTGGGGTAAGACTCAAGACACTTTGCATAAGTTGCGCCAGGCTGGGGCCGATGAGAACGCCGCTGATCTGGCTGAAGGCCATGTCGCGCTGGTCCAACAGCGATGGGATACTGCGGAAGCGGCCTATCGTCGGGCGGCAGAACGGCAGCCTTCTGCCGCAGAACCGCTCCTAGCTCTCGTGCAGATGGACATGCGTCGTGGGCGCCTTGCGTCGGCACAGAGTCGGTTGGAATACCTACTGGCCAAGTCATCGAATCATCCCTACGCGAACGGCCTTCTTGGTGAATTGTTGCTGACCAAGGGAGAGTCGGCGGCTGCGATAACTCATTTTGAAACGGCGACCCGTCTGAACCCGAAATGGACCACTCCGTGGATTCATCTGGCGCGCACTCACTATGCACAGAAGCGAGCGGCCGAGGGAGATACGGTGCTGAGAACAGGAGTTGAGAACAATCCGGAAAGCGAACAACTGCGACTCTTGCTGGCCATGAGCCTGGCGACGCAGGGTCACTATGATGACGCCATCAACCAATACGAAGCCGTGCTGCGGCGGGCGCCCTCCTCGATTCTTGCTGCGAACAATCTGGCGGCAGTGCTGGTCGACCACAAGGGTGATCCCAAGAGTCTGGAGCGCGCGCTGACATTGAGCCGTGGCTTCGAGTCACAGAAACCGAACGCCTACTTACTCGATACGTTGGGTTGGACACACCACAAGATGGGGCACCAGACCGATGCCGTTCGAATCCTGCAGCAGGCAATGACGTTGGTGCCGGATCATCCGATCCTCAATTATCATCTCGGTGCGGCCTATGCGAAAGGTGGACAGCGCACCGAGGCGCTCACGCATCTCAAGAAAGCCCTCGCCTCCGGTACGGCGTTTGAGGGATCGGACGAGGCCAAATCATTGCTCGGAAAGGTTTCAGGATGAAGTTCATAAGTAGCGGTGGTGTCTGGGGGCGGTATGGTCGTCTCGGCGTGCTGGTTGGAACATTTTATATGGCGCTCATCGTCCACGGCACCGGCGTTGCCTCTGAACCCATGAATACAGAGTCTTCCTACCTCCTTGGACCGGAAGACGTGCTGAAAGTCGCAGTGTGGAAGGATGAGCATTTGACACAGGAAATGGTCGTGCGGCCGGACGGAATGATTACCTTCCCTTTAGCAGGGGAAGTCATGGCCGCGGGGCGGACGGCCGAGGATATCCGCCTTGAGATCACGAAACGTCTGACCAAATATCTGCCGACGCCGAATGTGACGGTAACCGTCGTTAAGGTGCAAAGCTATCGCATTTACGTACTTGGGCGTGTCGTTAAGCCGGGGGAGTATCAGGCTGGGCACAATACGGACGTGTTGCAAGCCCTGAGTATGGCCGGAGGCTTGACGCCCTATGCCGCAGAGAATGACATTAAGATTATCCGTCGACAGAATGGAACTAATGAGGTGGTCTTCCCGTTCCGCTACGGCGATGCGCGCAAGGGCAAGGATCTTGAGCAAAACATCGTGCTCCAGCGCGGTGATGTGGTGATGGTGCCGTGACGGGATGGAGCTGCCGGCGATCGATCACAGCCTGGCGCGCACGTCGATCCGAGTTTGGAGCATGTTGCTGGTGGGGTTGTGCAGTATGGCAGCGGCATTAGAAACCTTGAATCGCCAGGCCGATGCGGCTGAATGGTCGGCGGCCCCGTCAATGAGTGTCAAGGGAGCCTACAACAGCAACCTGCTATTGAATAGCGGACACAATGAAGTCTTCGGCTATTGGATTACCCCGGCGGTCAAGTTCAGAGGAGCGACGGAAACCCTGGACATCGAGGGAGAGACGAGAGCGGATTTTGTACATTATTTTGGCGACCAAGACAGGGAGTTCACGAACGTGTACTTCCCGCTCAGGGCGTCGTATCGATCGGAGCGACACACTCTGGGGTTTGCGGGCGGGTTTACGCGAGACAATACCCTGCGTGGAGAATTGCAGCAGACCGGTTTGGTCCTCGGCTTTACGCAACGAAGCATGTGGACGGCCGTCCCTACCTGGACGATCGGGATCACCGAACGGTTATCATGGCAAAGCAGTTATCAGTTCATGGATGCTCAGTATCAGGACGGACGGAAATTCGGTCTGGCCGATTATCAGGTTCATGGCGTGGTGGCCGGTCCGACCTATAATGTGTCGGAATTGGATCAAATTCATATGACGGGCGAATTTACCAGGGTACGGATCCCTCTCGCCGGCCTTGAGTCGACCTATTATGGAGCGCAGGGCGGTTGGACCCACGATTTCGGCCATGAGGTGACTGGGTCGATCTCAGGAGGAGGTCGACTCGTGAGTTCAACGCAGGATATTCCGGCAATCCCGGGCATTCTTGGGATTCTCTTGGGAAGAAGCAGCAATCGCTCGG
Source organism: Nitrospira sp. CMX1 (assembly GCF_054902215.1). Lineage (NCBI taxonomy): Bacteria > Pseudomonadati > Nitrospirota > Nitrospiria > Nitrospirales > Nitrospiraceae > Nitrospira > Nitrospira sp. CMX1. Next base: position 47,909 of record NZ_JBUBKD010000010.1, on the reverse strand, counting down.
TCACCAGCCATGAGATTGTGTGGGTGTTCCGAGGTTCCTTGCGCAAACAATTCGAGCGATCGATGGTTGAGATCGAGGGGAGCCGTGAAATCAACCCGAGCGGGTTCGGCCGTCTGTTGCAAACCGATCGTGTGGGTGGGTTATTCTCTCACAACCTCACGGAAACGCTGACCGCCTCTTTGAACGGAGCACTCTATTTCGTATCGGGAATCACAACGACGGAGGGGAGCCTTCCTCTGAATCGGACGCGATTTTTCTCAGTCGGTCCGACCCTGTCCTGGAAATTCGCTCAATGGTGGTCGGTGGATGTCTCCTATACCTACGGAGAGCGAGCCGTCGACGGTCTCGATCAACGTAACGGTGCCAATTCGACCTTCATCATGCTGACATATATGGGGGACAAATGGTCGGTGTCTCGATGAGCCAAGAGCGAAGGTTGCCGAATCGGGTGGTTGTGCGTACCAAGACCTTCTCTGACTACTTGGTCTTGTTACGTCGTCGTCGCACGCTGATTGTGGGGGTCGGAATAGCACTACTGGCCGCCAGCATCGCGCTCGCGTTTCTCCTGCCGGCGATTTATCGGTCGACTGCGACGATTTTGATCGAAGAGCAGGAAATCCCGCCGGATCTTGTCCGCTCCGCCATCGCGACCTATGCGGATCAACGCATCGAGACGATCAAGCAACAGGTGCTCAGCCGAGCCACGCTCTGGCGCATCGTCGAACAGTACGAGCTGTACAAGAGTCTTCGCCAACGGAGCCCGACGGAAGAAGTACTGACTCGGTTCACCAAGGATATTCAGATTGAGGTCATGAACGTCAAAGTCATCGATAAGCGGACACAGAATCCGACGCAGGCCACGATCGCCTTCACCTTGGCCTATGACGGGGAAAGTCCCGCACTGGCACAGAAAGTCGCCAATGAATTGACGAGTCTGTTCTTAAACGAAAATTTGAAGACACGTGAACGCCATGCGCAGGAGACGACGATCTTCCTGAAACGTGAGTCGGAGAATCTGGCCCGGCACATTCTTGCGCTGGAGGAAAAAATATCGGCTGTGAAACAGCGAGCGAACGGCGCGTTGCCGGAACTCGTCCAACTCAATATGCAGCTTATGAATCAAGCGGAACGGGAACTCATGGATGCCGATCGCGATATCCGAGCCCTTCGCGAGCGTAAGACCTTTCTGGAGGGAGAATTGGCCACGCTGAAGCCGCATACTCCGATCATCAGCGCCAGCGGCGAACGGTTGTTGGACTCAGGAGAACGCTTGAAGGCATTGCGCGCGCAGTTTGCCAGTGTCTCGGGCTATCTCTTACCTGATCATCCGGATATCGTCAAACTGAAGCAGGAGCTTGGTTCCCTTGAAAAGGAAACCGGCGCCTCGGACGTTCGCGATGAGTTGTCGAAACGGCTCACGGCGGAACGGGCCCTGTTGGATGATCTTCGTGGGCGTATGCATGATGCGCATCCTGACCTGATCCGTGCTCAAGAAGTTGTGGCTTCGCTTGAACGGGAATTGCAGGAGGCGACCGATCGGGTTGCGGCATCGGCGACCATCAAGCCGGAGAACCCCGCGTATATCAATATTGAGTCGCAATTGGCTTCGACGAATGCCTCATTGACATCGCTCGAGTCGACTCGGTCGAGCCTCAAACGTCGCATGGCAGAGTATACGAAGCGACTGGAAGTGACACCAAGCATTGAGCCTGAGTATTTAGATTTGGTCCGAGATCGAGAGAACTCCGTCCATAAACACCAAGAGATTACCTCTCGGTTGATGGAGGCCCAGGTATCGGCTGAGCTGGAAGTACAGCGAAAAGGCGAACGATTTTCGTTGATCAATCCCCCGGAGTTGCCGGAAAAGCCGGAGCGGCCCAATCGGCTTGCGATCTTGGTCCTCGGAGCCTTTCTCGCCGTCGGAGTAGGAATCGGCTCGGGAGTGGCGATGGATAACGTAGATCGCACCATCCATACTCCGGAACAGTTCGGTCGTGCACTGCAGGGCTTGACGTTGGCCGTTATCCCCTACCTTCCGTCCCATGGCGAGATGATCTCCATAGGCCGTCGCCGTAAGCTCCTCGGGTTCGCAAGTCTCGGTGTCGTTGCGCTTGGAGCTGTGGTACTGCACCTGGCATGGATGCCGCTGGATGTCCTGTGGTACGCGATTTGGCGGAAACTCGGATGAAGTAGAAAACGGAGAGGAGGACTCGTGATGGAATATCTCCATCAAGCGCAGGAGCAATTTAAGCGACAGAACGGCTCATCAGATCATGAGCTGCCTCGCTCGGGCGGGAATTCCCTGAGTCAGACTTCGGTGATCGTCTATTCCTCGACCAGAACGATCTCGCTTCCTGACCATGAGACGCGGGCCTACCCATTGATCACCGGTTCCGAGGAAGGAGAATTTGTCGACGCCTACAAGATGCTGCGGGCTCGAGTGATTCGTCGGTTTAGTGAAAAGGGATGGACCGTTCTGGGAGTCTCCAGTCCCACTGCGCATGAGGGGAAGACCTTGACGGCAGTGAACCTCTCGCTGGCTCTCGCGCTGGACCTGGCTCATACGGTGTTATTGGTCGATGCGGATCTGAGGCACCCGAATGTTCATCGTGCATTTGGATTAGAGCAGGCCCAGGGGTTGACGGAATTCTTGTTCGATGCCGCGCCGCTCACGCAACTGCTGATTCACCCAGGAGTCGGGCGATTGGTTTTTCTTCCGGGAGGCCGTGCGATGAAAAATTCCGCGGAGGCTCTGGCCTCGCCGAAGATGGCCGCCCTTGCGCAAGAACTCAAACATCGCTACCCGTCCCGTTTGATCGTGTTCGATCTCCCTCCGATCTTGTCCCGTCCGGATGTCTTGGGGGTCAGTCCCTATATCGACGCATTGCTGCTTGTGGCTGAAGAAGGCCGAACCTCCTCAGCAGATGTGGAGCAAGCGCTCGCGGTCATCGGTGGCAGTATTCCGATCCTCGGGGGAGTACTCAATAAATCGGGACGCAAGCAATTGACTACACGACGAGCAATGGACTTGTTCCGGACAGATGTGGGCTGAGGACCAGGTACGAGACACATTATCACTTGAAGGTGAAGCCGTTTGCGTTGGTGCCGGATCCTGGAATTCTCTACTTGGGTGCGAAACATAAGGCGGCCCTCAGTCTCCTGGAGTATGGGTTGGCCAACGGAGGCGGCGTTCATCGTCATTGCCGGAGAGCCGGGCACCGGGAAGACCACGCTCTTGAACCGGCTGCTTGACGAGACTCGTCATCCTTGGACCATCGGGGTTCTCTCCAACACACACCAGGTTTAGAGGACTCCTGCCGTGGATCGGCACGGCATTTGACCTACAACTTGCAGGCATGAGCGAGACGGATGCCTTTCAGAAATTCTCGCGTTTCTTAGAGCCGGAACGAGGTGCGGGCCGTCGTGTGCTCTTGGTCGTCGCTGAAGCCCAAAACATGGGACCGGCAATATTGGAAGAGCTCCGGGTACTCTCAAACCATCAATGATGGACGCCGTCGATCGTTGCAGATCGTGCTCTCTGGCCAACTAGGCTCAGAACTCATTCTTTGAGATCGAAGATGACGGTTGCGGCGAGACAGATCGCGGAGAAGAAGGTGTGGGTACAGCGAGCGTACCGCAGGGCGATCCGGCGCCGATCCTCGATCCGGCCGAACAGGACTCGATTTTGTGGCGCTGTTTGTAGCGTGTTTTGCTGTAGCGGCGCCGTGTCGTTCGGTTCTTGCGCGGCGAGATGCACGGTTTGACGCTCTGCTTCTTCAAGGCGGTGATAAGCCAATCAGCGTCATAGCCGCGGTCGGCGAGCAGATGTTTTGCTTTGGGAAGACTGGACAGAAAGCGTCTCGCGCCTGTGTCATCGCTCGTCTGCCCTTCCGTCAGCAACAGGCGCACCGGCTTGCCCGTGTCGTCACATACGGCGTGCATTTTCGAATTCAGACCGCCTTTCGTGCGGCCAATACAGCGGGGTACTGCCCCTTTGTGAGCAGGCTGGCCACGGTTCTGTGGGCCTTCAGATGCGTGGGATCGATCATCAGGCATTCTCTCGCCCCATGCGGTCGTGACAATTCGCGGAAGATCTTGTTGAAGATCCCCGCCCGGCTCCAGCGCACAAAACGGGTGTAGAGCGTTTTGTGCGGACCAGAGGCCTTCGGCGCATCCTTCCATTGAAGACCGTACCGGATCACAGATGATCCCGCTGATTACCCGCACATCATCCACTCGCGGAACGCCGTGCGAGACCGGAAAATATGGCTTGATCCTGTTCAACTGCGTCTGGTCAACAGAAGCATGTCACTCATGGCCATCTCCAGCCAGAGTGAAGCACCTACTATTTGGTGAGGGAATCCTAAAACTTAATGAGTCCTGACCCTAGTGAGTGGTCTGCCCATAAAATCTCATAGGTCAGAGTTGCCTCAGACGGCGATCTAGGATTCCGCACATGCAGGGTCTGACCCATTCTTCTCTCCCCCCCTTTCGACGTAACTCCTTCAGATCTAGTTGGAATTCGCCTCCCTGCTACAGTTCTCATAGACAGGATGCGAACACCACACAGGAGGGAGCGATGATGAGCTGCACACGTTGCCAGGGGTTGATGCTGGAAGAACACATGATCGACATGGAAGCAGGTTATGGCGAAATGTGGAGTATGAGTACGCGTTGTGTCAATTGCGGTCATCGGAATGATGCCGTTATTAAACAGCACCGTCAGTTGTTCACCAAACCAATAATGGAGATGATGGCAGTTCATGAGACGTTCAACCTGGATCGGGAATCAGAGGAAGTGGAATCGCTGGCCGCCTAGCAAAGTTGGTGTGCGGAGTTCGAGTGCTGGAGCACGAAAGGGACATGGTGATGAGGCCTCCCACGGTTCTAGTGATTGAAGACGATGCGTCGGTGAGAACATTACTGGCCCAGATTCTCGAGGATGCGGGGTATCAAACCTACGAGGCTGCCAATGGCCGAGAGGGGCTTGAACGGTTCCGGGCGCAGCCCATGGATCTGGTCATTACAGACTTGGAGATGCCTGAAATGAATGGGCTGGACCTCATCTTGGAACTGACTCGCGCGTTTCTGAATGTGAAAGTCATTGCCATGAGTGGACACTCCTCAGATGAACTGCAGACGGCCAGGCTCCTTGGGGCGCGGCAGACTTTTGCGAAGCCGCTGGATCTTCCAACATTGCTTCGTGCCATTCAGTATGAATTACTGCATTAGGGGAAGGGCAGGGCAACGCCTAACTTCTTGCAGCGACCACTGACTTCCCCTCTCTCTATTATTGACCAGGCGTGGAACCGGATCTTTGCGCAAGGCATGGGTCTACAAGATTGTCTAGGGTCTGTACCTAATTGTATCGAGGCAGGAGAGTTGGGGAAATCTTGCCTTGATTTTCTCTCATCTGCCTGTGTAACGTCAGACTAGGTGTGCGTTTCAGCGGATTGATGCCGTTGGTTCTGCCATTGAACCAATGCGTCGCAGCGTGAATTTCTGATGGTGCACGAGGCTGATCCAATAGCCTAGAGTTTTTGCAATAGGTTGGGGGTGTGTCGAGGTAAGTCCCAACGGGACGTGGCATGGACCACTCGCTGAGCGTGATCTACACTTAACGAAAGACGGGATTATCCTGTGGGTCGGTTTTGCCGATATAGCAATCAGCAGGCGCGCGCGGAAGTAGTGTTTAGCCAGACTGTAAGGCAAGTGTGGACTCGGCAATGCCCCTGTTGCGGGAGATCTCTTCAGAAAGCCGATCCAATGAGTCCATGGGTTTGTGCCTGTGGATGGCGCAGTTGATGTTTCGAGCAAGAGGAGGGACGTAGGATGATCCCTGTTTTGCACGACATGAGAGCCGCATTTTTCTTGGTGGTTGCCCTCGCCATGCTGGTATTTATTTGTGCGCTCGCCGGTATGGGAGCCGTATTGCGACCTGTTCGTTGGTCTGATCGCAACGGCTCTCGCTAGCCAGGGTAGTGATTCATCTGCGTGATGGATCGCGGCGACTGATTTGTTTGCGTTTCGATCATTGCCTCGCTTCTTTCCCTCTAACTCATTCAATCTCCACTTTCTCTAGAGCGATCATCCCCTACCCATCCGGTCATCCGGCTAGATCTGAAAAATTGTTAGGCATCCTGCTGGTAATCGGCTAAACTTCTGTTGCTGCATATCTTTATCAGTATTTGTGCTGTTGATATGTGTAGGTGGAGCGAGGACACATCGTGCGATCGTTCCTATGTCCGTCGGATAGGAATCCACGAGGAGCTGAGTTGTGAGCTTAGGAGGCCATAAGAGGAGAAAGGCTATGACTAGAGTAGTCACGAAGTTGGGAGCGATAGTGGCCGTGGGGCTTCTTTTCTTGTCGGACCAAGGGTGTAGCAAGAAATGGGTGCAGTCCGAGAGTGAAGGCGGATCAGGGAGTACTAGTTCAAAGGCTCCAACCATTTCCGGCGGAAGTCCAAGTGGAGAGCTCAATGGATTTTCGCGCAATCCTAACGAAGAACGTCTTTCGCAAGGCGGACAGAGTGGACAAGCCGGACATCCAACGAGTCTGAACCCCTCAAACGTCATCGTGCGGCAACAGGTAGAGCTCACGAAAGAAGAACAGGCTGCCGTCGAAGCCGGGTTGCAGGATGTGTTCTTCGGTTATGACCAATGGGCATTATCTGAAGCAGGTATGGAGGCGCTCAATCAGGATGCCGCTTATCTCAAGGACCATCCTGGAGCCGTGCTCAAGATCGAGGGCCATTGTGATGAGCGAGGGACGAGCGACTACAACATGGTGCTCGGTGACAAACGTGCCAAGGCGGCTCGCAACTACCTGAGAGAAGCGGGGATCAACCCCAATCAACTCGCGATCGTGTCATATGGGAAGGAGCGACCGTTCTGCAGCGAGCGAAACGAATCCTGCCACCAGCAGAATAGACGGGGACACATGTTGCTGTCGACGAAGTGAGGACGGTTTCTAGAAGTGATTGTCGAGACGCATCTGGGTCTTCCTGATCCCGCGACACACTGAGGAGTCATCAGTAGTGAAAAAGCTTCGTTCCTTCTTCCAATCGGAACAGGCGGAAACTGTTCAGGACCGGCCGAATCCGGACGAACGCCGAGTGCAACCGCGGTTTACGGCTCAGTTTCGCGGTACATTTTCTGGAAGCAAACACGAAGGGCAGGGGCGAACAGTAGATATTTCAGCTGGTGGCTGTAAGATCGAAAGTGAGATGAAGGTGGAGCAAGGCGCGAAATTCGAGTGCCGGCTCCACATTCCAGGTCTTGATTGGCCGTTACGGATCGACGAAGCGACTGTGCGGTGGGTTGGGGCGAATAGCTTCGGCCTCTTGTTTTCACGTATTGCTCCAGACGAGTTGGTCAAACTGACATTAGCTCTCGCCGATCTCGAAGCGGACGAGTAACCCCGCCTTCTTTATCGATAGTCACATCCACTTCGGGCCAGTCCCAGACACGGACTGGCGCTTTCCCATTCCGAAACGGTTGACACGGCCACCACAACTGTCAGAAAGTACGATGTCATGTGGCGTCTCGACTACGGAGTATCGAGGCGGGTTGTTGGAGAAAGGAGTCGGGAGTGGAACAGAGGTATGCAATCACCGTAAAGTTTTTCGTCGATGCTGATTCAGCAGAAGATGCTGAGGAAATGGTCGAGACTGCTTGTGAGAAGGCGTCGGCTTCGTTCCCCGAAATGAGTTACGAAGGGATTGAGGACATCGAAGAGGAAGAAGAGGATTAGTCGGTCTCCGTCTGCTGAAAGAATCCCGCACGTCACTCGACCAACTCACACCATGGGGGACGAATTACGAACGAGCGTACCAGGGAAGGATGTTGCCATCCTTGCCGGGGGCTGCTTTTGGTGTCTTGAAGCCGTCTATGATCAGGTGCGAGGCGTGGAAGCGGTCGAGTCTGGGTATATCGGTGGACTCCCAGACAATCCCACTTACGAAGCGGTCTGTGGGGGGCAGACAGGCCATGCTGAAGCCGTGCGGATCACGTTCAATCCAGCAGTGATCTCATACCAAGACCTGCTTAAAATATTTTTTGCGATTCACGATCCCACCACGCTCAATCGGCAAGGCAACGATATCGGTACGCAATACCGTTCAGCGATCTTTTACCATAGTCCTGCCCAGCAACAAACGGCTGAGCAGGTGATTAAGGCCGTGGCAGATGAAAAACTGTATGCGGCTCCTATCGTGACGCAGGTCATTGAGGCAAGGCGATGGTATGAAGCCGAAGCCTATCATCAGGAGTATTTTGCTCGAAATCCGCTACAGGGGTACTGCCAATTCGTAGTGGGACCAAAGGTGGCAAAGTTCCGCAAGCAGTTTACCGCGAGGCTCAAGGCCTAACTCCAACGATTCTATTTCTTACTTGCCGGACCATCTCATCAGCGTATCTCGTACCACTCCCAAGACCGCCGGTTTTTGAAAGACCTGATACAGACTGAGCCGTACTTCGACATGTACCGGGCAAAACGGCCATTCAGCGGCTGGATTCCCTTGCACTTCCGCTTTGATCACACCACCAGGTTCACTCGCTGAATTCTCGAGCACGATTAAGGGACTATTGGGATCGAGCAGGCACGTCTCGTAAGTCTGAGAAGACCGGAACGCAATCGGTTTGCTGAGCTGTGCGCGCTGTTGGCCGTCCGAAAAAACGGTGTCGCCTTCTCGAATAGGGCCGGATGGAGCAAATGAGTACAAAATAAGCGGTGCGAGCAGGATGACCAGAATCGCAAGTCCGATAGACCACAGCGGCGGTTCAGTCTGGCTCTGGTCATGTATGTTTTGGGAATCGTGTGCCATGCGTGGCTAGATCGTAGCGAATTAACAAGAGCGTAACAACTCTGTAGCATCATCCTAACCTTCCTCATCTAACCTCCCTCTCCATTCAAACTGTGGCTAACCGAGGGAGGTACGTGAATGAAGAGGTGGGGTTTAGTAAGCACCTTATCCGCGATTTGTTTGGGTCTGATCTTCACGGCTAATGTAGCTCAGGCGCAAATTGAAGATCTTCTCTATGAAAAAGGACAGATCACGAAAGAAGAATGGCTCAAGCTGAAAGCGGACCATGAAAAAGAAGAAGCAATCGTTCAACAACAGTCTACGATTAAGAAATGGTTCGACAAGATCAGTATCCGAGGCTATGTACAAGCTCGCTATAGCTATCTTCCTGGAGATAAATCGATACGGAGTGAGTACGATAATACCATTCGAGATGATACAGGCTTCGCATTCCGGCGCGCTCGCATCGTCTTTTCAGGTGACATTACGGATTGGCTATCCTTTTATATCCAGCCTGAATTCGCAGGTAGTGTTCCCGGCACCACAGGCGATCAGAGTAATCATTTTGTCCAACTTCGTGACGCCTATACCGATATCTTTCTGCCTGTGCCCTTCCTTTTCTTCGACAAAAAGGATTTACGAATTCGTGCCGGACAATCCAAGGTTCCCTTTGGGTTCGAGAATCTCCAGTCCAGTCAGCAGCGGCTGGCCTTCGACCGAAGCGACGGACTCAACAGCGCGGCAAATGGGGAGCGAGACCTTGGTTTCTTTCTCTATTACACGCCGGATGAGAAAAGAAAGCTATTCCGAAAGCTGATTGATTCCGGTCTCAAAGGATCCGGAGACTACGGTCTCTTAGGCATCGGGGTCTACAACGGCCAGACTCTCAATGTCTCGGAACGCAATGACAATAAACATGTCGTCGTCCATGCCACCTATCCTATGGAATTGCCCTACGGACAGATTATCCAGTTTGGCGCTGACGCATACCGTGGGACGTTCAATGTCGGGGCGACGGCGCCGTTGACGACGGGTGGTCCAGCTATTGCCAGGCCGAATAATGGCAACATTCTCGACGAACGAGTGGGAGTGCATTTTGTCCTGTTTCCGCAACCAATCGGCATTCAAGCGGAGTGGAACTGGGGCCATGGGCCACAATTGAACGCGAGTCGAACAGCCGTCGAAGAGGGTAATGTTCAGGGCGGCTATGTCCAGGGGATGTATAAATGGGACGTGAACGACTGGGCGACCGTTATCCCCTATGTGCGGTATCAGGAGTACAGTGGAGGAAAGAAGCATCGGACCAATGCACCGTTTAATGTGGTCCGAGAATGGGAAGTTGGGATGGAGTGGCAGTTTACCAAGTCTTTAGAGTTCACAATCGCCTATGCTCGAAGCAGACGCACTGACACTCAAACTGCTCCTTATAACATCCGGGAAGGGGATATTGTTCGGACTCAATTGCAATATAACTTTTAGAGCGGAGGAGAGGCAGGTTAGCACCTGTCTCTCCAGTATAAGCAGAATTCAATGGAGATGACTCATATGTAACACGGCTGTAACATTCGTGTAATGTCTCAGCAATACGACACCGTTAATATTCGATGAAATTGGCGGACTCCGTGACTAGGAAAGGACTCCCTATGAAACTGTTGGTTGCAAAGCATGGTCTATCGTGCGGTGTTCTCCTTGGAGCTCTTCTTTCGGTTACCCCGTCGGTCTATGCCGATGATGCCATCGTGCTCGACCCGGCTTTAAAAGGCTATGTGAAAGTCACCGGGGTAGCCGGTAATGTCAACAGTATCGGTTCAGATACACTCAACAATCTCATGACGCTCTGGGCGGAAGGCTTTCGTAAGCAATATCCGAACGTCAAAATTCAAATCGAAGGCAAGGGCTCCAGTACTGCACCTCCGGCTTTGATCGAAGGAACGGCTCAGCTGGGGCCAATGTCCCGAGCAATGAAAAGCACCGAGATCGATTCTTTCGAGAGGAAGTTTCGGTACAAACCAACTGCCTTCCCGGTGGCCATCGATGCGCTTGCGGTGTATGTCAACAAGGATAACCCTGTCCAAGGGCTTACGATGGCGCAGGTGGATGCGATTTTCTCGAAGACTCGCCGAGTTGGAGCGCAGCAGAACCTTGAGCGGTGGGGCCAACTGGGGATTACCGGCGAAGTGGCTGCCTCTCCGATCAGTGTCTACGGCCGAAACTCCGCATCCGGCACCTATGGGTTTTTCAAAGAGTTTGCGCTGAAGAACGGCGATTTTAAGGATGAAGTCAAGGAACAGCCCGGTTCAGCATCCGTGGTGCAGGGAATTACAGAAGATCCGGCAGGTATCGGCTATAGTGGGATCGGGTACTTGACGTCCGGGGTTCGAGTCCTCCCATTGGCAGAAAAGGAGGGAGCACCCCTCGTGGCCCCCACACAAGCAAATGCCATAAATGGGTCCTACCCTCTCTGGCGTCATCTGTTGGTCTATGTTAATAAGGCGCCGAATAAGCCACTCGATCCGCTCGTCAAGGAGTTTATCAAGTTCATTTATAGCAAAGAAGGTCAAGCCATCGTCATCAAGGACGGGTTTTTCCCGCTGCCCCAGAGCGTCATTGAAAAGGAATTGCCGAAGGTTGAATGAGGTTTGAATTCGGTTAGTAGGAGTGGGGTGGTCGTACAAAGGATCAGACCACGCACTATTTTTCTCGCTGTCCAAGGCTGGGACGTTGGAAGGACAGGCTAAGGTCAGAGCATGAACGTGCCGCCGCTCACTCCGGTACCAGCGTTTCAAGGAGAGCCCTACCCCGGCCGTGGCCCAACGCCGGCCCCGGCCCTTGTGGGGGGACTGTTCACCCGACGTCAAATCAGATCAATCACCGATGGGATCACTCGCTTCATCATCAAGACGGGCGGGATCAGTATTATTTTGTGCATTCTGGGGATGTGTGTCTTTCTCGTCAAAGAAGTCATCCCGCTTTTTCTCCCGCCTCAGGCAACTCTAACCGAGCCCATTACTCTTCCTCAACATGAGCGTCCAACGGCCGCAGCCCTCGTCGGCATTGACGAACATCAAGAGCTCGCCTATGTCTTGCGCGGCGACACTCTTGAGTTTGTCTTTCTAGGGGAAGGCACAGCTGCCATATCAAAAGTGCCTTCACAAGGCTTGCTGCCCAACGGCTCTGTCACCGCGTTAGCCAGAGCCTTGGGGAAGGGGCACAATCTTGCTCTGGGCACGGAGGACGGACGCATTATCCCGGTGACGATTGAGTTTACGCAAGTCTTTCAAGACAGCGAACGTTCGATCGTTCCAGCTGTCCAGGTTGGAACTTCTATTGCTGCTGCACCGACTCCCCAACCAATTGCCAAATTGGCCTATCAGAGCACGGACTCCGAGGTGCGGATTGCCGCTCAGCTTGAAGACCAGCATCTCTGGCTGACTACCAGCCGCACCGTCTCTCGTCCTGATGGAACATCCTCTGCTTCGACTACACAGGTCGATTTGACGTCCAGCATCACCGGTCGCGTGACCGCGCTCACGTTCGCAAGTCGAGTGGAGCTGCTTGCCGTTGGGACGGAAGAGGGCAAGGTGTATCTCTTTGATCTCCGGGATGCGGCCAAGCCTATTCTTGCTGAGACGATGCAGGTTTCTGAACAAGGCGGGGCAATTACCGCGCTGGCCTATCTAATGGGGGACCGCAGTCTTATTGTTGGTGATGCGGCTGGGCAGGTGGCTGTGTGGATGCCAGTGAGGGAGCATCCTGGAACGAATCAGACCAAGATGACGGCCGTCCATCGGTTCGCTCCTCATCAGAGCACCGTGACCGACATCACGATTTCACAGCGTGATAAGGGGTTCATCACGACCGATGCCGAAGGCGGAATCCGGCTGCACCATTCGACGTCTGCACAGACACTACTCGCACTGACTCCACGACAGGGTGCCCTCCGCAATACGTTTTTCTCGCCGAAGGCGGATGGCCTCGTCGGCTTGACTGAGAGTAGTCGAGTGATCCATTACCAGATCTCGAATCCCTATCCGGAAATTACCCTGACGACCTTATTTTCCCCAGTGATGTACGAGGGTTATGAGCGACCTGAGCTGGTGTGGCAGTCCTCAAGCGGCTCGGATGACTTCGAGGCCAAGTTCAGTTTAACGCCGCTCATCTTTGGGACAATCAAAGGGACAGTCTATGCCGTGCTTCTCGCAGTTCCGTTGGCGGTATTAGCCGCGATTTACACCTCGATGTTCATGCATCCTGATTATCGGACCAAGATCAAACCGACTATTGAAATCATGGCGGCACTTCCGACGGTGGTCCTCGGATTCCTAGCCGGACTCTGGTTCGCCCCGGTTCTGGAACGGAACGTTCCTGCGATGGCGGGAATGGTCTTGGTGACCCCCTTCGCCGTCGCCGTTTCTGCCGGACTCTTTCTGCTGTTGCCCGCCTCTATTCGGCATCGAATCCGGCCTGGGATCGAAGCGCTACTCATGATGCCCGTCATCATCGCCGTGGTGTGGGGATGCTTGGCGACGAATGCCTGGTGGGAGTCTTTCCTATTTGATGGTCACTATAAGCCGTGGCTTCAGACCCACCTGGGTCTGAATTATGACCAACGCAATGCTCTCGTCGTGGGGGTAGCGATGGGATTTGCCATTATCCCGATCATCTACAGTATTTCAGAAGAGGCGCTTTCTAACGTCCCGAAGAATCTCATTGCTGGGTCCCTGGCACTTGGCGCGACGCGCTGGCAGACGCTGGTGTATCTCGTCCTTATCTCGGCCAGTCCGGGCATCTTCTCGGCATTGATGATCGGGCTCGGTCGGGCTGTGGGAGAGACCATGATCGTCCTGATGGCGACGGGGAATACACCCATCATAGACTGGAGCCCGTTCAACGGTTTCCGGACGCTGTCCGCCAATATCGCCGTGGAAATCCCTGAAGCACCGCATGGGGGGACCCTGTATCGCACGCTCTTTCTGGCGGGGCTGCTCCTCTTTGTCGCGACCTTTCTGCTCAACACGGTCGCGGAACTGGTTCGACAGCGGCTCAGGGAGAAGTATAGTCAGTTCTAGACGCAAGGGTGGTCACAGGACCAGGTTCGAGATGGGGCAAAAGAAACCAGATGTCGTGCGTAGATCCGGCCATGCCGGTGGACGAATGATTCAATGAAACAGTGGATCAGACAGTTCATGGCAAGCGGGGAACTCTTTATTTGGGGCTGTGGGGCGGGGCTGTCTCTGTCGCTCCTGATGATCGGAGGGCTTCTTGTTCTGATCCTTATGAACGGATTCGGGTATTTCTGGCCGGCTGACCTTGTCGAATTGACCCTCAAGGACGGTAAACATGTGATCGGTCAGTTGGCGGGGGAAGAAGTAAGTCCGAAAGGGGTCCCACGAATACGGATGAAGATCGGCAATCGGGATCTCTACGGGCTCGACTATCGGTGGATCGATACCAATCAGATTGTCGAACGAGCCACGCCAGCCGATCTCGTGATGGTCGAGCGTCGTGAATGGGGGAACTTCTACGGACGTCTCCGAACGCTTACGAAGGAAGAACAGCCTGTAGCTGAGGAGGCGGAAGCGGTTTGGCAGTCCCTCCCGCCCCTGCTTCGGCAGGCAGAATCGAGTGAAGCGGACAGCCCATACACAGTGCTCGTTGCCGATGCCAATGGTAGAGAACAGCCCATCGGGCTAAGCCAAGTTGTGCGGGTCTTACGCCCCAACGCGCTGTCGACGCCGGAGAAGGTATGGGTCTACGCCGGCAACGTCTGGATGGTCTTGACCACGGAACCACGAGAGGCCAACACGGAGGGCGGAATCTTTCCAGCCATTTTCGGAACCGTGATGATGGTGCTGATCATGAGCCTTGTCGTAACCCCATTCGGTGTGATCGGGGCTCTATATCTCAGGGAGTATGCACGTCAGGGTGTTATCGTAAGGACTGTCCGCATCGCCGTCAACAATCTAGCCGGGGTTCCTTCCATTGTCTTCGGTGTATTCGGGTTGGGGTTTTTTGTGTATGGCGTCGGTGGCACGATTGATGCTCTGTTGTTTTCCGATCGGCTGCCGACCCCGACATTCGGTACAGGCGGCATCCTCTGGGCTTCGCTCACGCTGGCGCTTTTAACCGTGCCTGTTGTCATTGTCGCGACGGAGGAGGGGTTAGCAGCCGTGCCACGGGAGTACCGAGAAGGGTCGATCGGTTTGGGGGCGACCAAATGGGAAACTATATGGAAGGTCGTGCTTCCCACGGCGCTTCCGGGAATCCTTACCGGGTTGATCCTTGCCATGGCTCGTGCGGCCGGAGAGGTCGCTCCCTTGATGTTGACCGGCGTGGTGAAACTGGCGCCGGCCATGCCGATCGACTGGACCTGGCCGTTTTTGCATTTAGACCGGAAGTTTATGCATTTGGGGTTTCACATCTATGACGTGGGGTTCCAATCACCGAACGTCGAAGCCGCCAAACCGATGGTCTATGTGACGACATTGGTGTTGATTCTCGTGGTGGTGCTGCTGAATTTGACCGGAATCGTCTTGCGAAATCGAATGAGGAGGAAATATGCTGGATCAACAGTATGACGTGAAGTCCAGTGTCACGACCCTTCCTTCGGCTATTTCCTCATTGGAGATCGAGAGCATGGACTCCACCCTACAGCCTCAGTCCGGAGCTTCGGGAAAGCCGAAGCTCCGGGTACAGGGCTTCAATTTTTATTATGGACTCGTGCAATCCCTGTTTAAAATCAACATGGAGATTCCCGAACACCAGGTGACGGCGTTTATCGGGCCGTCGGGTTGCGGGAAATCCACATTGCTCCGCTGCATGAATCGCCTCAATGATCTCATCGAAGGGGCTCGACATGAAGGGAATATCCTTATCGATAACATGGATATTTTCAATCCCATGATCGATATCACCGACCTTCGAAAACGCGTGGGGATGGTCTTTCAAAAGTCTAATCCCTTCCCGAAATCAATCCATGAAAATGTCGCATACGGTCCACGGTTGCAAGGTTTGAAAAACCGGGCGGTGTTGGACGAGATTGTCGAGCGCAGCCTTCGAGGGGCAGGCCTCTGGGAAGAAGTGAAGGACCGGCTTCACAAGAGTGCACTTGGGCTATCCGGAGGGCAACAGCAACGGCTCTGCATCGCACGGGCCCTCGCCGTCAAGCCTGATGTCCTCCTGATGGATGAGCCCTGCTCGGCGCTGGATCCAATTGCCACCGGGATCATCGAAGAATTGCTCTTTTCCCTGAAGAAAGAGTTGACCGTCGTCATCGTGACGCACAACATGCAGCAGGCGGCGCGGGTATCCGATAGTACGGCGTTCATGTATCTCGGTCGGCTGATCGAGTTCGGTCGCACCAAGCAGCTGTTCACGAATCCCTCGAACAAACAGACCGAAGACTATATCACCGGACGATTCGGGTGAAGCCATGATTCAACGACATTTCGACGAGGAACTTGCTGAGTTAAAGACGAAACTGGTACGGATGGCCGGGTTGGCCGAGGACCAGATCGACAAGGCTCTGGCCGCACTGGTCAACCGGGATTCGGCTCTGGCCTGTCGTGTGATCGAGCGAGACCACAAAGTGAACGCGTTGGATGTGGAGATCGACGAAGCCTGTATCGAGTTGTTGGCGCTCCATCAACCAGCGGCGCGTGATCTACGGTTAGTCACGACGGCCATGAAGCTATCCACCGAGCTCGAACGCATCAGCGACCTGGCGGAGAGTATCTGTGAGCGAGCGATCGAGCTGAACGAAGAGCCTCAACTCAAGCCCTACATCGACATCCCACGGATGGGAAACCTGGCCCGGATGATGGTGAAGGAAAGCATCGATGCCTTCGTGAAGGAAGACGCCAAACTGGCCAGGAAAGTGATCATGGATGATGACTTCGTCGATGATCTTATGGAGCAGTTGTTTCGTGAGCTGCTCTCTTTCATGGTGGAAAATCCGCATACGATCTCCCGTGCCATCCGGTTGAGCTTTATCGCCAAGTCTCTCGAGCGAGTGGGGGATCATGCGACGAATATTGCTGAGCTCGTTGTGTACCTGGTGGAAGGCAAGATCATTCGGCATACAGCCCCGACGGTTTCACCAGAATGATGTTGATCCTGAATGATTGTTGCCCACGCAGCACGTGCAGTGAGCAGTGAGCCAGATGCGCGTTCGTTTGAAATGACCTCCCCCCTGTGCTAGCATTGATTCCTTATGGGTGCGACCACATCGGGTAGGCGGGGAGAAGCCCGCCGAGCCCCTTCTCCCTCTTCTCATATTCAGCGGGAAGTCTTCGGTGTGATCCTGATCGCGCTGAGCTTGCTCATGCTCCTGAGCCTTTTGTCGTTTGTCCCAGGAGAGGCGACGGTCGTGGCCAGTGGAGATCCTGTCGCACATCCGCCACGAAACCTCATTGGCTCGTTTGGGGCTTTGTTGGCCGGTGGGTTCTTTTATGGGATCGGTGGCGCAGCGTATCTCTGCCCGCTGCTGCTGGGGCGATGGGGCATTCGCTGTTTTTCCCAGGCGCCGATGAGTCTTGAGCTGCGAACTGCCGGTAGTTCGGTGGCTTCCGTCGTGTTTTTTAGCGCATTTGTACATCTTGAAGCGAATGGCATTCCAACCATGACCAGCGGGATCATCGCTCAAGGCATGGCTGGTGGTGTCGTCGGTGAGACGATTGCGGAGGGACTCCGGTCTGTCTTCGCGGGGACCGGTGCGCACATTGTGATTATCGCAGGGTTCCTGGTATCGCTTCTCTTATCGGCGCCGCTCTCCTTGGGAGAGGCGGTACGCCGCATTCCGCAATCATGGGCCACTGTCCGCGAAGGGACGGTCGCTCTGCTGCCTGAACGTTCACTGGATACTGAAAAGACGGTCAGCAATCGACGGGTACGAGGCAAGTCTGCAAGGTCGGCAACCATCAGCTATGAAGAAGAATCGGTTGCGGGAAAGGAGCAGGAGTCGGAGGTGATCTCTGCGCTACCCGTCCCGATCATTCAGCCCTTTCCTGTCGTAAATTCGTCCCGAGACATAGAGGCCACTGACTCGGAGGTGGTGGTGCCGGCGAGGGAGTCGGAAGACTATCGGCTTCCGGATCCGGAGATGTTAAGCGATCCCTCGGGACCTCTGGATCGAATGTCAGAGGAGGAGTTGAAGGCGCAATCTGAGGTCTTGTCCCGTGCGTTGAGGAGTTTCGGGGTTGACGGCACCGTGACGGAGGTGAGGCCGGGTCCGGTTGTGACGATGTATGAATTCGAGCCGGCGCCTGGGACAAAAGTGGCCCGTATCGTGAATTTGGCCGATGACCTCGCATTGGCGCTGAAGGCGATTAGCCTACGAATTGTTGCGCCGTTGCCGGGTAAGTCGGTGGTGGGGATCGAGGTGCCGAATCGCTCGCGAGAAACCGTCTCGCTGAGAGAAGTCATCATGAGCGACGCGTTTCGTCGTGCCCGATCGAGATTGACGATGGCCTTGGGGAAAGACATCTTCGGTGCACCTGTTACGGCGGACCTCAAGACGATGCCGCATCTCTTGGTGGCTGGTGCCACGGGGGCTGGGAAGAGCGTCAGCTTGAACACGATGTTGCTTAGTATTCTCTTTTCTGCCAAGCCCAGTGAAGTCAAACTGCTGCTGATAGATCCGAAGATGTTGGAGTTTCAGTCGTACGATGGCATCCCCCATCTCCTGAGACCAGTCATTACAGATCCTAAGTCCGCTGCGAGGGGATTGGGGTGGGTGGTGGCCGAAATGGAACGACGGTACAAGCTCTTGGCGGAAGCTGGGGTGCGGAATATTGAGGCCTATAATCGAAAGGTCGCCGATCTGCATGAGACGTTCGCCGAGCAGGATCCGTCCCTTGGGGAACAGACAGAACGTCCAATGGCGTTTCTCTCAGAAGAGGCGCGTCTTTCAGCCGGGGAGACGTCGATTGCCGAAGGGGAGCGGGGGTGTATGCAGCCGAAGCCCACACCACCGGAACCCCTCCCCTTTATTGTCGTCATGATCGACGAATTGGCGGATCTCATGATGGTTGCTCCAAAAGACGTGGAGGACAAGATCGCCCGTCTGGCCCAGATGGCGCGAGCCTCCGGGATTCATCTCGTTCTTGCGACGCAGCGCCCATCAGTTGATGTATTGACCGGCCTGATTAAAGCGAATTTTCCGGCTCGGATTGCGTTTCAAGTATCCTCGAAGACGGATTCACGCACAATTTTGGATGCCAATGGGGCTGAAGCGCTTCTGGGCCGAGGTGACATGCTCTACCTGGCCTCTGGAACTGGCCGGCTTGCCCGCCTGCATGGCTCGTTTGTCTCGGACGAGGATGTTCGTTCGGTCGTAGAGTTTGTGAAGAAACAGGCCTTACCGGTTTATAATCCTGAGTTACAGTCTCTCAAATTGGACGAAGCGGCAGAAGAGGAGTCCAAAGACGAAGTGTATGAGCAAGCGAAAGAACTGGTCCTGTCGAGTGGGCAAGCGTCGGCCTCATTGATCCAACGTCGGCTACGAGTCGGCTATCCTCGGGCGGCCCGCATGATTGAGCAGATGGAAGCAGAGGGGATCGTCGGGGCGGCGGGGCGTGATGGGCGACGGGAAGTACTTGGGCGGCGAGGCCCCGTCGGTGCGGCGGAAGCATGACACACATGACACATTGGTGGGTAGCGGCAACCCTCTCCGTGATCTTCGTTCTGCCGGTCTTGGCAGCTGACGGAGCAAAAGATGAGAAAGCTGCGCAAGAAGTTCGTGATGTCGTCAAACAACTGCAGATGCGATATGAAAAGACCATCGATCTCCAAGCAGACTTTTCACAAAAGACGAAAATCGAAGGGTTTGAACGTCCGGTGACATCCTCCGGCAAGGTCTACATCAAAAAACCCGGTCGGTTGAGATGGGACTATCTTGATCCTGCGACTGAGCAGATCTATGTGAATCAAGACGATGTGAAAGTCTATGTGCCGGAACACAAGCAAGTACTCGTTGGGAAACTGACACACATGGCTGCCTCTAAGGCACCGCTGGAGCTCTTACAAGGTGCGGCCAAATTGGATGAGTCGTTTGACATTGAACCATCGAAGGGGAGAGAGCGTGGGGCAACTGGATTGCCGCTTCTGACCCTGATTCCCAAGGCCAAGGAACATGAATCGACGCAGAATCTCCAAAAGATCGTCGTCGAAGTGTTCCCCAAAACGTATTATATTCGAACCGTGTCTCTCTATGAAATCAGCGGGAACGTCGCCATCTTTGAGTTTTCGAATCTGAAACCCAATCTCGGATTAGGAAATGAGGTGTTTGATTTTAAAACACCTCCTGATACCGAAGTGGTGAAGGCTCCGGTGTTGAATGGGCCGTAAACAGGCATGAGTTACTGGTCAATGGCCATTGACCGTAAATGATGCGCGTGCATGACGAATGACCAGTGACTCATGACTTGTACTCGTGAGCAGGGGGGAATGTAGCCAGTGACAAATCTCATGAGCTGCGTGACCGAAGTGATTGATCAAGCGGTGGCGCGGTTGGATTTCGACCGTCTCCACCAGGAGTATTGGGAACAAAACGAGTTCCTCGTCATCAAGCAATTCTTGCCCCGTACCTTTGTCGAGGAGGTCTTTGTTCCCCAAGCCCAAGGCGTCAAGGCAGAGCTGAACCGTAATTACATTCCCGGCCATAAGAAAGGCGGGAGCGTCAGCTACTACACGGTGCAGGAAAAGGCTCCACGCTTTCTTGATCTCTATCGGGCCGATTCATTCAGAAGATTCTTAGATCGTCTTGTCAATGCCAAGCTGATGTTCTGCCCGGACAACGATCCCCACTCCTGTGCTCTTTACTACTATACGGAACCGGGCGACCACATCGGCTTCCATTACGATACGTCCTACTACAAAGGCGCGCGCTATACCATTCTCATGGGCCTGGTGGATCGATCAACCCAGTGCAAGCTCGTCTGCGAGCTCTTCAAAGACCATCCGACTAAGCAGCCTCGCCATCTTGAGTTGATCACTGAACCGGGGGATATGGTGATTTTCAACGGGGACAAGCTTTGGCATGCGGTGACTCCGCTTGGAGAGGGGGAGGAGAGGATTGCCCTGACGATGGAATATGTCACGAATCCTGAGATGGGGACCGTCAAGCGGTTATATTCGAACCTCAAAGATTCATTTGGTTATTTCGGCTTTGCCACGGTTTTCAAGCGGGCGCTGGGGCTCAGCCGCTCCAAGTGACGATATCGCCCTCCCTGATTTACTACACGACCGGCGTTGACGTAGTACCGAGAGCCCGGTGGAGGATGTTGCAGAGGTCTCTTCTCACCCAGGGTTTCGTGATACGGGCAAATGCGGGCAAGGATCCCAGGTCTCTATTCGAGGCTGTTAAAACAATCACGGGAAGTGCAGGACGGGAGACGCGGAGATCCTCCAAGATCGAGCTGCCGTCTCCGTCGGGTAGGCCGAGATCAAGAAGGACCACATCGTAGGTATTCTGTGTGATCGAGGCGAAAGCTTGGCGACAGGTCGATGCACAATCGACTCGGAATCCTTCGAATTCCAGCAAATCTTGAAGGGCCAATGAGATGTCAGGGTCATCTTCAATGACCAAGGCGGAATGTACGGTTCGAGCTTCCCTCCTGTCGCGTGTGTAGTCCACCAACTCCTGAGCATTCAACACGGCACACGATGGATGACTCATTTTAGAGTCGAGGCAACAGGCTGC
Organism: Nitrospira sp. CMX1; assembly: GCF_054902215.1. Taxonomy (NCBI): domain Bacteria; kingdom Pseudomonadati; phylum Nitrospirota; class Nitrospiria; order Nitrospirales; family Nitrospiraceae; genus Nitrospira; species Nitrospira sp. CMX1. Next base: position 26,405 of record NZ_JBUBKD010000010.1, on the reverse strand, counting down.
AAGGGGGATCGCCTTCTTTGGTTCTGCTGTAATGACCGCCGGCATCATAGTATGCTCCGTTCAAGTAATTAGTTCAGGGATGAACCGCTGTGTTTCTGCTTCAGGACATAGGCAATCTCCATTCCCAGGCTGACACTGACTGACTACATGGTAAGTGATTGATTCTTCGTCGTGTTGGATATTTCTGCCTTAGGGGTGACAGGCAGGACTGTATCTGACTGACACAATAGCTGTCTCATGTGAGACGGTGAGAATTGTCTCGGACTGGAAGGGGCCGGTGCAGAAGGCCTATTGATGAAGATGTTTCATGGCGGCGGCACACAGGATGATGAAGAATCCCATCCAGAGGGCTGCTCGCTGGAAGGGAATAGCCTCATAGGACTCCCCTTCTTCAGCCTCATCATCTGACTTGAAAATCACGGTGTAGAGAAACAGCGTCAGAAGGCCCAGCACGAGCAGCAACTTGATCATGAAGACCATGAGATACTTGGAGTGGTGCTGAACCCCGTTACCCGTTTGCGACACTAGGACTTGATTGACGTAGTGGAGATTGACTCCCCCTGTAAACAGCAAGACAACGAGTAAAATACCGGCGACTTTTTTATAGTGTCGATAAAAAATATCCGTGATGGGCTTAATCTGATCTTTGGGCACAGCTTTCTCCAGTCCTGGGGTGACCGCCATCACGAGAAATGCCAGCCCCCCAATCCAAATGACTGCAGAGAGTAAATGAAACCAATGATTGATGATTGGAATCAGGATATTGAGATCGGTTGCAATACTTTCAAAGGTGTCCATGGTCAATGCTGTGAAAGGTAATCGGTGAAAGGTGAGGGGTAAAAGAGAAGGAAAGGATCTAAGAGTCGAAATCTTTTACATTTCACTGCTAACTACTCACTTCTCGCTTAGAACTTGAAGACCGGTGCGTCGTTGCCGAACCGCTTTTTGCGCAGTTCCTCCATCAATTCGACGGTGATCGTCTGGACGTTATTCTCACGCGCATGTTTCTCCACGCCTTTCTTCACCATGGCGCGGAGAAAGTAAGGGATACGGCTCAACCTGAGTGCGGAGGCTTCGTCCCATACTACCTCGGTTTCTTCTGCGACGTTGAACGCCACCTTGATTTTCTCGCCGCCCTTCGGCGTGTAGAGACACCACTGATCCTCGTCGAGCCAGTCACCATGGTCGACATAGGGGCGGGCACGGCAACCACCGCAGATGTCGCTGTATTCACAGTCGCCGCATTTTCCCTTCAACTGAGGATAGCGGAACGAATTGAAGATATCCGAGCGCTCCCACAGATCGACGAAACTGTGCTGGCGCAAGTTCCCCGCCGACAGCGGCATATAGGGACAAGGAGTGAGCTCGCCGTTCGGTGTCACGCGGGCATAATTCGTCCCGGCGAGGCATCCGCCTCCCATGTACCCGGTTGCCTTCGTGATCGGAGAGTTGGGGTCTTTTTCGTAGGCCAGCCGTTTAAAGTGTGGGGCGCAACGGGCGCGAACCAGCATCCCTTTGTAATCGTCTTGGCAGTCGATCAGGTAGCCAAGCACCTCTTCATACTGGGCAGGGGTGATATCCGTCAGTTCTTCCCCGCGGCCTGTACACACCATGAAGAAGACGTTGAGCACACGGGCTCCAAGTTGGTGAGCCCAGGTGATGACCTCCGGCAGTTCCTTGTAATTCATCGGCTGTGCACTGAAATGGATTTGGAACTGCAGGCCGTTTCGTTTACTCGCTTCGATACCTGCTACCGCAGCCTCCCACGCGCCGGGGACACCACGAAATGCGTTATGCTTGGCGGCATTCAATGAATCGATGCTGATTCCCACGCCCATGACGCCGATCTCCACCAGAGTCTTGGCCATCTGATCATCGATCAGCATGCCGTTAGTCCCAAAGACCACCATGAAGCCGAGTTTCACGGCGTAGCGCGCAATGTCGAGAATATCGGGTCGGACCAGCGGCTCTCCGCCGGTAATCACCAAGAGACACCCTTGGTTGACCTGGGCGATCTGATCAATCAACCGGTAGCATTCCTCGGTGGTGAGTTCGTCGTCACCACCTGCGGCCTTTGTCGTGGCGTCGAGGTAGCAGTGATCGCACTTGAGATTACAGCGCTTAGTGAGGTTGAGCGCAACGAGATAGGGCTTGAAGTCATCGACGGTTCGTCCGTCGAAAGGCCCGTCGCTCTTGTCGGGAGTCGGGGGAAAGAAGCGGGCGACGTGTTGTTGCAAGGAGCCCAGCGTTCCTGAAACACCGTTAAAGATGGGAAGCGATTTGCCCATGACGTATGGCGCGGGGTGCTGAGGCTGAAGACTCGTTAGCGGAAGGCGCTGAGGGACAGCACCAAAAACTCAGCACGCGTAACTTATGCGCGTCCCTTTCCGGTGAGGTCTGCGATCATGTCTTTGAGGTTGCCGGTCTTCATGGCTTCCGCCATATAGCCCTTTGCTTGTTCGATGCCTTCGTTCGCGACCTCGAGTGTGATCACGGTCGCGCCGATTTTCTCAGCATGCTTGAGAATCAACGCTTTGGTGCAGTCACGCATGAAACCTTCCGGCGCCCGATCCAACCTGGCTTGTGCATCGCTCGTCCAGGTGTAGGGGGATGCGCTTTCAGCATGGCCGTTCGTTCCATTTTCATTGGCTGCAGCCAGCATCCCTTCCGCTGTCGGGGCCGTGCCGGTGCCCTTGTTCGAAAAAATCGGTGTGTAGTCCTCGGATGCCGCTTCTTTGATCATCGGGGCCGCGTATTCGAGGGTGATGGTCGTCATCCCCAATTTTCGCGCGGTCTTTTCGATCCTCGCCTTCGCTCGTCTCCGTTGGAATCCGGCCGGGACGGCACGGATCGCTTCTTTCGCATCTTTAGTCCATTGCATCGGCACATCGTCGTAGGCGACATCTGTTTCCAGTTCGCCTTCCGTCGTTGCCGCCACTTCAAAAATCTTCTTATCGACCTGCTTGAATTTGGTGCCATCAGCACCGCACACGGGGCACTTAACGGGCGTATCACCTTTTCCGATATACCCACACCCGTCACACACGAAATAGGTCTGTGCCATACGATCAAGGTAGGCCTGTGTCGAAACACTGATTTCCTTCGGCTTTTCCTCCACGATCTGGGTCATGATGCCGCTCAAGGTCGGCCCCATGAGGTCTTTCGTCACACCTTCGTCCGCTTGCATTCTGTCACGATCGATCCCTGCGGCATCCAAGCTTCCACCAAGCGCTCGCATTGCGTCCATGGCGCCTTTCGGAAGAATGTGTCCTACTGCGGCATCGACGACCGTGTTGCTGATAATCGTATGACCCTTCTCAATGGCATACCGATGAATCGCTGTTTTCGCCACGCCACGGGCAAAGACAGGAATTTTTTCCATCCGTCGCAACGCCTCTTCCGTCCAGGCGATGGTGTACTCTGCCTGCGTATCGATCGGGGGAACATATTTACGGTTCGAGATGAGGACATTGCAGGGTGCACTCCGCAACAGGTTCTCAGTGTTGCTGCCGACGTCCATATCCTCGTCGCTGTGGACACCAATGCGTCCGACGATCAGCAAGGCCGGGACATCCTTGCGGACATACTGGATGATTTTTTCAAAGGCCTTACCGTCCAGCAGCGTGGTTTTGAGGTCGGTCTGTTCGGCTTGCGCAATTTCACGGGAAATGTCCAGATGTGATTGATAGATCTTGGCCAAGCCGCTATCGATGATCTCTTCGTGGAGTTTTTCCTGTTCCTTGAACCGGAAAACCTTTCCCGCTTCTTCATTGAGCACACCGGAAATACTGTGGAAGGCCGCATAGTGGAAGTAGGGATCGAAGGCTGAAATCGCCTCGACCGGGATGCCGAGCGCTTTACCCAGTGCGAGCCCGGTCATCAATCCGCCGAACGAATAAGGGCTTCCGTCCACTGCCACAACAATCTTGCCACCCTTGATCGGTTGGGTGTTCTTGATGATCAGCATATCGGAGTTGCGAACACGGCGCACGACGCGTTCCGTGTTGCTTCCGATGACGCTGTCCTTGACGGCTCCGACGCCCAAGGCGCCCATGATGACGAGGTCGTACCCGTTGGTATTAATGTCCTCGGCCAACACCTTCCAGTTTCGCCCTTCAAGCGAGCGCCGTTCAATGGGCAGATTGGCCTCGGTACACTTCTTATCGACGTAATCGAGGTAGGAATCGGTGATAATTTGGAGGCCACGCGTGATCAGCGAATCATGGATCTGGCGCTGACGGTCGAGCTCCGTTTCATCATGGTATTCCTCCGGCAATCCGGCTTCCATCTGCTTAAAGCGCTTGTCATGCATTTTTGCGGCATAGACATGGCTTCCCACAATTTTGGAGCCGAAGGTTTTTGCCAGATGGACACCCATATCCACCGCTGTATTGGAATGGTCGGAATTGTCGACCGGAATATAGATCGTCTTATACATTGAGGCGCCTCCTTAAGGCGCGAGTTAACAGAGGTTCAGCCTCGCAATGGCCTGAAAAACCAGATGATTGAAGCGCTGCCCCAGCCTCTGGAGAAGCGGGATGATAGCATCGGCTTAAACTGGAATGCAAGACACGGAGCGGTCAATAGTCATTGGTCCTGAGCAAGCACGGCACCTGGCCATGTCTCATGGCCATTGCCTCAGGACCAAGTGACGAAGTTAACCAACGGAGCTTGTTTTTGGCTCAGTTGTCTGGGAAGGGGATGAAGCCGGTCGGCGGGAACGAAGAATCTCTTCGAGGGAGAGGAGGGCATCTCGACCGGAGTTGCCTTCAATCCCTTTGCTCAAGCTTTTATCCGCATAGGCGGTTGACTGATCGGTAGTCTGCGAGAGAGAGCCTGTCCACTTGCGGGGATCACGGCTTCCTTGCTTTCGCTCCCAGGCACGCAGGCATGCTTTGGCGATGAATGAATTCAATGGTGCTGGGTTATAGAGGAGCTTTCGAATGCTGGTCGGCGTCAACATCAAGGGATTATAGCCTGCGGACAGATACCCTTCTTCCAATAATCGCTGTTCAAGATCGGTATTGGGCTGGATGCCCAAGAAAAACATCAAGGGGAAGACTCGTTCTTCCCCGAGAATCGAGGCCACCACTTTGTACGATTCGACGCTCTGGAGCAGAGTTTCTTCAGTCTCCTTTGGGCTGTTCAATGAATAGTTGAGGATAACCTTGCCCTTAAACCCCGCATCTGCGAGGTGCCGACATCCGTCGTACAGTCGCTCCAGCTTGAATCCCATGTGCAGATTATTCAGGACTTCTTGCGAGCCGGAGGTGATAGCGACTTCCAAGTCGCCGACTCCAGAACGGACCATCAGCTTGGCAAAATCCGGCGTGATCAATGAGGTGCGGATGTAGCCCGACCATTCGATCTCCAGCTTCTCGCTGATGATGCGCTCCATGATCTCGGTACATTGTGGATAGGCTTCCTTGCCCGTAATGAATTGAGCATCGGTAAACCAAAACCGCCGGGCACCCCACTGATGATAATGTTGGGAGATGTCTTTCACGACCATCTCCGGTGGCCGGTAGCGCACGCGCTTGCCCTCAATGTAGGGATACAGACAGAAGGCGCAATCATAGGGACAGCCTCGTTTCGACTGCACCCCGATCGACTCGCCTTGGTATTCCTGCCACTGAGGAAAAATGGAGGTCAAATAGGGGAGATCGACGGCCGGTGCATCAAGCAGCGCCGGTGAACCATGGGAACCTTTTCGGATCCGTCCGCTTTCTTTGACGATATAGCGTTCGTCGTCGATCGACCGTCCTTCGAGGAGCTTGAGAATGGCATCCTCTCCCTCGCCCAGTATGCCGATAGTGCCTTCCGGCAGCTTTTCAATCAACTGATCGGCGAATGCGGTAAAAGCCCCCCCTCCGATCATGATCTGAGCCTTGGGGAATTCTCTGCGAATCAGTGCCGGATACGACAGAATTGTATAGATATGGCTGTAGTAGCGGTAGAGCTGTTTGATGCCGGCGAACGAAGCGACGACGCGCTTGATCGGGTTGCTCGCAAAATAAAAATTGAAGGCGTGTTCCAGTGAAGAGTCCCCTTCATGCGGCGAAAAAATCTGGATATCGCGCCATGAAAAGCAGACCAGATCCGGTTTGAACTCCGTCGCGGCGTCCCGAATGGCCTGACTGCGCTGGTTGACCGGAAACAACGACAGATCAAGGATGCGCTGACGAACGTCGGGCTTCCGCCGATGGATGAAGTCCGCCAAGTAGGTGATTCCGACCGGATACACCTTCTTGCAGGGGAGGAAAATATAGAGAATGGAGTTCACAGTGTCAGACTACTTTGTGGCGATATGGATGGCGACGATGCCGCCGCTGAGGTTCTTATACGACACCTGACGAAATCCGGCATCGCGGAGGATCTGGCACAACCGCTCTTGATCAGGAAACGTCCGGATTGATGCGGGCAGGTATTCATAGACGCCGGTTCGGTCGCGGGCGACGATCGTGCCGATGAATGGTAAGAGTTTGAAGGAATACCAATCATAGAGAGTTCGCAACCAACCGAAGACCGGGCGGGAGAACTCCAGGCATACGAAACGCCCCCCGGGCTTCATCACTCGGCGAATCTCTCGTACAGCTTGAGGCAGATCCCCGACGTTTCGCATGCAGAATCCGGTGGTGACTGCATCGAAGGTGTTGTCTCCGAACCCCAGATGTTCCGCGCTGGCCTGCAGGCAAGTGATTTTGTCGCGGAGGCCTTTGTCGGCTATTTTTTTGAGACCTTCAGCGAGCATCGCATGGTTCAGGTCTGAGGCGATCACCCGGCCTTTCGGTCCCATGCGAGATTCAATCAGAAGTGCAAGGTCGGCGGTGCCTGATCCGACATCGAGGGCGGTCCCTCGGCCGACCGGAGTAATGAAGGAGGCGGTGATCTTCTTCCAATAGTAATGGAGGCCGAAGCTCAAGAGCGTATTGTTCAGGTCGTACGCCCCGGCAATCGAGGTGAACATCCGCTGGACCGCATCCTCTCGGGCCTGGCCCGACCAGGTTGAGACTACCTTCGCCGGAGTTTGCGGATCGTGAGTCATAGAATGACGCTCGGTTCCCACCATGACACGTTGGTAGCATCCGCTTTTAAGCTTTGTCAAGGTGAGGGGGAAGGGCGGCCCTTAGGTTTAGGCGACCATGGCTTCATCGTGTTCCAGTAGTGGGAGAGAACACAGTCATACCATCTCGCGCTCAAACCGTTTGTTCCGCGGTTGCGTTGACGCTAGCCTTACATGGCTGTGCTGCCTGCAGAAGCGTATGAGTTCGTCACGCCTTCTTCGATGGGACCAAGCCTTCGACGGGACCCGTGCAGAGCCCATAAGTGCTCTGTAACCCCACGATCCTGTTTTTCTACATGCTATAATCCCGCGCCGACAATGAAGGGCTCAACATTCAGCGCTGAGGCGGGTAGGAGATAGAGAACGCGATGGGCAACTCCATCATTATCAAGGGTGCGCGAGAGCATAATCTCAAGAATATCGATGTGGAAATCCCCCGCGACAAGCTGGTCGTCATCACCGGCTTGAGCGGGTCGGGGAAGTCGTCGCTGGCCTTCGATACGATCTACGCCGAAGGCCAGCGGCGATACGTCGAGTCACTCTCGGCCTATGCTCGGCAGTTCCTCGAGCAGATGGGCAAGCCGGATGTTGATTCGATCGAGGGCTTGTCTCCCGCGATTTCCATCGAACAGAAGAGCACCAGCCACAATCCCCGCTCGACGGTCGGTACCGTGACGGAGATCTACGACTATCTCCGACTGCTCTTTGCCCGTGTCGGGCGGCCCTATTGTTTCCAATGTGGTGAAGAGATTACGGCGCAGACCGTGCAGCAAATGGTCGATGCCATTGCAGCACAGCCGGAAGGCATGAAGTTCCAGATCCTGGCGCCGATCGTCCGTGGGCGGAAGGGTGAGTATCGGAAAGAGTTGTTGGAGATGCGTAAGGCCGGGTATGTGCGAGCCAGGATCGACGAAAAGATCGTGGACCTTGGGGAAGACATCTCTCTCGATAAACAGAAGAAACATACGATTGAAATCATCGTCGATCGTTTGGTGATGAAAGCGGGCGATGCCTTGATGCGTCGGCTGGCGGATTCCGTCGAAACATCAGTCAAGCTGACTGGTGGGTTGGTCGGCGTGTTGACGGAGGATGGGCAGACCAGGCTCTACAGCGACCGGTTGGCCTGCATTAAGTGTGGAGTGAGTTATCCCGAAGTCACACCGCGAGTGTTTTCCTTCAACAGTCCACATGGCGCCTGCCCGGCCTGTGATGGGATCGGCTATGCTGTGTCCCCTGGCAACGAAGAGGAGGAAGACTTCACATTGCTCGAGCCTTGCGAAACCTGCCACGGTGCGAGGCTTAGGCCAGAAAGCTTGTCCATCAAACTCGCCAAGAAATCGATTGCCGAGGTGACCAGGCTCTCCGTCCGTACGGCGGCTGACTTCTTCTTGTCCCTCAAGTTTACCGATCGTGAGTTGGTCATCGCGCATCGAATTCTGAAAGAGATTCGAGAGCGGCTAGGATTCTTGGTCAACGTGGGATTGGACTATTTGACGCTGGATCGAGCGGCGGCAACCCTGTCCGGCGGTGAGGGGCAGCGCATCCGACTGGCGACGCAGATTGGGTCCGGTTTGGTGGGTGTGCTGTACATCCTGGATGAGCCCTCCATCGGTTTGCACCAGCGGGACAATCGCCGGTTGTTGCAAACCTTGTTGCGGTTACGGGATCTCGGAAACACGGTCGTGGTTGTGGAGCATGACACGGAAACCATGATAGCTGCCGACCATGTGCTGGATATGGGGCCTGGGGCCGGCTCACACGGAGGGCATGTGGTGGCGCAGGGGACGCCGCAGCAGATTATGAGCGATCCTCATTCACTGACGGGCCAATATCTACGCGGGACGCAGGCGGTGTCTGTCCCGCAGCGGCAGCGGAAGCCGAAGGGGATGCTCTCGGTCGTGGGAGCGCAGAAGCATAACCTGAAAAATGTAACGGCTAGAATTCCACTGGGCCTCTTCACCTGCATTACAGGGGTCTCTGGATCGGGGAAGAGCACACTCGTGCTGGAAGTCCTGTTTCACTCTCTGTCGCAACTGCTCTACCACAAAAAACCGAAGATCGATGGATGCAAAGACCTCAGAGGGGTTGATGCGCTCGACAAAGTGATTGATATCGATCAATCACCGATTGGGCGGACTCCCCGGTCGAACCCAGCCACCTATACGGGTTTGTTTGGCTATATCCGTGATCTCTATTCCAATCTGCCAGAGTCGCGTGTCCGTGGCTATAAGCCTGGGCGCTATAGTTTCAATGTGAAAGGCGGGAGATGCGAGGCTTGTCAGGGTGATGGGCTCATCAAAATCGAAATGCATTTCCTCCCCGATGTCTATGTAACCTGCGAGGTGTGCAAGGGCCAACGGTACAACCGTGAAACATTGGAGATTTTGCATAAGGGCAAGAGCATTGCGGATGTCCTGAACATGACGGTGGACGATGCGTTGGAATTCTTCGAACATATCCCATTGATCAAGACGAAGCTTCAGACCTTGCATGATGTCGGGTTGCACTATGTGAAGCTTGGCCAATCCGCGACGACACTTTCTGGTGGCGAAGCTCAGCGGGTAAAACTATCGCGTGAACTTTCGAAACGCGCGACTGGACGGACGATGTACATCCTTGATGAGCCGACCACCGGCCTCCATTTCGCCGACGTGCAGCGGTTGCTGGATGTGCTGGACCGGCTGGTCGAAGCCGGCAACACGGTGCTCGTGATCGAACATAATCTTGATATGATCAAGAATGCCGATTGGATTATCGACCTTGGGCCGGAGGGTGGGGATCGCGGTGGCGAGATCGTCGCCGAAGGCCCACCGAAAGAGATTGCGAAAGCCAAGCGATCCTATACGGGGCAGGTGTTGAAAGAGGCGGGGTTGTGAGCGGGCCGACTGATTATCCTTCGTGCTCGCGCAACGCGCACGCTAGATTGATCAGATTCTGATCGAAGTGGGCAGTGCTCGTTGCATGCGCGCAGTGAAGGACAAACCAGCCGTCCCACATCTCACCACTTCCACTATGGCGACTTTAGAAAGCTGCATCTCTCCCATCCCCGCTATGTAAGGAAAGGGGAAGAGTGGTGGCTAATGGCGCTCATGGCCTTCAGCCAGGTTGGTGTTGTACGAAGGTACGTTACTAGGTCTTTCCGGTATTTGCCCATTTGCTTTCCTGCCGCGTGATTCCAAGAGACAATATCCCGACAATTTCCAATAACGAGGAGGACGGTGTCCGATGCAGACTGTTGCGTTGCTGACGATCTCCAACATCTTTATGACATTCGCCTGGTATGGGCATCTGAAATACAAGGACTCACCCTTGTGGATGGCGATTGTCGTCAGTTGGGGGATCGCATTTTTTGAATATTGTCTCCAAGTCCCCGCCAATCGGATCGGGCACTATGAATTCACGGCGGCCCAGCTGAAGACGATCCAGGAAGTCATTACTCTGGTCGTGTTTTGTGTGTTTTCGGTTCTGTACTTGAGGGAACCGCTAAAGTGGAACTATCTGGTTGGTTTCGGCATGATGGTCGGCGCGGTGTTTGTGATTTTCAAGGAGTGGTGATGGCAGATTCATGCCACGATAGGTCTACCTAGGCTTCAGTTTCCTCCTGCAACTCAGGCCTACCGTCACGATTCTTTTCCGTTCGCATCTTGTCACTTCCGCTTGCAGCTCATTTATGAGCTCACTACAATACGGCCCAATTTATCTCGATCGTCGAGCGAAAGGGGATATCGGTATGCCAAAGGCAAAGAAATCAGAGTCCAGCGAGAAGGCCGGGAAGGAAACCAAGATGTCGGCAACGCTTGCGACGACAACGACTCCGACATCGGAAGACTTTGAAAAGCTCGGTGTTTTTTATATGGGACGGCCTTATGACTTGGCAACAAAGCAGGCGAAGCCGGGATGGCTTCTCTATGACTCCAAAGATCTCGTGACCCATGCGGTTTGCGTCGGGATGACCGGCAGCGGAAAGACTGGTCTCTGTTTGGCTCTGCTCGAAGAGGCGGCAATCGACAATATCCCGGCCATCATCATCGATCCGAAGGGTGACCTGGGGAACCTGATGCTGACGTTTCCAAACCTAAAAGGCGAAGATTTCCAGCCTTGGATTAATGAAGACGACGCCCGCAAGAAGGGCTTGTCGTCAGCCGATTATGCCCAGGCACAAGCAGAGTTGTGGACGAAAGGCTTGGCGGGCTGGCAGCAGGATGGCGCGCGCATTCAGCGACTTCGTGATGCCGCGGATATGGCGATCTATACCCCTGGGAGCAGCGCCGGGCTGCCGGTGTCTATTCTCAAGTCGTTTGCGGCGCCGGCTCCTGATGTGCTTGAGGATGCAGAACTGTTGCGCGAACGGATCAGTACGACGGTCACGAGCCTGCTCGGTTTGCTCGGGATTGAAGCCGACCCCATCCAGAGCCGAGAACACATTCTCTTGTCTACGATCCTGGATCAGACCTGGAGAAAAGGACAGGATCTCGATTTGGCAGCCTTAATCCAGGCCATTCAAGCCCCGCCGGTATCGAAGATCGGCGTGATGGACGTCGACTCATTTTTCCCCTCGAAAGATCGCTTTGCCCTCGTGATGAAACTGAATAACCTGCTCGCCGCGCCGGGATTTCAAGCCTGGCTCGAAGGTGAGGCGCTCGACATTCAGTCGATCATGTATACCCCGCAGGGCAAGCCACGCCTTGCCATTTTCTCTATCGCACATTTGAACGATGCCGAACGCATGTTCTTCGTGACGCTGTTGCTCAGTCAAATGGTGGGGTGGATGCGGGCACAGTCTGGGACGACTAGCTTGCGGGCGCTCCTCTATATGGATGAGATCTTCGGCTATTTTCCGCCTGTTTCGAATCCGCCGTCCAAGCTGCCGCTGATGACCCTCCTCAAGCAGGCGCGAGCGTTTGGCCTCGGAGTGGTGCTAGCCACGCAGAACCCCGTCGATCTCGACTATAAAGGCTTGGCTAACACGGGGACCTGGTTCATCGGGCGACTGCAGACCGAACGGGATAAGGCCCGCGTCCTGGAAGGATTGGAGGGAGCCTCGACCAGTGCCGGGAAGAAGTTTGATCGTGGTCGTATGGAGCAGACACTCGCCGGCTTGGGCAATCGGATCTTTCTCATGAACAATGTCCACGAGGACGAGCCGGTCGTGTTTGAGACACGCTGGTGCCTGTCCTATCTCCGCGGGCCGCTGACCAGGACGCAGATCAAACAACTCATGGATCCACTGAGAGGTAAGGGGGTAGGGGGGAAAGGTGAGGCGTCAGCAACTGCTCACTCGGCACTCAGCCCTCAGTCCTCAGCACTGGCCTCGCGCCCCATGCTGCCTCCCGAGGTGCCTCAGCATTTCATCCCATTGCGCGGTTCAAAGCCGGAGGGGAGTGATTTGGTCTATGCTCCGATGTTGTTGGGCGCGGCACAACTCCGTTTCTCTGATTTGAAGAGCGGGATCGATACCATCCAGGATATGACCGTGGTGACGGCCGTTACCGACAGTGCTGTGGCGGTCGATTGGGATAAGGCAGTTACGGCGGATCTAGCGGTGGCTGATCTTGAGCGGGAGCCGTCAGACAAGGCGCAATTCCGGCCAGTGCCGGCCAGTGCCGGCAAAGCCAAAAGTTATGCCGACTGGACCAAGGATTTCAGTGGCTGGCTGTTCAGGACACAAAAGGTCGAATTGTTCCGGAGCCCCAGCACGAAGGACGTGTCCAAACCAGGTGAATCCGAGCGAGATTTCCGTGTGCGGTTGCAGCAGATCGGGCGTGAACAGCGCGACAAGGGGGCGGAAGCGCTTCGTCAGAAATATGCCTCGAAGATGACGACGCTGCAAGATCGTATTAGAAGAGCAGAATTGGCGAAGGAGAAGCAACAGGCGGAGTCCCGTTCCAGCCAAATGCAGGCGGCCATTTCCGTCGGTGCGTCAATCCTTGGGGCGTTTATGGGACGAAAAACGATCAGCGCGGCCAATATCGGGCGAGCCACCACGGCCATTCGGAGCGCCGGTCGAGTCATGAAAGAATCTCAAGATCTCGGAGCAGCCGAAGAAAATGTCACGGTGCTCCAACAGCAGTTGGCCGAGCTCGAAGCGCAGTTCAAGTCCGAGAGCGATGCATTGGCCACGGCCACCGACCCACTCAATGAGAAGCTCGAAACAATCTCTATAAAACCCACCAAGGCCAATATCGCCGTGAAGCTGGTGGCTCTCGCCTGGGCCCCGCATTGGCGAGGCGCAAACGGGAGTCTCGATCCGGCTTGGGGCTAGCGCGTACCGTTTCTGCCCAGTTGTGTAACCACCGCTGGTCTCCCCTCCATCTCAGCTAGAGCTGACCGCCTAGGCATTAGAGCATCCGCCAGGCGGTCAAGCAGAGTGTATCTTTCGACATCCTCATTTTGAACACCATCAAGTTTTCTGCTCGTCAGACCGAAAAGGTACCGCATTGGTTTGTCGAAAATTCTGCAGTATCAGGAAATTTGGTGATGGGACAGGCCGTGAAAGCCTTCCCTTTTTCAGGTTGTGTCAGGCAGCTCTGGGAGGCTTTGTCACGAGGTGAGTCACTGGAGGCAGTGGAGTGGATGCGGCGCCCGGGAGCGAGTCGAGACTTTGTTTGACGGCGTAGTTTGCTGAACAGGGAACAGACGGGTCGGTGACAGGTCACGATTCATGGGCAGGTCAAATCGCCGCATCGAGCAAGATACGAAGGAGGCTGTGTGATGGAAGTCCATACGCTTGGGTTTGATCTGAAAAAGCACTGGTCAGTCAGCCATCGACCAAAAATTGATTCACCTCGAACACTCGTGTTGTTGTTTGGATCGTCAAGTCTTCTCGATGCTGATGGTCCTATCGCCGAGTTGCTTCACGACTACCCAGACTCTCTTGCCATTGGCTGTTCAACGGCAGGGGAAATTCTTGGAACGCAGGTTTGCGACGAGAGTGTGAGTGCAGCCATCGCCCGATTCGAACAGACCGATCTTCGACTGGCCAGCGCCCCAGTCCTATCCGCCGACGAGTCATTTGCCGCCGGGCAAGATATCGCGCGTCAACTGAATGATGCTCGTCTGAAAGGTATTTTTGTACTTTCAGATGGTCTTCAGGTGAACGGGAGTGAGTTGGTGCGAGGCCTCAACACCCAGGTTGCATCATCAGTTGTGGTGACTGGGGGGTTAGCCGGCGATGGGGATCGGTTTCGTCGGACCTGGGTCTTGAAAGATCAAAGACCACAAACGGGTTTTGTGACGGCCGTCGGGTTCTATGGCGATCGAATTCGGATCGGGCATGGCTCAAAAGGAGGCTGGGATCGCTTTGGGCCGGAACGTCGTGTGACCAAGTCGAAAGGGAACGTGCTCTTTGAGCTCGATGGCCGTCCTGCCCTCCAACTGTACAAAGAATATTTGGGGGAGCGAGCCTCTGGTTTGCCAGCGACCGGCCTATTATTCCCGCTAGCACTGCGCGCCGAGGAATCAGATCCGAAGCGCCTCGTCCGAACCATTTTGGCCGTGAATGAATCGGATCAGTCGTTGACCTTCGCCGGCGATATTCAGGAAGGGGCACTGGCCCAGCTGATGAAGGCGAATTTTGACCGATTGGTTCAAGGTGCCTCAGAAGCTGCCACCTTGACGCACCCATCGGTTGATGGAGATTCGTCTGTGCTCGCGATTGCAATTAGCTGTGTGGGCCGCCGGCTTGTGTTGGGAGGAAGGACGGAGGAGGAGATCGAAGCGACTCTTGATGTGTTACCGAAAGGAACCCAACAGATCGGGTTCTACTCCTATGGCGAGATTTCTCCCTACGCCACAGGGACCTGTGATTTGCACAATCAGACGATGACGTTGACCACGTTGAGTGAGACTGCCTGATTGCCTATGCATCCCTTGCTGGCTCGACAACTGAAACGCCTGGGGCTTGATGAGGCGCATCCCCCATCTCTGGTGGTGTGGGACGAGCTGCTGAAGAAGATCGATCAGAGTTATGTCGAAGCAGACCAAGGCCATGCGCTCTTGGAGCGGTCGTTGGCTCTTTCTTCAACAGAAATGCAGGAGCTCTACGCTCAACTCAAACAGACCAGTGATACCCAGCTGGCACAAGAACGGAAGAAACTCCAAACCGTGCTGCATTCGTTGGGCGACGGACTCTGTGTTGTGAGCGCAGAATGGAAGATTCAGATGGTCAACCATCAGGCCGAGGTGTTGTTAGGGGAACCTGCTGACGTACTGCTTGATCGGCCTGTCTATCGAATGATTTCGCCTGGTCCCAAAGAATATCAAGAAGAATGTCTCGTGACCGATGCCACATTTCCTCCGCTCGCGTCCGGTGAACCTTACCGCACGGATGATGGGCTGTTGATTAGAGCCGACGGTCGGTTGCTCCCTATTTCCCTGGTCGTGACGCCCATGTCGTTGGAAGGGATTGTGGTCGGAGCGGTACTGGTTTTCAGAGACATCACGCATCAGAAACAGGTCGAGCGGGAACGTCAACAGACAGAGGATCTGCTCCGTCGAATTCAGAGCGGATTGTCTGAACTCGCAGAAAGTCCTGAAATTTATGACGGGAATCTTGAGCAAGCGTTTCGAACCATCACGCGGGTTGCGGCGGTCTTTTTGTGTGTCGAACGGGTCAGTATCTGGTTTTTTACGGAGCACCATTCAGCTATTCAATGTGCCAAACTCTATCAATCGGCCACTCAAGAGCATTCACAGGGTCTTGTGTTGGCAGCCTCCACGTATCCACGCTATTTCCAAGCGTTGGAGTTAGAACAACTCATTGTGGCGGATGATGCTCTGCGGGACTCCAGTACGAGGGAGTTTGCTGATGGCTATTTAACCTCTCAGGGGATTACCTCCATGCTTGATGTCCCGATCCGTTCGGGTGGTCGGATGGTGGGAGTGATTTGTCACGAGCACATCGGTCCCAGACGCCATTGGACGTTGGAAGAGCAGCATTTTGCCGTCTCTGTGGCGAACACCCTCGCATTGGCTCTTGAGGCGGCCGACCGGAAAAAAGTTGAGCAGGCCCTGCGTACAAGTGAAGGGCGTTTGACCACGACGGTCCACAGCACGAATATTGGGATTTGGGACTGGGATCTGTCGACAAATGACGTCTACCTATCCCCGGAGTGGAAGCGGCAACTCGGCTACGAGGATCACGAATTAGCTGGGTCATTTGAAGAGTGGAAAAGTCGGCTACACCCTGACGATCGTGACCAGACGTGGGGCGCTATCGAGAGTTATCTACTTGCCCATACCGCACAGTTCGAACTGGAGCATCGTCTTCGCCACAAGGACGGCTCCTACCGGTGGATTCTTACCCGTGGGACATCGATCAAAAATGTGGGGGATCTATCAGCCAGAATGGTCGGTATTAATATCGATGTGACTGATCGGAAATTAGCGGAGGAGGCACTCCGACAAGCTAAAGATGCAGCGGAAGCCGCGAATCAAGCCAAAAGCCAATTTCTCGCCAATATGAGCCACGAAATCAGGACACCCATGAACGGCGTGCTCGGCCTAACGGAGTTATTGCTTCGCTATCCTCTCAACGAGAAAGAGCGTCATTTGACCCAATCAATCCATCAGTCCGGATCGGTACTCCTGTCGATCATTAATGACATTCTCGATTTTTCAAAAATTGAGGCTGGAAAATTGCAATTAGAGAGGATCCCCTTTGATGTTCATCGGACGATTGAGGAAGCCGTGGCCGTTTCAGCCCCTACCGCAGAGCAGAAAGGGCTGCGGTTGTCCTGTCAAATCGATCCCCAACTTCCGTTGTCCCTGGTCGGGGACCCGACAAGACTGAGACAGATCATCGTCAATCTGGTCAGCAACGCGGTCAAGTTCACTGAGCAGGGTGCCATCACTGTAAGTGCTGAGCTGAAGGAGTCAAGCGACAGGGGAAACGGGTTGTCCGTCACAGTGACGGATACGGGTATCGGAATTTCCCCTGATGCCCAGACACATATTTTCGACGCATTTTCTCAAGCGGATGGATCGACGACCAGGAAATACGGAGGAACAGGGTTGGGCCTTGCGATTGTCAAGCAACTGGTGACTCTCATGGGTGGGACGATTGAATTGCAGAGTCGTCCGGGAGAAGGGACCTGTTTTCGATTCACGGTGTATTGCAAACGCTCTGATATGCCGGTCTCGAGGTCGGCAGAATCGCTTATCATGCCGGCGAAATGTGATGAAACGGTCAGCGATCAGCTCCCAGTGAACGCGGGCGAGTTTCGTGTTCTCCTAGTGGAGGATAATCCAACCAATCGCGAAGTAGCTTGTGGCATGCTGGAAATGCTTAGTTGCCAGGTCGATACGGCAGAGAATGGACGAGAGGCCGTCGCTGCCATAGCCAAGACGGATTATGCCCTTGTCTTTATGGACTGCCAGATGCCGGAGATGGATGGAATGACCGCGACCAAACTGATTCGGGCATGCGAGACGGAACGAGTGGGTTCGGGCGAAGGTAGTGGGAGCGTTTCCAAACGACGACTGCCGATTGTGGCGTTGACGGCGCACGCGATGCAAGGCGACCGGGAGCACTGTCTCTCAGTCGGCATGGATGATTATCTCACTAAGCCCTTTACCCTCGCTCTTCTTGAGCAGATGCTTGTTCGTTGGGTACCGCACTGGTCGAGAGGGGATTCGGGTCGGTCCGCGCGTCCATCAGGTTTCGGTGCGAATAACCTAGTGGGTGATCTGACAGAGGATGTTCGTCCGGAAACGGATCCGGTTGGGCAGCCTGCTGAGGCGGTCATCGATCAAACAGCTCTGGCGGGGATTCGCGTACTTCAACGTCCGGGACAGCCCGATCTTGTCGTACGCGTCGTAACGTCATATCTTGAAACGTCGCCGGATATTGTCGACCGAATACGCTCAGCCGCACGGTTGCAAAATGCCACGGAACTGCGCGCTGCCGCGCACCGCCTTAAGTCGAGCAGCGCTCAGCTTGGAGCCACGGCGGTTTCCGCTGATTGTCGAGAATTAGAGCAGATGGGAGAGCGTCAAGACCTAACGCATGTCGATGAGGTGGTTGATCGGCTGGGGCAACATTATACGGCGGCCTGTGTTGCGCTTCGAAGGGAAGTGACCAAAGGAAGTGTTCCAGCATGAGTATCGAACGTCGTCCGACGGTCTTGGTTATCGATGACGATACTATTGCCCGAATGCTAGCGCGTGAAGTGCTTGAGCAGTCTGGGTGGTCGGTGGAAGAGGCAGAGAATGGGCGTCTGGGAATCGAAGCCTTCGTCCGCCACGCTCCAGATCTGGTACTCCTGGACATTATGATGCCGGAGATGGACGGCTTTGCCGTCTGTGCCGAGGTGAGGCGGTTGCCCAAGGGAATCCATACACCGGTACTCATGATGACCGGACTGGAGGACTATCAATCCATTACACAGGCGTACGATGCTGGGGCGACCGATTTTATCGTCAAGCCGATCAATGGGCTCCTCTTGACCCACCGGGTGCGCTACATGTTGCGGGCTGGTCAAGCCATGCGTGACTTGCGTGACAGCCAGGAGAAACTGGTTCAGGCTCGCGACGCCGCGCTGGAAGGAGCGCGGTTGAAATCAGAGTTCCTGGCCACGGTGAGTCACGAGATTCGGACACCGATGAATGGCATCATCGGGATGGATGACTTACTGCTTGACACAGATTTGACACCGGAACAGCGCGATTGTGCTGAAACGATCAAGACGTCTGCAAAGGCCTTGTTGGATATCATCAACGACATTTTGGATTTCTCCAAGTTGGAATCGGGACATGTGATACTGAGTCGGGAAGAGTTTGCCATTCATGCGGTGGTGCAAGACCACTTGACGCCATTGCTGGAGCGAGTAAAAGAGAAAGCGATCCTACTTCGGCATGATATCGATCCAACGGTTCCTTTGAATCTCTGTGGCGATCGGGCCCGCCTGGGCCGTCTGGTCTCTGGACTCCTGAGTAATGCCGTCAAGTTCACTGAGCGGGGTGAGATCTCCCTGCACGTAGGTCCCTCTCCACGAGCATCTGGGGACACGGAGCCTCAGTCGTCTCGTGGCGCAAGCTGGGTACGATTTACTGTTACTGACACGGGAGTTGGTATTGATAAGGCCGATGCAGATCGATTGTTTCAGCCCTTCGTCCAGGCAGATGGATCCAATCGAAGGAAATACGGAGGGATGGGACTTGGATTGGCCCTTGCAAAGCAGCTTGTCGAATTGATGGGTGGGACAATCGAATTCGAGAGTGAGCTCGGAAGAGGAAGCCGCTTCTGGTTCGATCTTCCTTTTACTGCGGTAAGTCCGAGCTCACCACAAGTCGTGAAACAGCGGAATGCTCTCATGTACGTGAACGAAGCAGTCAGTCAGGCGATTCTCGGAAGAACCTTAGAAAAGCTTGGGTGCCGGGTCTCTATCATCACGAACGTGGCGGATCTTAGCAAGATCGTCCTTGAGCATTCGCCCTCTCTTTTGGTGGCGGAATTCAATCTGTTGACCTCAGAAGCAGAACGTATTCAGGTGCAACGACTGAAAGAGCAGTTTTCTCAGCTACGCATTCTCGGTCTCTCTCACGATATCGTGAGCGGCGAGATTCCATCCGATCTTCCCTTCGTGGTCGATGGATATCTCAAAAAGCCCCTCACTGTCGAAGCCATCAAGGCTGCGATAGGAGACGCGGTTTCCTAGCCGTGTGTTCCCGGAGCTATCGCGAGAGTCAGTCTGTCTCTCACCCTGCTCTATTGTACCCCCGAGAGAACCGATGAGGATTTAATGAGTTGAGAGCGTTCAGGCTAAGCCTGTCTGGTTTCTCACCGAGATATTCCATAGCCAGCCGAATCGTATCACGCCACAGTTCAATGCTTCTTGTCCTTTTGCATGATCTTGTCAGTCCAGGCCAAGAGAATGGCTGAGGCTAAAAACGTCATGTGGATGAAAATTTTCCACTTCAAATGCTCCGGGTCCTCGTGCGCGACGTCGACGAATCCCTTTAAGAGATGAATGCTAGAGATGCCGATCAAGGATGCGGCCAATTTGATCTTGATGGTGCCGGGATCGACGTGTGTCAGCCATTCAGGACGATCCGGATGGTGTTCCAGATCCAGCTTGCTGACGAACGTCGCGTACCCGCCGATCACGACCATGGTCAGAAGATTGGCAACCATGGTGACATCAATCAAGCCTAAGACGCCCAGCATGAAGACCGTTTCTTCCATGGTGTTGATGTGAATCACCATGTGCCAGAGTTCGACCAGAAACTTATACGCGTAGAGCAGTTCGGCTATGATAAGTCCTGCGTAGAGCGGCGCCTGAATCCACCGACTGGCAAAGACGGCCGATTCGAAGAAGGCTTCGATCTGATTGCTGGCAGTGTGAGTGGGATTGGATGAACGGTGGGTTCCCCGGGTATCGGGTAAACCAGAGTCGGACATTACGGGCTCCTTTCAGAAGAAAGAACGATATGTGTAATAGGCTCTCTCAATGGCCGCCCGTATCCTAGTCAGGGGATGAAGGACTGTCAATTCTGGAGATTGATGAAGATCTCAGGCGGCTGGGGCGTTGTTGATTGGCCGTGAAGGCTGCGGAGCGGGGGACGTACTGGTCGTACGTGGTAACAGCTTGATCAAATTTTCGGCTCGTCCGCATGCCAGTTTGATCTGTTCAGCGCAGTAGTGTGCCGGATCCTCCGCTGATAATCGCGCGAGGAGAATATCGGTGTATCCTTTGATGGATGTCAGGCTGTTGTTTAAATCGTGTGCAATTTTTGCAAGGGGTAGAGATAGGGTAGGGCTTGCGGGAATCGAGGGTGCTGGTTCGGTGGCCGTCAGAGGGCGGGTGGCTCTGATCAAGGCATTGGTGATCGACAGGCGGAGGGTTTCAGCTGAGGGTGGGACAATGGGTAACACTTCATGGGCTCCCGCACGGATGGCGTCAGACAGCACCGTGGCATCGGCAGTTCGATGGAACCCAATGACTGCGCTGGAACAGGCAGTCCGGCGGACCCGTGCCACTGCCTCCTGCCCGGTATCGTCCGGCAGAGAGAGATTCATGAGAATCAACGAGACGTGATGGGTCTGGAGATAGGTGAGTCCCTCATAGAGAGAAGACACGACATCGAGCGTGACCGATGCATGATAGGCGACGGCAATCAGCTCTCGGAATGCCAAGGCAAGGTCCTGATCCGGCTCAATCAGAAGTATTGCAGGTGACGATGAGGACTGCGCGGGCATGTTTCCTATGGCCATGTGGTGATGTGCGGTGTTGGCGACCTGCGTGTGCTACAAACCTGTATTTCGGCTTAGAACGACTCCTTTCTTATCGGAACAACGCGCACAGTTCTTTACCCAAGGGGAGTCTTGCAAGAATCTGGCATCAGGAGGTGTCTAGTGGCGTCCAGGAGGGAGACGGGCACCAGATCCCTTGAAGCTACCGGCATAGAACGCGGCGATCTGCGATCGGCGACCAATATTGAGCTTGGAATAGATATTGGCGAGGTAGTTTTTGACCGTTTTCTCGCTGAGACGAAGGAATTGGGCGATCTCTTTGTTGGTCAGGCCTTTAGCCACCAAAGGAAGCAGGCGTTGTTCTTGAGGGGAGAGGAGGGGACGTTTAGATTGTCCTGGTTCGATGGGGACCTGCTTGAACCAGTCTAACGTGTGTCGAGCCAGGCGGGGGTCCATAAGCGTCTGTCCGGCGGCAACGGTTCGAATGGCACGCACAAGTGTCCGGGAGGCGATGTCTTTGAGAAGATATCCATGAGCACCGGCTCGAACGGCTTCAAGCACCGTATGGTCATCGGCGAAACTCGTGAGGAACAAGACCCGGGTGTTGGGACACCGGGCGATGATTTCTCTGGCCGCATCGACACCGCTTCCATCCGGCAGTCGGATATCAAGCAACACAAGGTCAGGCTTCAGGCGAAAGCACATCCTCTTCGCCTCCGCCATCCGCTTTCCCTGCCCAATGACCTTGAGCCCGGGCGTCAGGTTGAGGACCGCACAGAGACCGATCCGCACGACTTCATGATCATCCACGATCACGAGTCGAATTGCTGGTGACTTACGCATACAGCGCGTCTTTTTTCAATGGCACGTCGACGGTAATCGTTGTTCCATGGCCTGGTAGGCTTTCGAGAGAGAACAACGCACCCATGTGTTGAGCGCGAACCGCCATATTCGCAAGTCCTCGGCCAGCGCGGCGTTTGCGGGTGGGAGAGAAGCCGATACCATTGTCGCCGATGAGTAGCCGGATTGAGTTTTGGGTTAGACTCAGATGCACCCAGCGACGGGAGGCGCGAGCATGGCGGACACTGTTGCTCAAAGCCTCGCGTGCAATATTCAACAGCTGCTCCCCGAGTTGAGGCGTAATGAAAGAAAGCACAGGGCTCTTAATGTCCAGCTCTGCGGCGAGACAGGCGGTGTCTGCCGTGGAGTCCACCAGTGCTCGAAGTGCCTGCCCAAAGTCCAGCTGCACGGGAGTGCGCTCCGTCAAGAGGGCAATAAACCGTCTGACATCGACCATGAGACCATTGAGCTGGCGGATAGCGTGAGAGAGATGTGTTTTTGACCGGCGTGGAGATCGCTCCATTGCCAGCTTGCCGGCTTCGAGTTGTAGTCCGACCGCGTACAGGGTTTGCAGGAGGTTGTCGTGTAGGTCACGGCTGAGCTGCTCTCGCTCTGCTAGTGCCAGTTTACGCTCGGTAATATCCTGCACTGCAGCAAGGAGTAGTGGACCTTGGTGGCCCGATAATTCGATACGCGTAGCCTTCACAGAAACCCAAATGATTTCACCCGACTTTCTGATGTAGCGCTTTTCATGGGTATAGGCAGATCTGATTCCCCGATAGAATTCATCCGTCAATTGAATGTGTGCTGAAAGATCTTCGGGGTGGGTGTACAGTGCGTAGGTGCTCCCGACGATTTCATGTTGCTCATAGCCCGTCAGCTCGCACAACGCGCGGTTGGCGATGATGGCGCGCCAATTCTCGTCGAGGATGCAGAGCCCAACGGGGGCTTCGGCCACGAAACGCTGCAGCCGCAGTTCGCTCTCCCGTAATGCCTGCTCGGCGAGCTTGTGCTCAGTGATATCACGAAAGCTCCAGACGCGTCCGACGATTTCGTTATCCAGGACCTGTGGTCGAGAGTATCGCTCAAACACTCGTCCATCTTTGAAGGCAACCACGTCGAAACTTTCCTGCGCTGGATGAGCATACAGCTCACGGACCTTGCGTAAAAATGCGTCCGGTTCTTGGAGCTGGTCCAGAACGAAGCTGAGCAGTGCCTCGTCGTCTCCACCGTCTGCGAGTGTCTGGGGGATGTTCCAGAAATGCAAGAATCGTTGGTTCATACTGGTGACCTTGCCATGTCGGTCAACGATGAGCAGGCCGTCCGCGACCGAGTTGATCGCGGCTTGGAGGAGCGAATAGGAATATTTGCGGTCAGTGATGTTCTGAATGACCGCTATGAAATAGTCTTGGTCACCGGAGATCCCCTGGACCAACGATACCCTCAAATCAACCCACACCCATGTTCGGTCACTCCGTCGACACCGTGTCTCCACGGAGAAGGGATGGCGATGTTTCATCTGTAGTTCATGAAGATCCGGCAGATTCGATGGGAGGTCGTCCGGATGTGTGAGTTCTTGAAAATTCCGTTGGAGCAAGGCTCCAGCGGAATAGCCCAGCAGTTCGCAGAGATGAGGATTGACGCGAAGAAAATGTCCGTCCTGGCTGAGTTGGGCGATGCCGACTCCGGCATGTTCATAGAAGGCTCGCCATCTCGCTTCATTTTCCCGGACCTGCTCTTCAGCCAGGCGACGTTCTGTGTTATCGATCGCGAACACAGAGAACCCCTTGCATGCTCCGGAATCATCGAACTCCGGCTCAAGGGTGATGAGCCCATGCCAGGTCTCGCCGGACTTGGTCGGCATGTGATTTTCAAAGACCACACGTTCACCAGCAAGCGCCCTCATGATCAACGGGAGGGTTCGGAGAAAAGCCTCTTTGCCGATGACCTCCTCAATGGTCAGGCTGATGATGGATTCCGGATTCTTGCCAAACCACCATTCATATCCAGGGGAGGCGTACGTACACCGAAGCGCATGGTCGACACGAGCAATCACTCCGGGGAAATGTTCGATAAGACGGGCCAACTGCGCTTCGCTTTGGACCTTGGCCGCCTCGGCTCGTTTGAGGTCCGACTGATCTACATAGAGACCGACTGCCAGCGAAACCTCTTCGAATTCGTCATAGACGAACACTGGCCAGAGGAGCAGGTTCAACACCTTGCCATCTTTGCGCTGGCGCTGTAGTTCTACTGGGCCGGTCAACTCTCTGCGCAGTCCTGCTTGCCATAGGGCATCGGCTGCCGGCTCGCCGCCGGCCTGAATATAAGGGAGTTCGCGGCCCAATACTTCCTCCCGAGACCACCCGAACAGACGAGTCGCAGCGTGATTCCAGCTGACCACGCGCGCCTCGCGATCGAGGCTGACAATCGGTAGCGCGGACTCTTCGACGAGGGTTGAGAGGAGGCGAGAAGTCTCGTGGAGCTGCTTTTCTGTGCGCTTGCGCCCCGTGATATCCTCACAGGTCACAAGGATAAGAATTTGGTCTGTGTGATCATGAATCGCCTGAGCATGCTCTTTAACCCATAGCCGAGTTCCGTCTCGTCTGGTTTTTTGAGCCTCCCATTGAAAGGCTGTGTAGGGGTGAGTGGCGCAAGTGGCCAACTGCTGCAACACTGTATGGTGCTCTCTTGAATCAAATACCTTCACAATGGATTGGCCGACGAGATCTTCTGCTCGGTATCCAAGTTGATCAGCCCCGAAACGATTGACGGACACCACAGTTCCGTCAGGCAATAGTGTGAAATATATGAAAGGGTTGTGTTCGTAGAGCAATTGGTAGCGCTGTTCACTTGACTTGAGTGCAGCTTCAATCTGCCGGTTTTGCCCAATTTGGTTCTTGAGGTCTAGGATAGTCTGTTCCAACACTGCTGTTCGTTCTCGAACTAGTGCTTCCATGGTCTCTCTAAAAGCGTGCTGAGTGAGCTCAAATTCTTTACGGGCGGTGATATCTTCAACAGTGCCCATCATGCCCGACACTGATTCGGTCTCATCGACCATGGTGCGACCGAAGCATGCCACCCACCGGACGACTCCAGACGGCGTGATAATTCGATAGTCGATTTCATATGAGGAACGAGTCTCAAGAGCCTGCGCAGTGGACGTTTTGAGATAATGGCCGTCATCCGGATGGACGTGAGCAAAGAACTCTTCGTACGAACCATCACGACTGTCAGGAACAAGGTCGAAGATCTGTGCGGTTTCCGACGACCAGTTCACTCGATTTGTCCTACTATTCCACTCCCAGGTCCCCACATGGACAGCTCCGACTGTAGAGAGTTGCACGGGGGAACGGCCTTGCTTCGTCTGAACAGGCGTCTGCTGGGGCTCCAGTCCTTGGTTGCGTGGTGGGCCCGGTGCGCTGCAGGTTGAATCGTCGGTCTCCAGCGGTGAATTCATGAACTGAAGCCTCTGTGTCGCCCAGCCAATACTAGGGTGCAAGCGTAGTCATCACTCGATGAGTGTAGATATCTGAGGATAGTATAGAACTCGGAAGTCCCGCAAAACCAGAGGGGATGGGGGATACACGGGCAAGCAGAGGTGAGGCCGAGAATCGGTGTGGGGGCAGGCCAATCAGAGTTTCGGGCTTTGCCCCACACCAGGTATATGGGATTCTTTCATGAACCAAGCCACCGCTTCGGTCCGTCGTTTTACATGGAGTTTGTCAAAAATGTTTGCCAGGTAGTTCTTGACGGTCTTGTCGCTCAAACGTAGCTGAACGGCAATTTCTTTGTTGGTTTTCCCTTCCGCGAGAAGCGGGAGGATTAAGCGCTCTTGCGGAGAGAGACGGGAGACCCCGTGAGGCGTAACTCCCAAGTGTGAGCTGGTCCGAATCCAATGCAGTGCCTGCTGGGTCACTCGAGGATCAAGATAGCCCTGACCCGAAGCGACGGTCCGAATAGCTCGAATCAGATCATCCATGCGAACGTCTTTTAGCACATAGCCATGGGCACCGTTCTGGACGGCCGCCATGACCGTCGTATCTTCCGCGTAACTTGTGAGGATAAGAATTCGCAGTTTTGGGGAAACGCCCAACAAGCGGCGGATGGCCTCAGTGACCGTGGCATCGGGCAGTTTGACGTCAAGCAAGACCATCTGAGGCGTCAATCGTTCGACGAGATCTACCCCGCTGGCTACGGTTGCCGCCTCGCCCACGATCGACAGATCCGCTTCGAGATGAAGCAGAGCTCGCAACCCCCGGCGGACCATTTCATGATCGTCGATAAGTACGATGCTGGTTTGTGGTTGTTTCA